>CAYVQL010000128.1:13574-28070 GCA_964454135.1 uncultured Enterobacterales bacterium | reverse complement strand
ATCCGCAGGACGCCAGCTACGTGATCGAAGACGAGGATGATCCCGACGGCGATGGCAAGCCCGACCAGTGCGACGATGACCGCGACGGCGATGGCGTGGACGACGAAGAAGACAACTGCCCCGACATCCCCAATGGCCCTGACGCCGCGCCTCCGACCCCCACGGACCAGGGCTTCCTGCGCGCCTGGCTGGCGGTGGGTCCCTTCGACGGCAACAGCAGCGAGGACAGCTGCCTGCCCACCGACCTGGACCTGCTGGGCAAAGACGACGCCAGCACCCAGCCCGCCCTGGGAGACGAGGCCGGCGAGCAGCGCTGGACCGTGCTCTGGAGCAGCGGCGACAGGATCGAGTACCTGGACGCCTTTGGCAGCGTGGGTGCCCCGCGCGAGGTCTACAACGCGCTCTACCTGCACAGCGAGCAGAGCCGCGAGCTCACCATGGCCATGGGGCCCGACGATGGGATCCGCGTCTGGCTGAACGGCGATGTGGTGATGGAAGAGTCCGGCTGCCAGGGCACGGTGATCGACTACTTCAACGCCGAGGTGCAGCTGCAGGCCGGCTGGAACAGCCTGCTGCTCAAGGTCTACGACCAGGGCGGCGAGTGGGGCAACTACGCGCGCTTTCTGGACGACGGGGAGCCCGTGACCGACCTGGAGCTCTCCCTGAGCCCCGACGGAGTCTGGGCCCCTGACCAGGAGGACAGCGACGGCGACGGCCAAGGCGACGTCTGCGACGAGACGCCGTTCGGGGAGTGATGAGGTAGCGCCCTTCCACGGCGCAACCCGGCGGTCGCCGTTGTACGGGTGTTTGCGTCTTTGCGCCTTTGCGAGAGCATATTTCGGCCTCTGACCGCGGTGGGCGGCTCGGCTTCGTTCTGGTTAGCATTGCGGCGTCCGCGTCCAAGAAGAACGAGGAGCCCCGATGTCCCTGCCGCGTCTCGCCTTGCCATGCCTCCTGCTCGGCCTCGTCCTGCCCCAGGCCGCCAGCGCCGATGAGCCTGCCGCTGTCAGCGCCGAAGAAGCCGCCGCCTTCTTGGAAGAGACCGAGGCCCGGCTGCTGGAGCTGATGATTCGCCGCGAGCGCGCCTGGTGGGTGCAGTACAACTTCATCACCCACGACACCGAGATCATCGCCGCCCAGGCCGTGGCGGACATGATGGCCTTCGTATCCGAGGCGGCCGCCGAGTCGCGCCGCTTCTCCGAGCTGGACCTGTCCTACGAGCAGCGCCGCAAGCTGGACCTGCTGCGCCTGGCCCTGGACCTGCCGGCCCCCCAGGATCCCGCCCTGCGCGACGAGCTGGCCACCATCGCCGCCGAGCTCGAGAGCGCCTACGGCAAGGGCAAGTACTGCCCCGCCGAGGGCGACTGCAAGAACCTGGGCGAGCTGGCGGATGTGATCTCGCAGAGCCGCGACTGGGACGAGCTGCTGGAGGCCTGGCAGGGCTGGCGCACCATCGCGCCCCCCATGCGCGAGCCCTACGCCCGCTTCGTGGAGCTGGCCAACCTGGGCGCCCAGGATCTGGGCTACGACGACCTGGGGCACCTCTGGAAATCCCGCTACGACATGGAGTCCGTGGCTTTCGAGCAAGAGGTCGACCGTCTGTGGAGCCAGGTGGAGCCCCTGTACAGCGACCTGCATTGCTACGTGCGGCAGCAGCTGCAGGAGGAGTACGGCAAGAAGCGGGTGCCCAAGCGCAAGCCCATCCCCGCCCACCTGCTGGGCAATATGTGGGGCCAGGAATGGCAGACCCTCTACGACCAGCTGGCCCCCGAGCCGGACGTGGCCGTGGACCTGGATGCGGCCATCGTCAAGACCGGCTGGGACGAGAAGGAGCTGGTGGCCAAGGCCGAGTCCTTCTTCGTGTCCTTGGGGCTGGATCCCCTTCCCAAGACCTTTTACGAGCGCTCGCTCTTCGTCAAGCCCCGCGATCGCGACGTGGCCTGCCACGCCAGCGCCTGGGACGTGGACTTTGACGAGGATCTGCGGGTCAAGATGTGCATCCGCAGGCGCTACGACGACTTCGCCACCATGCACCACGAGCTGGGCCACGTGTACTACTACTACACGATGCGCAAGCACCCGACGCTCTTCCGCGACGACGCCAACGCGGCCTTCAACGAGGCCATCGGCGACACCATCCAGCTGTCGGTCACGCCAGAGCACCTGGTGCGGCTGGGCATCCTGGAGCAGGTCCCCGACGGCGAGCTGAACGCCCTGATGGAGCGCGCCCTGGGCGCCGTGGCCTTCTTACCCTTCGGCCTGATCGTGGACAAGTGGCGTTGGGACGTCTTCGCGGGCCGCGTGGCGCCCGAAGACTACAACGCCCACTGGTGGGATCTGAAGGAGCGCTACCAGGGTATCGCGCCCCCTGTGGACCGCCCCACCGACGCCTTCGACCCGGGCGCCAAGAACCACATCCCCACCAACACGCCCTATATCCGCTACTTCCTGTCCACCATCCTGCAGTACCAGTTCCACCGCGCCCTCTGCCAGCAGTCGGGCCACGAGGGGCCGCTGCACACCTGCTCCATCCACGGTCAGGAAGAAGCCGGCCAGCGCCTGGAGGACATGATGGCCATGGGCGCCACGCGGCCCTGGCCAGACGCCCTCGAGAAGCTGTCTGGCGAGCGCCAGATGGACGCCACCGCCATCCAGGAGTACTACGCGCCGCTGCAGGCCTGGCTGCAGGAGCGGAACAAGGGCTGTCGCTGCGGTTGGTAGGGGGCTGCGGCCGCCACGGTTGACCGGGCGCCCCACCTCCCGTACATTCCGGCCGACCCCGGAGAACGAAGCGATGAACTGGCTGCAGCTGGCCTATCAGTACGGCATCGGAGGGCTCTTCTTCGCCATCAGCCTGTGGCTCTGCTTCAGGTTCGGTGCCGCGCAGCCTGGAAACCACTCCGACCGGCGCACCTTCCACACCTGCCTGCTCGGCTTTGTCGGATACCTGGTCTTTCACGGGACCTGGATCCTGCTGGCTTCATGAGGAGGCCCTGATGGAAATCGCCTACGGCACACCCATCGACTACGTGATCGTGGTCGTCTATTTCGTCGTGGTGCTGGGCTTCGGCGCCCTCTTCGGCCGCAGCACGCGCACCACCAAGGACTTCTTCTTCTCGGGTCAGCGCTTCTCCTGGTGGCTGATTTCCTTCTCCTGCGTGGCCACGGTGGTGGGGAGCTACTCGTTCATCAAGTACGCGGCGGCGGGCTTCCGCTACGGCTTCAGCTCGTCCATGACCTACCTGAACGACTGGTTCCTGGTGCCGCTCTTCATGCTGGGTTGGTTGCCCATCATCTACTTCGCGCGGGTCACCTCCATCCCCGAGTACTTCGAGAAGCGCTTCGATCGCCCCACGCGCGTGGCCGCCGTGATCTTCATCCTGCTGTACATGGTGGGCTATATCGGCATCAACCTGTACACCCTGGGCGTGGCCATGCACGCCATCGTGCCGGGCATCGGTATTTTTCTGTGGGCCGTGATCATCGCCGTGGTAGCCGCGGTCTACGTCACCTTCGGCGGTCAGACCGCTGTCATCATGACCGACCTGCTGCAGGGTTTCTTGCTGCTGGGGGCCGGCATCCTGCTCTTCGTGCTGGGCATCTGGTATCTGGGCGATCACAACCCCGACGGCCTGGGGGGCTTGGCCGCCTTCTGGGAGGGCCTGCCCCAGGCCCACCGCCTGCCCTTCTCCGGCTTCGCCGAGCCCGAGAAGTTCCCCATGGTGGGCATCTTCTGGCAGGACCTCTTCGGCTCCTCCATGTTCTTCTACTTCGCCAACCAGGGCCTCATCATGCGCTTTCTGGCGGTCAAGAGCGTGGCCGAGGGGCGCAAGGCCATCATCGTGGTGGTGCTCTTTTTGATGCCCATGGCCGTGCTGGCCGTGGGCAATGCGGGCTGGCTGGGGCGCAGCATGGCCAGCTTCGGCCTGATCCCGGCGGACGTGGACCCCAACAACATCTTCATGGAGGTGGCCTCGCTCATCACGCGCCCCGGGATCTTCGGCCTGATCCTGGCGGCTCTGACCGCCGCCCTGATGAGCACGGTGGACACCCTGATCAACGCCGTCTCCGCCATCGCGGTCAACGACGTCTACAAGCCCTTCATCGCCCAGGACCGCGACGATCGGCACTACCTGGCCGTGGCGCGCTGGGCCTCCATCCTCTTCACCATCGCTGGCCTGGCCCTGGTGCCCGTGTACATGGGCTTCAAGTCCATCTACATGGCCCACGGCACGTTCACGGCCGCCATCAGCCCCCCCATCCTGGTGGTGGTGGTGCTGGGCATCCTGTGGAAGCGCTTCTCGCCGCGGGCGGCCTTCATCACCATGACCGTGGGCGGCGCCCTGGTGGGGCTGTCCATCGCATTCCCGGTCATGATCCAGCCCCTCGCCGCGCTGCACGGCATGGACCCCGGCTCGGGCTTCAACTATATGCGCGCGCTCTTCGGCTTCGCCCTTTGCACCGGGCTGGCCGTGGGCTGCTCGTTCATCTGGCCCATGAAAGACCCGGAGCGCATCCGGGGTCTGTGGGTGGGTGGCATCCAGGAGGCCAAGCGCCTCTTCAAGGGCGGCGAGCCCAACGACGCCGTGCCGGGCGAGAAGCTGCGCCTGCTGCTGCGCGCCGGCCCGCAGGTCGATCTGGACCTGGACACCCGGCCCGTGGTGGCCATGTGCGCCGCCGATGCCCAGCGCATGAAGGCGCGCGAGGGCGACCTGGTCTATGTCTGCGACCGACGCTGGTGGTTCGGGGGCCTGCGCTCCGTGCACGCCACGCTGGCCGTGGACGAGGGCGCCAGCGGGGGGATCAGCGTGCCCGCCAACGCCATCGAGCAGGCGGGGATTCAGGCGGGTGAAGACGTGGTGATCGAGAAGATCATGTAGAGGGGCCTTCCTCGCTGGCTGCGTCGCGCCCTGCGCGCTAGCATGGCGCCCATGTCCAGTGGCGTGAACAAGGCCTGGGAGCGACTGGCGGCTTGCGATCCGCAGGATGTTTGCGTGCGCGCCCAGGCGCAGCACGATCAGGCCGGCTACCTGCTGATCGTGCTCGGCGACCAGGTGCGCGTGCGGCTCGAAGACCGCAGCATCACGGCCCGCCAGCAGCGACTGCAGGCCCACCTGCAGCGCTTCGGCGAGCTCTCGCAGCTGGCGCTGCTGCACTACCTGCTGGGCGCCCTGGACGCGCCTTTGAGCGGCGAGCTGGCCCGCCCGCGCGCCCTGCGCGGCGGCCTGATCTACGAGCGCGGCTCCCACGTCCTGCCCCTGGGCGCCATCGCCCAGGCCTACGATGGGCGGGCCGAGGCGCTGCACGCGGCGGCGGCTGCCTGGGGCGGCGAGGCCTGCGAGCTGGGCGACGTGGCCGTGCGCCTGTGGTTCTTCCCGCGCGTGCCCATCACGGTGGCGCTCTGGCACGGCGACGAGGAGTTCGGCCCGCGGGCCGACCTGCTGACCGACCGTCGCTGCGACCTGCAGCTGCCACCCGACGTGCTCTGGTCCGTGACCCTGATCTGCGCCACGGCTCTGCTGTTGCGCTAGCGAGGCCGCTCAGGCGGAGCTGTCGCCCGTCTCACCCAGGGGATCGTCGCAGTGGAAGCCCTGGTCGTCGCAGAAGCAGACCTGTCATCGACGTCACGGTTCGCCACCGCCGACGCCCCACAATACCTGCGCGGGCACCGAACAAAATACGCCGATCCCGCCGACAGTTCGAGGAGCTTCCGCAGCGCTGTCTCAGGGCTGCGTACGCAGCCCTGCGCCGCTCATCAAGCGGCGAAGATGGGGGGGAGAGGCGGTGTCCGCCTCGAATAGGGGGGAAGAATCTGTCTTCCCCCCAAAAAAAATGGCGCCGGTCATTTCCGCCGACACTGTCGGCGGAAATGGTCGGTGCCCCTGCGCCTGTAGTGAGAATGTCACCTTCGCCCCAATGGCGAGACGGTTATCGTCGGCTGTTGTACGTTCATTGGCCTGTTCACCTCTCCAGGAGCCCAACATGCGGCCAGCGCTTCTCTTGTCCATCCCGCTCATGGCATGCCAAGATCCTGAGGACACCGGGGAGAGCGCCACGCCTCCCGTCGAAGACAGCGAAGACACGAGTCCGCCCGGTGACAGCGACAGCGATGAGCCGGGCGACAGTGACAGCGGCGACCCGGGCAACCCCACCGACGTGCTGATCACCGAGCTGGACTGGACCCTGCACGAGGACATGCAGAGCCTGGTCTACGTGACCTGGGAGCAGAGCGCGGCCGCCACGGTGCACGTGGAGTTCGCCTTCGAGGGCTCGGAGTGGATGTCGTCGCCCTCGTTCCAGGCCTCGGCCGGTGCCCACGAGCAGATCCTGCTGGGCATCCCCTTTGGCGAGGTGGCAGGTTGGTACGTAGTCGTGGAAGGGGGCAGCAGCTTCGAGGGCGAGCTGATCGAGACCGGTCCGCTGCCCGTGGGGCTGCCCATCCCCACCGTCGAGGTGGCGGAGACCGACGGCTGGCTGGCCGAGGGCAAGTACCTGCTGGCCAGCATCAACCAGGAGTCGGTGGGTTGGGGCGGCGGCACCTACTGGACCTACATCATCGATCGCCAGGCGCGGCCGGTATGGGCCAGCGCGGCTCCCAACCGCAACTGGACCCTCTTCGCCCAGGTGGCCGTCACGGGCGACCACATCCTGTGGGACGAGGCCACGGCCTGGTCCAACTACGACGACGGGGCCGGCTCCAAGGTGCATCGCACCTACCTGGACGGCGAGATCGACGTCATCGACACTCGCGGGCTGCACCATGCCTTCGTGCAGCTGCCCGACGAGACCCTGGTCTGGGGCAGCCAGGACCACGGCGGCGGGGAGGCCCTGGTGGAAATGGCGCCCGACGCCGAGAAAGAGACCATCCTCTGGACCTGCTCGGACGACTGGTACAACACCAGCTACTGCGAGTCCAACGGCATCTTCTACTCCGTGGAGCGCGATGCCTTCCTCTACAGCTTCTACACCAACGACACCCTGGTGGAGGTGGACCACGCCACGGGGGAGAGCCTCTGGTGGGCCGGAGAGCTCAACGGCGGCTACAGCTTCGACCCCCCGGACTCCAAGTTCTCCTGGCAGCACGGCGTGTCCTACACCGACGAGGGCAACCTGCTGGTCTCCACCTACGCCCGCAACGACGGCAACACCACCACCATGGTGCGCGAGTACGTGGTGAACCACAAAGAGCGCGTGCTGGAAGAGGTCTGGAACTACGATCCCGGCTGCTACGCCAGCACCAACGGCGACGCCTGGCGCCTGGACAACGGCAACACCCTGCACCTGGTGGGCAGCGCCTCGGAGATCTTCGAGGTCACAGAGAAAGGCGAGGTGGTCTGGCACCTGGACTACCACTCCAGCCAGCTGCTGGGCCGCGGAGAGTTCATCGAGAACCTCTACGACTTCGTCTCCAGCCAGGGCTACTAGGGAGGACGGCATCATGCGCAGCATCCATCTCGCCTTGGTCACCAGCAGCCTGCTGATCCCCGCCAGCGCCCTGGCGCTGTCCGGTGGCCCCGACGACTTCGGCTACAGCTACATCGACTCCGACGAAGCCGGCGGCCCGGTCTACAGCTGGACCGACATCTCCAAGACCGGCACGGCCACGGGCATCGATGACGACGGAGAAGAGGTCATCAGCCTGCCTTTCACCTTCTGGTTCTACGGCAGCGGCTACAGCCAGGTCACCGTGGGTGACGGGGTGCTGCTGTTTGGCAATGACAACGAAATCTACAACCGCAACGAGTGCCTGCCCGGCAGCAACGACGACGGCGACGACTCCATGATCCTGGCGCTGTGGGACGATCTCGAGGCCGACGCCGTCGGGGCCGGCGATGTCTATTGGGAGGTGCTGGGCAAGTCGCCGGAGCGGCAGCTGGTGGTGCAGTACGACAACGTCCCGCACTACGGTAGCAGCAGCTTCTACACCTTCCAGGCCATCCTTGTGGAGACCACCAACGAGATCCTGCTGCAGTACGCCTCCTTGGACAGCAAGGAAAAGGAGTACCTCAACGGCGCCTCGGCCACGGTGGGCATCCAGGCGGCTCTCTCGGGACCCTACCTCGAGTATATGTGCGAGACCGACGACGTGCTGTACGAGGGGCTGGCCGTCAGCTTCGACGCGGTCTGCGAAGACCTGGACGGCGACGGCCTGGGTGCCTGCGACGGCGACTGCGACGACGACGATCCCACCATCGGGCCCACAGCCACCGAGCTGGACGACGGGCTGGACAACGACTGCGACGGGCTGCTGGACGAGGACTTCGTGGCCGTGGGCGACCTGGTCATCACCGAGATGATGCCCGAGCCCGTGGCTGTCGCCGAGCAGCGGGGCGAGTGGTTCGAGCTGAAGAACGTCTCTTCCCGCGACATCGACATGCAGGGCTGGACCATCTCCGACAGCGACGGCTTCGTGGTCATCGATGAGAGCGTGCTGGTTGTCGCGGGCGAATACGCCCTGTTCGCGGCCCGCCCGGTGTCCGACTACAACGGGAACCTGCCCGAGGTGGACTGGGCCTTCGACTGGGACGACATGCATCTGAACAACGCGGGTGACGATCTCATCATCAGCATGGGTGGCACGGTGATCGACGAGCTGAGCTACCTGCCTCCGGAGTGGCCCGTGACCGAAGGCGGCTCCCTCTACCTGGACCCTGGCTACATCGATGCCCAGGCCAACGACGACCCGGTGGGCTGGTGCGCCATCCCCTTCGAGATTGAGTACGACTACGGCGGCGCGGGCACGGGCGACTACGGCACGCCGGGCGAGGAGAACCCCGCGGGGCTGTGTTGCCACGACGACGACGGCGATGGCTGGGATGTGTGCGATGGCGACTGCGACGACGAGGATCCCAACCTCTTTCCGGAGAACCCCGAGGTGGCCGACCTGGCGGACAACGACTGCGATGGGCTGGCCGACGAGGACTGGGTGGCCGAGGGCACCATCGTCATCAGCGAGTTCATGGACGATCCCTACGCCGCGGCCACGGTCGAGGGCGAGTGGTTCGAGATCCACAACGCGGGCGAGGTGGACCTCAACCTGCTGAACTGGGTCGTGCAGGACGAGCTGGGCGAGAGCTTCGTTATCGACAGCGAGCTCGTGGTGCCCGCCGGCGGCTACGCCCTGCTGGCCGCCGCCGGCGACGCCGAGGACAACGGCAACCTGCCCGATCCCGACTTCGTCTACAGCTACGACGAGTTCTCTCTGGAGTCCTACGCCGCCGACAGCCTGCAGCTCTTCATGGGGGAGCTGGCGGTCTCGCGGGTGGACTACGAGAACGTGGGCGACTGGCCCAGCGAGCTGGGGCGCTCCACCTACCTCTGTCCTGGTCTGGAGAGCAGCGGCGGCAGCAGCGAGCTAAGCGACTGGGCCGCCACGCCGGCCGATGCCAGCCTGGACTACGGCGGCCAGGGAACGGGCGACTACGGCACGCCAGCGGCGGCCAACCCCGACGACGTGGACGGCGATGGCTACAGCGCCTGCGACGGCGACTGCGAGGACGGCGACGCTTCTGTGAATCCGGAGGGCACCGAGGACTGCGACAACGGCCTGGACGACGACTGCGACGGCGCCACCGACGGCGACGACGAGGAATGCGGCGGCACCGGGCCTTCGGACAGCGATCCGCCTGGGGACAGCGAGCCCCCGGACGGCGATGACACGGGGCAGGCGCCGGCGGACACCGCGGGCGATGGCGACAAGGACGGGGACTGCGAGGGCTGCGCCGGGGGCGGTGCAGGTGCGGGCCTGCTGGCGCTGCTGCTGGCCGGGACCGCGATTCGCAGGCGGATGCGTCATGGCTGAGCAGGAGCGACGCGTCGAGGATCTGGAGGTCAAGGTCGCCTTCCTGGAGAAGCAGCTGCTGGACCTGAACGAGGTGGTGCGCGAGCAGGGCGATGCGCTCGACCGCCTGGCCCTGGAGCTGCGCCTCTTGCGCCGGCAGCTGGAGCTGCAGGCCGACGGGGGCAAGATCCTGGGTTGAGCCCGACCGCGAGCGAGCAGCCGCACCAGCTGTGTCGGCGGTCCCCGACGGCACTCGCGCATCAACACCGGATTGCGGTGGTAGGATGTCTCCATGGACCTGGTCGACGAGCTGCGCAGCGTGACTTCAACGCTGGCCCGAAGCGGCATACCCTACGCCTTGTGCGGGGGAATCGCCGTGACCGTGCATGGGGCCGTTCGCTCCACCAAGGACATCGATATGCTCGTCCGCGAGGGCGACCTGGCGCGCGTGCTTCAGATCCTCGAGCCCCTGGGTTGGCGATTCCGAGCCGCACCGATGACTTTCGGCCACGGGACCATCGGAGAGCGGAGGCTGCAGCGGGTATCCAAGATCGACGGTCCTCATGTCTTGACGCTGGATCTGATCCTCGTTGAGCCCAGCTTCACCGGGGTATGGGAGGCACGCCGGATGGTGGAGCTCGTGGACGGCGAGCTCTGCGTCGTCTCGCTGGAGGGCCTGGCCTATATGAAGCGCTTGGCGGGACGGGCGCAGGATCTGGCCGATCTCGAGAAGCTGGGGCTGTCCGATGAAGAATAGGAGAGCTCTCGGCGCCTCTTCCCCGGAGCTCGTCACGGATGGCGCCGCCCTCGCAGCCTGCCCGGTCGATGATGCGAGAGACAGCAACGAGATGAGCCCGGAGGCCGTCAGCTTGCGTCTGGAGGAGCTGCGGGCGCTCTGGAAGATGAC
Source organism: uncultured Enterobacterales bacterium (assembly GCA_964454135.1). Classification (GTDB taxonomy): domain Bacteria; phylum Myxococcota_A; class UBA796; order UBA796; family JAFGLY01; genus CAYVQL01. The sequence goes on along the minus strand of CAYVQL010000128.1, from coordinate 17,382 downwards.
CCTCTGGCTGCAAGAGCGGCCCAGCCTGGCGTCGCCTCAAGGCAGCAGCAGGTAGTGCGGTTCGCCTCCCATGTGGACCATGAAATGGCCGCCCTCGGCCTGTATCTCCTCCTCGCCCCCCATCATGTCCAGCAGCGTGGCGCTCCCTTCGCCTGGGATGCGCACGGCGGTCAGCTCCGCCGAGGACCACAGGGCCCAGGCGCTGCCCTGGCCGCCAGACAGCTCGTAGGCCCAGGTCTGGTCGTCCAGCCCCAACCAGGCTGAACGATCCGCCACCTGATCGTGCTGCCCCAGCACCTGGACGAGGTTCTTCCAGGCCGCGACGCCGGGCTTGGCTTCGGCCGCCGGCTCCTGGGTGGGATCGGCGTCGTAGCCCCACAGGCCGAACATCTGCTCCTGGTCACCGCTGTCGTCACCGCCATCGGCGAAGGTATACCACAGGTACATCTGCTGGCCATGACTCAGACCCGACAGGAAAGAACGCAGCAGGAAGGCGGCCTGATCCTGGGGGCTGACGCCCTCGAAGAGCGCGTCGGCGGCCGTGTGCCAGCCCATCTCGGTGACCCACAGTGGCAGCTGGCCGGCGCCGTGGCTCTCCAACAGCTCGCGGGTCTGGCAGAGGTCGTCCAGCCAGGAGCCCTGCCACTCGTTGCGCACCTCTGGGGCCGTGAAGGGGTAGCGGTAGGGATGCACGGCCAGAGCGTCCGCATGCTCCAACAGCTGCGGATCGGCCTGCAGGGCGGCCTCCAGGAATTCGAGCCCCGGGGTGTTGACGAGCAGGTCGGGTAGGAAGAGGCTCCCCAGACCCACCTGCAGCTCGGGATCCTCGTCGTGCAGGGCCTGGGCGGCAGCCACGAAGAGCGCGGCGTAGGCGGCCGGATCTTCCACGGGCAGCCAGAAGCGCACCCCCGCATTGGGCTCGTTCCAGATCTCGTAGCGCCGGATGCGCGATCCGTAGTGGCGGGCCACCTGTACGGCGAACTCAGCGTAGTCGTCCGGGTCGTCCGGGGGGTAGGCATTCTCGTCGCCTGCGCTGCTGGCCCAGGGGTTGCCGTAGACCAGCAGGCCCAGGGGCTCGGCGTCGGCTTGCTCTGCCGCCTCCACGAAGACGTCCGGCCCCGAGAAGTCGAAGCTGCCCCGCTCGGGCTCCACCTCGTGCCAGTGGATGTCCCGGCGCACGATGCCGACGCCGATTTCCTGCCAGCCCGCCAGCTCGAAGTCGCGCCGCGCGCGGCTGCTCTCGTCGTCGTCCTGGTCCAGGTGACTCGAGAAACCGAGGGTATGGGCGATGGGACGGTCGAAGGAGGCCTGCTCCTGGCAACCCTTGGCCACGCCGTCCCCCGGGGGCTGCCAGTCCTGGCAGGCGCAGAGGGCGGCGCCCAGCAGAGCGAGCGCAGGCCTGATCACTGGAAATAGGCCGTCAGGCTGGCATCCCCGTCCAACTCGAAGCTGACGCTGGCCTCTTCGCCCAGGGAGCCGTCCGACCAGCCCGCCAGCTCGTACCCCTGGGCTGGCAGCGCCGTCACCGAGATGGGGATGCCCTGGAAGAAGGCCCCCGTGAAGGGTGGATCCACTTCGACCACGGTCAGGCGGAAGCTGCCCGCGCCAGCGGGATCCGCCTCCAGGGTCAGGTCCGCCACGCCGGGCAGGCCCAGGTGCTGCATGACGTGGGTGCGCAGGATGGCGGGCCGCTCCTGGACGAACTGCCGGGAGTAGAGCACCAGGCTGTCCCAGTAGGTCTTGGGCTGCCCGCACCAGGTGGCGTACTGGTCGGCGATGACGGGCTCGATGCGGGCGTGCATCTCGTCCACGCGCGGCAGGGCGTTTTCCACGGCCAGGTTGGTGTTCAAGAAATCGCTGGCCTGGTTGGCCAGCAGCACGCGGAACTCCTCGTTCTGCAGGGCGTTGGCGATGGGCAGGCCATCGCCCGACCAACCCACGCTGACGCCGAAGTGGTCGTAGGTGTAGGAGGGCCAGCTATGGCTGAAGTCGAAGATCATGTGGCGAAAAGGCCCCTCCTCTTTGCGCTCGCGCCACATGCGCAGGTTGTTGTCCCACCAGTCGGTGTTGCCCCAGTAGCCCTGCGCCAGCACTGCCGAGGCCATGTTCTCGATATCGACCATGGTCTTGAACTCGGCCCAGGCCTCAGGATCGGACAGGTCGTTCTGCGCCGCGAATTCATTCAGCTCGTCGAAGGCCACCCAGTCGCCCTGCTGGATGCGCCACCAGTCGGCTGTGCCGTCCGCCGTGCACTCGATGCGGTCCAGGTTGTCGGGATCGGCGCCGTGGCGGGCTTCGATGAAGTGCTCGTCCAGCTTTTCGCGGAAGGCGTACAGGCCCCAGAACTGCCCGTTCAGGTAGACCACGGTGGGCTCCCAGGCCTGGGCGTCGATGCTGGGGAAGCGCACGCCGTCCTGGTCCCGGAAGAGCACGGGGACGACGGCGTTCTCCGTGTGGGTGGGGCACCAGTCGCCCGCTCCCTCCAGCACGATGATCTCGAAGGCGTCGAGATCATCGTTGGGGAAGAACTTGTAGGCCAGCGTGTCTGGGCCGTAGCCCGAGCGGGCCAGGATGCGGAAGCTCTTCTGGTTGAAAGCCACGGTGTAGCCGCCGTGGATCTTGACGCCCGCGTCCTGGTCGATGACCAGGCTGCCGTCGGGCTCCCAGATCTGGATGTGGGCGTCCCGCTCCCAGTCCTCCCAGAAGTTGGCCCCGAAGTAGGGGTAGTAAGAGGTGTAGTCGGGCGGGCCGTAGGCGTAGATGCCGGTCTCTTCGTCGTACAGGTCGAAGGGGTCCACCACCAGGGAGACGACCTTCAGGTCGTCCTCAAGGATGGTGGGATCGCTGCTGTAGGTGGCCGTGGCGATGCGGCTGGGCCACAGGCCGTCCATCCAGGCCCGCGCTCGCACCACGGCCGGCTGAAGCGCGCCGGTGACCTCGAAGGGGGCCTCGTACAGTTCGCTGTCTTCGCTCGGGGCTGCGCCGTCGAAGGTCAAGCGCAGGGTAGCGGAGGAGGACTCGCAGGAAGCGCTGACAGTGACGGCGTCGTCGTAGAAGCCGGGCTGCGGCGAGAGCTCGGGCGTGGGTGCGAAGCCCGGCCGGGACTCGCTGTCGTTTTTCAGCCCCGGGGTGGGCTCCATGAAGTAGCCCCAGGTCCCGGCGTCTTCCTGCGTGCGGCCGTAGGAGATGTCGGCGTAGAGGCGCCCCGGGCCGATCTGGTCTACGATGCAGCCCTCGGGACCCGCCAGGCTGGCCTGCGCGTCGAAGGCGTCAATAGAGAAGTTGGCGTGCAGCTCCTCGGACTGCGACTCCTTGCCCGAGGCGAAGACCAGCACGATCTCATCCGGATCCAGCACCAGGGAAGGGAAGACCCACTGCAGGCTGTCGCCGTCATCGTCGGACAGGCCCCAGCCCGCCAGGTCCACCGGATCGCTGTCCAGGTTGCGCAGCTCCAGCCAGTCCGAGCTCTCTTCGTCGGCGTCAAGCAGGCCCTGGACGTTGGAGGCCACCAGCTCGTGGATCACCACATCGGGGTAGGACAGATCCTCGCAGGGGCTGCCCAGGGTCTCGGGTTGGCTGGTGTCACGGGACGATGTGTCGCCTTCCCCTCGCTCTTCCCGGTCCCCGGCCGGCAGCCCGCTGAGGAAGCCCGGCTGGCAGGCGCAGAGCGGCAATATGGGAAGCAGAAGGAGGCGCGCGCAGCTCGTCATGATGGGCATGGTAGCACGTCGGCGGGGGGGGGGGGGGGCAAAAAAAAAAAAAAAAACCCAAAAAAAAAATGTGAAAAAAAACCCCCCCCCCCACAAGG
>CAYVQL010000128.1:0-13564 GCA_964454135.1 uncultured Enterobacterales bacterium | reverse complement strand
TTTGTCCTTCAATTATTTTTTCAATTTTCTCGTACCCCACCCCCCCCACCCCCCCCCCCCCCCCCACCAATGGGGTCAGGTTGTCACCATTACCAATTACGAAGTAACGCAGGTAGCAAAGGGGACATCCCAATGCCCTAGTCGGGCGTAGTACTCAGCAGTCCGAAACTGCGTGCCAGCCTGGGCACCTGGAACACCGCCGCTGAGCCCAGGGTCAGCAGCGCCACGGCGCCAAGGACCAGGGCCATGCGCGTCCAGGGCTCTTGCAGGGCCACGCGCTGGCGCACCAGCACGAAGAGCGTGCGCGCCCACTCCAGCGCCCCCAGCGCCAGGGCCAGTTGGACCAGGCGGGCGGCCCAGGGGCGCCTGGCCATGAGCAGCAGGGGGAGCGCCAGGCAGGCCAGGACCAGCAGCTCGTGCCCGGCACGCAGGAAGTGGGCTGCCAGCAGCAGGTGGCTGAGCAGGACGGGGATCAGCAGGAGCCAGTGCATGGGCTCGAAGATAGGCGCTAGGGGGCGCAAGCACCTTGATCGCAATCAAGGGCTGGCGGATCGGGCCCTCGCTTCGCGGCGCGGATACCAGCGCAGCTGGCCGATGGCCTGGGGTAGCGCGACCTCGTAGGCCAGCAGGGGCCACAAGGGCAGCTGCAGGCCCAGGTCGAGCGCCCAGCGGCCTGCGGACGTGTACAGGTCCCTGCGCAGCAGCGAGCGGGCGGAGCCGACGTTGCGGTCCGCCACCAGCTCGTACTCCAGGACCAGGCCCGAGCGAGGACCCAGGCCCAGCACCCAGGCCAGGGCGCCCTCTGCCATCAGGCGCGCTTCTCGCTGTGGGAGTTCCGATCCTTCCCAGTCGTAGTCCGCGCTGCGCACCCCCAGGCCGCCGCGAATGGTCAAGGGCATTCTCGGGCTCCAGCGCCAGGTGTGCTGCCAGACCGCCATGAACTCCAGGGCGGGCAGGGTCTCGCGCGCCAGGCTGCCCCATCCCTGCACCTGCAGCGCCGAGGGCGCCACCGGAAAGGCCAGCTCCACGCCCACCTCGTGGTCCTTGCCCAGGTCCGCGTTGCGCAGGCCCAGGCGCAGCTGACCCAGGCCCAGCTCGCTGAAGTCGTACTGCGGCCACTGGGCCGCCACCAGGGGCAGGGAGAGGTCGATGGCCAGCTTGTCCTCTATGATCACACGCCCGTCCAGCGTGAGCTGGGCCAGCTGGTAGCCCTCCGCTTCCACCAGCCCGACGAAGCGCATGGCCGCCAGGTGCTCTCTGCTGGCCGGGCCGACACGGAAGCCGCCTGCTGAAGGGCCGGGGTTTGGGTAGCCCTTGGCCGCTCTCGGCCGCCAGCGTTCCGGCTCGCCGCGGGATCCGTCTGCTGAGGGTGCGAACTCGAAGGGTTGCGCGGTATCCACGGCGTCGCTGCCGGTGCGCAAAGACCTGGGCTCCTCCAGCAGCAGGCCCTGCCAGCCCCCTTCGGGCACCTGCCCGGCGCCGCACTCCCCCAGGCTCTCCAGCTCGGCCGTGCCTCCGACAAGGCAGGTGAGCAGGTAGCCGCAGTCGTAGCCGAAGTGCCCCAGCTGAAAAGCCAGGCCTTGACGGGGATCGCTGTAGCTCTTCAGCACGCGCACGAAGATCAGCTCGTGGTCTACGCTGGCGGCCAGGTTCTTGGCGTGGCCCAGGGCCCAGTGGCCAGCCACCCCCAGGATCACCGGCTCGCCCGCGCGCCGCTGAGCTTCATGCACCGCCTCCAAGGCCGTGGCGGACTCGGCCAAGCCCGGCGCTGGCGCCAGCAAGAGAGTGCAGAGCTGCGGGAGCAGGCTCATGGAAGCTCCCTGCGGAGCGCCTTTGCGGCCTGGCCGCTGTCCTTTTTCGACGAGCTGTCGCCCGTGTCGGCCCCTTGGCCCGTGTCGGAGGAGTCCCCGGTGTCGTCCGCAACGGATGTGTCGGCCGTGTCAGCTGGCTCGAAAGCGCTATCCGCCGTGTCATCGAAGCCGCTGTCGAGGAGATGGCAGGGATTGTCCCCGAAGTGGTCCGCGGTTCGCACCTGCGCGCAGGCCGCGGCGCTGGAAATGGGCGCCTTGATGCCGTGGGCTCCGGTCTCGAAGTAGCTGATGCCCTCGTCGGAGAAGCGAGGGATAGGCAGGTGGTTGCTGGCTCGATCCGGGAAAGGCCCCACCTTCCAGCGATAGCGCGTGTTGGGCAGCAGGCCGCCGATGGGGCAGAGCGCCACGATTCCGTTCGCCAGGGCCGCGGCGTGGAAGGGAACATCGTCGCCGTGCTCGTCCCGCAGGCGGATGTTGTCCAGCATGCCCGGCGCCTCGATGAGGATGCGCTCGCTGTAGGGCCACTGCAGGAAGAGGGGCGCGTGGGGATCCCAGCCCTCGTGGGCGCGGCAGGGAACCCGGCTCCAGTACACCGCGCGGGGTTGGGTCGCCAGGCAGGCCAAAATCCCCGCCGACAGCGCCCCCATCCGCCATGCGCGAGAGCGCAGCGCGCTCCGCCAGCAGAGCGGCACCAGCGCCAGGGCCGGCAGGCAGAGCAGATCCCAGGGATCGGCGATGTTCCTGCCTCCGAACAGCGCGCACCAGCCGTCGCCCAACGCCGGCACCAGCTGCAGGCCGCAGAAGGCCAGGCCCGTCAGCAGCAGGGCGGCCCCCCCTAGCCAGCGCGGCCTGCGTGGCCAAAACGACGCCAGGCAGGCCCCCAGCACCACCGGCGCCACCACCAACCAGCAGACATCCGAGAGCTTGCCTGTCAGCGGACCGGGCGCCAAGCCCTTGAGCAGATGGTCGTTCAGCAGCAACCCAGCCGTGGCCAGCAGGAAGACGGGGTGGCAGACCGCAGCGCGCAGTTGCCCCTGGGATGGGGAACAAGGCCTGCGAAACCTCCTCACGCCGCCACCTCCCACAAGGCCTCCCGCAGGCCCGATCCCCGCCGTACGCGGCGCCGGATGGCCGCGCGCAGCACCTCCGGACTGCCGGCCAGCCAGACCTGCTTCCGGGCGCGGGTGATGCCCGTGTAGAGCAGCTCACGCGTCATGATCGGGGAGACCCGCGTCGACAGCAGCAGCAAGACGCGCTGGAACTCCGAGCCCTGGCTCTTGTGCACGGTCATGGCGTAGGCCGTGGCGCAGGGCGGCAGACGGGCGGGGTGGATGGCGCGCGTGCCGCCGTCGGGTGCCGAGAAGTGCACCCGCAGCTCGCCGGTCCGCTCCAGGGCCAGGCCAAGGTCGCCGTTGTAGAGCTGCAGGCTGTGCTCGTTGCGTGTGACCATCACCGGGCGCCCGGCGTACCACTCGCCCTGGGCTGGCACCTGGCCGCGGGCCGCCAGCAGCTGGCGCACGCGCTGGTTGACGCGCTGCACGCCCAGGCGCCCGCGGTGGTGGGCGCAGAGCACGCGGCGCCGCTCCAGGGCACGCAGGGCTTGGGCTGGCGATTCTGCTTGCAGCGGCGCCTGCAGCTCGTCCAGCAGCTCCCGTTCCAGCAGCTGGTCCAAGCCGTCGCCCTCGGCCAGGGCCGTCCAGCGCAGCTCGCCCTGCTGCGGATTCAGCAGCTGGGCCTCAGCGCTCGCAGCGTCGCCCTCGTCGATGGCGCGCGCCAGGGCCGCGATGCCGCCCCCGGCCGCGAAGCGATAGCTGCGCTGCAGGCGCACCACGCAGTCTTGCATGCCGCATGGTGCGGGCTCTTCGACAGGCAGGGCCACGCCGCCCAGCTCGTAGGCCGCGCGCTGCAGGCCGCTGGAGCGGCCGCGGGGCTGGCCGCCCAGGTTGCAGAGATCACCCAGGATGGCGCCCGCCTCCACCGAGGCCAGCTGGCTGCGATCCCCCAGCAGCACCAGGCGCGCTGCGGCAGGTACGGCCTCGGCCAGGGCGCACATCAGGCTGAGGTCGATCATCGATGCCTCGTCCGTCACCACCACGTCGGCTGGCAGGGGACGCTGGGGACCGTGACGGAAGCGGGGCATGCCGCGCATACGGGCTCCCAGCGCGCGGTGGATGGTGGTGGCCTCCAGGGGGATGCTGTCGCGAATCGCCTGGGGCACGGGCAGCGCGGGTAGGCCCCGGCGCAGGGACTCGGACAGGCGGGCGGCGGCCTTGCCCGTGGGCGCCAGCAGCAGGCAGCGCAGGGGCCGCTGTCCGCAGGCCAGGGCCTGCAGCTGCAGCAGGGCCAGGATGCGCAGTACGGTGGTGGTCTTGCCGGTGCCCGGTCCGCCCGAGATCACGGCCAGGCGCCCGCGCGCAGCCACGAAGGCTGCCAGGCGCTGCAGGTCGGGCTCGCTTGTCCCGGCCTCTTGCGGGAAGAGCCGCTCCAGGTCTCGTCGCAGCTCTTCCGTGTCCAGCGTGGGCGGCGGGGCCTGCACGCGCTGCCACAGCTGGTCGGCCAGGCGGCGCTGCCTGTCCCAGAGGCGGTGCAAGTAGAGGTAGCGCCTCTCTTCCAGGACCAGGGGGGTGGGCGGATCTCCGCGACCCACCAGGGGGCTGGCGCGCAGCGCCGCGATCCAGTGCGACAGCTCGGGTCGCTCCAGCCGCAGCGGCTCGCCGGCCTGGGATCGCAGGCCCTCCAGCCGCGCCAGGTCCAGGCGCACGTGGCCGGCAGCGGCGGCCCGGCTGACCAGGGCCAGGGCCAGCAGCACCTCGGGACGCTCCTCGCCCGCCAGGCGCCCCAGAGTGGTAGCCAGGTGCTGGTCGAGGGCGGACAGCGCGCCCGCCGCCCGCAGCGTCGTGAGCTGGTCCGGACTCATGGGCGCTCCCGGGGCGCCAGCGCCTGAGAAAGAGCCCGCACCAGCTCCAGCGCGGGCCGGTCGCGGAAGACGCCGCAGCTGGCACCGGAGGCCGGCGACATGCCCCGCAGGTAGAGGTAGAGCACGCCCCCGAAGTGCCGCTGGTAGTCGTAGTCAGGCAGGCGCCAGCCCAGGTAGCGATGCAGCGCCACCAGGTAGATGTGGTACTGCAGCAGGTAGTGGTGAGCGGCCATGGACTCCGTCAGGCGCGATGGAGCGTAGTCCGCGCTGGTGTCGCCCAGGTGGTTGGACTTGTAGTCCGCCAGATACCAACGCTCGCCGTGGCAGAAGACCAGGTCGATGAAGCCGCGCATATGGCCGGCCAGGGCGGAGAAGGGCAGGGCGGCCAGCTGTTGCGGGTAGCTGGCCGGCACCGCGGCGGAGGGATGCCGCTGGAAGCAGGCCGCCAGCCCCGCGGGCGAGAGCCGCTGACGCCCGGCGGGATCGGCAAGAGGAAAGAAGAACTCCAGCTCGTCCAAGCGCTGCTCGCGGGTGACGTCGCAGAGCCGCAGGCGGCGCCGTTCGTACAGAGGCGTGCGCAACACCTGGTCCAGGGCCGCGCGCACCAGGGGCGCCTCGCTGGCAGGCGCCACCCCGTGCAGCTCGAGCTGCCTGGCCACCAGGCTGTCCAGCACTGCCTCGTCCCGCTCCTGGAAGTCCATCCTCTCCAGCACGGCGTGCAGGAAGCTGCCCGCCTGGGCGCCGCGGGGAAAGGCGTGCAGGGGAACCAGCCCGGCTCCCTCCAGCTGGGGGGGGCGCGAGGTCCGCCCCGCGGCCTGCGCCTGCGGATCCATGGCGTCGAGGTCCCGCCCCTCGGCTGCCGGTCCAGCGCGGGGCGCCTCCCGCGTGAGCGCCGAGAAGCTGCTGATACGCCAACCCCGATCCGGACGGCGGCGGATCTGTCTGGCGCGCAGCGCGTTGAGCTGCGGAGCGGTCTGTTGCCAGCGCTCGGCGGGCAGCGCTGGGCTGTCGAGCAGCTGGATCGTGCCCTCGGAGGCGGCGGCCAGCTGCTGCAGCTCGGCCCGCAGGCCAGCGCTCTGCTGGGCCTTGATGTGCCGGCTGCTGGCGTCCAGCGCGCGTTCTGGCGCGGCCCCGGCGACGGGGTGCAGCAGGTAGCCCAGCGCAGAGCCCCCCAGGCCTGAGAAGGGGCCGTGAAAGAGGGTGACCTGGTGCTTGGCGCGAGTGAGCGCCACGTAGGCCAGGCGCAGGTTCTCGGCCCGCTGCTCCTGCAGGGAACGGGCCTGGTGCCGCTTGATGCGACGGGAGCCCAGGTCGAGCTTGAGCCGATCGCCATCCGTGGCGTCGTGGAAGCGCACCTGCTGCCGCTCGCGCGCAGAGAGCGCAGCGCCGTCCCACAGGTAGGGGCACCACACAAGGGGGTACTGCAGGCCCTTGCTGCGGTGGATGGTGACCACCTGCACGGCCTGGGCGTCGCTCTCCAGGCGCAGCTGTGCGGCCTGGGCGTCGTCGGCGCCGGCCTGTCGCTGCAGATCGAGCCAGCGCAGCAGGCCCTCGGCGCCCAGGCGCTCGCGGCGCGCGGCGCCGTGCAGCAGCTCCCCCAAGTGCAGCAAGTTGGTCATGCGACGCTCGCCGTCGGGCAGAGCCAGCAGGCGGGCATGGACCTGGAAGTCCTCCAGCAAGCCGTGGAACATCTGGATGAAGCCGCGCTGACGCCAGCGCTCGCAGAGCGCGCGGAAGCGCTGTGCCAGGACCTCCCAGGCCTCCCCATCCTCCTCCAGCACCAGGAGTTGCCGGGCATCGGCGCCCAGCAGATCCGTGGCCAGGGCCGTGCGCAGCGCGGCGCCGCGGCTGGGCTCGGCCGCCGCCGCCAGCACCAACCGCAGCTCCTCGGCCATACTGGAGGTGAAGACGCTGGAGGCGCCGTGCAGCACGCAGGGGATGGCCAGCTGCCGCAGCGCGCCCTGGATGTCCGCGGCCTGCTGGTTCTTGCGTACCAGCACCGCCAGGTGCGCCGGACAGAGCGGCTCGCCGGCCAGGGTGGCGCCGCTGTTCAGGCAGCGGGCGATGTCAGCCGCCACCAGGGCCGGCAGCTGACGCCAGGCCCAGTCCTTCTTGATGCGCGGCTGGCGCTTGCCCGTCAGCTCCTGGCTCGCCTCGGCCAGGTCCACGTAGCGGATACGCAGGGCCGGGGGCTGGGCGCCGACCAGCTCCAGGGTGCCGCCTTCCTGGGCTGCGCGCACGGGATGAAAGCCGATGCGCGGGTCGGCGAAGGGCAGGGGATGGCGTTCGTAGACGCGCTGCAGCGCCTGCAGCAGCGGGGGATCGGCGCGCCAGTTGGTGTCCAGGGTGAAGGCGCGCTGCCGCGCGTCCCGCGCGGCGCGCAGGTAGGCGTAGATGTCGGCCCCCCTGAAGGAGTAGATGGCCTGCTTGGGATCCCCGATCAGGAAGAGCCAGCCCTGCGCTCCGCCGAAGACGCGGCTGAAGATGGCGTACTGCACCGGATCGGTGTCCTGGAACTCGTCGATCAGGGCGGCCTTGAAGCGCTGGCTGATGCGCGCGGCCAGCTGGGCCCCCCGAGGGCCGCGCAGGGCGCGGGCCAGCAGGTGCAGCAGGTCGTCGAAGGACTGGCGCCGGGCCACGCGCTTGCGGCCCGCCATCTGGGCGCGGACGTAGGGCACGAAACGCAGCAGCAGCCCCAGGGCCTGGCTGGCGAGCTGCTCCCCGCACTGCTGATGGAAGAGGGCCAGGGCGTCGCAGGTCTCGAAGAAGGCGTGACGGGGCGGCGCGAAGCCCTTGCGCGTCTGGGCGCGCAGCGTGGAGGCACGCAGCTTGTCCAGGCAGGCCGGCAGGGGCGTGCGTTCGTCCGGCTCCGCCGCCAGCCAGCGATCCAGCGCGGCGCGGCGCTCGGGCCAGCGCCCGGCGTCGTAGCGCTTGTACAGGGCGTGGGCGCAGCGCACTGGGTCCAGCAGGGCGGCGATCTCCGCCTGCTGCCCCTTCCAGTGCCGGATCAGCTCCTGCAGCGCGTCTCGCCCTGCCTCTGGATCGGGCGCCGGTGCGGGGGGCGGATGCTCGGGCAGCACCGGCATCTCCCGCTCGCCGCAGACCTGGACAGCCAGCCTGGACAGGGCGCTGGGATCCGCCCGTGGTGCCCCGCGCCCGGGATGGAGCAGAAAGCGGTAGAAGGCGGGATCGGCGCGGTGCAGCTCGCGGGTCCAATAGTCCTGCACCACCTCCTCGCGCAGCCTGGCCTCGTCCGCCAGCAGCTCGCTCTCGAAGGGCGCGCCGCTCTCGAAGGCGTTCTCGCGCAGCATGCGGTGGCAGAAGCCGTGGATGGTGGAGATGGCCGCCTCGTCGAAGCTGGCCAAGGCGCCCTGCAGCCGGCGCAGGTGGAGCTGCAGCAGGCCTGCCTGGGCGGACGAGGCGCAGAGCTTGGCTAGCAGGGGATCCCCCTCGGCTGGCTCCTGGCCCTGGTAGACCGCAGCAGCCTGGCGCAGCCGACGCCGCACGCGGTCCCGCAGCTCGGCGGTGGCCGCCTCGGTGAAGGTGACCACCAAGATCTGCTCGACGCCCAGGCCCTGCTCCACCACCAAGCGCAGCAGCAGCGAGGTGATGGCGTAGGTCTTGCCCGTGCCCGCGCTGGCCTCGATAAGGGTGATGCCTTTTTCGAGCGGAGCGTCGGGGCGGAAACGGCGCCTCGCTGGCTCGCTGCGCTGCGCTTGGACTGGCATGGAGGCAACCTAATCCACCGCTGTTGTCGAAGCCGCGCCGATCCCGGCACTGCACCTTGATCTGGAGGAGCATCCGTGGGAATCTCGTGTATCGGAGGAAGCCATGCCAAAGCCGAGGCTGTCGCTGCTCTTTTCCCTCTCGCTGGCCGCCTGTGTGTCTCATGGGGGCATGTCGCCAGACGACACGGCGCTGCAGGACACGGAGGGACAGGAACCCGACACGGGCGAATGCCCCACCTTCTACGCCGACGCCGACGGCGACGGCTACGGCGACCCCGACGCCCCTATCACCTCCTGCGAGAAGCCCGATGGCGCGGTGATGGACGACAGCGACTGCGACGACGGCGATGCGGCGGTGCACCCCGGAGCCGAGGAGATCTGCCACGACGGTGCGGATAACGACTGCGACGGCAGCGCCAACGACTGCGCGCTGGCCGGGATCAGCAGCCTGGAGGACGCCGGTGGCACGCTGCTGGGCAGCGCGGCCGGCCATGGCCTGGGATCCGTCATGGCGCTGGCGGCCGACAGCGACGGCGACGGCTTCGGAGAGCTGCTGGTGGGCGTCCCTGTGGAAGACGCCACAGGCGAGGGCGCGGGGAGCGTCTACCTGTTGCCCGGTCCCATCCTGGGCAGCGGCACCCTGGCCCAGGCCTGCGCCAGCTTTCCCGGCGAGTCCGCCGGGGACCAGCTGGGCGCCTCTCTGGCCAGTGCCGGGGACGTGAACGCGGACGGCTTGGCAGACCTCTTGCTGGGCGCCCCGGGCCAGGCTGCCATGGGCGCCGATGCCGGGGCCGTCTACCTGCACTACGGCCCGGCGAGCGGCTCCATCGCCCCGTCGGAGGCGGACGCCGTGCTGCTGGGAGAGGAGGCCGGCCACGGCGCGGGCAGCACGTTGCAGGGCGACTGCGACATGGACGGCGATGGCTACGCCGACCTGTTGGCAGCGGCCCCCGGAAAAGACCAGGGCGCAGTCTACATGGTCCGCGGGCCCATCAGCGGCACCCACAACCTGTCCACGGCCGACGCGCAGCTCTACGGCGCGGTCAGCGGCGAAGAAGCGGGCGCCTGCATCAGCGCCGCGGACCTCGACGGCGACGGCTACGGCGACCTGGCTTTCACCTCCCCGGAGCGCAGCCCGGTCTCCTGGAAAGAGGGCGCCGCCTACCTCTTCTACGGTCCGCTGCAGGGCGAGCTGCCGGCCGAGCTGGCCGCTGCCACCATCACCGGCACCACCTACACCGGCTACCTCGGGATCTCACTGGCCATGCTGGGCGACGGGGACGCCGATGGCTTCGGCGAGCTGCTGGTGGGCTCCCCCAGCCTTGACGAGGGGGGCAGCGACGGCGGCGGCGCCTACCTCTTCACAGGGCGGCTGCTGGGCAATCTGACCCCCGATGACGCCGAGGCCAGCTTCCAGGGCGAGGCGGCCTATGACAGCGCGGGCTCCTCCCTGGCCGCGGCCGGCGACCTGGACGGCGATGGTCTGGAGGATCTGCTGCTGGGCGCCACGGGCAACGACTTCGGCGCCAGCGGGGCAGGCGCGGCCTACCTGGTCTACGCCCCGCTCTCGGGCGAGCTCGAGCTGGGCGCGGCTGACGCCAAGTGGCACGCCACCAGCTCCTACGACAGCGCGGGCAGCGCGCTCAGCGGCGGCGGCGATCTGGACGGCGATGGTATCCCCGATCTGGCCGTGGGCGCGCCGGGCGACGACTCGGCCGCCGAGGGAGCCGGCGCCATCCACCTTGTCTACGGCAACTCGGGCATGTAGCCCCTTCCTATTTTTCCCAACGAGAAACCCGAACCTCTCCGAGTGAGCACAGGAGTGCGAGATGCGACGAAGCGCGAGCATCCTCTTGCTGGCCATGGCCTTCCCCCAGGCGGCCTGGGCCACGACCTGGACGGTGGACATCAAGGGCAGCGGCGATTTCACCGCCATCCAGGACGCCATCGACAGCGCCCTGTCTGGAGACGAGATCTCCGTGCTGCCGGGCACCTACAGCGAGGTCATCGACTACGGCGGCAAGGACCTGGAGATCGTCTCCACCGAGGGCTCGGGCTCCACCACCATCGACGGGGCCAGCAGCGCCAGCTGGGTGGTGACTTTCGACGACAGCGAGAGCGCCCTGGCCTCGCTGGAGGGCTTCACCCTGCTCAACACCTCCTACGGCGGGATCTACATCGAAGATGCCAGCCCTGTGTTGGCGGACATCGTGGTCACCGGCGGGGGCAGCACCTCCTTCTACGGGACGGCCGCCTATGTGGATGGCGGTTCTCCCAGCTTCGACAGCTGCGAGTTCAGCACCAACACGGCCTACAAGGGCACGGTCTACATCGAAGGCGGCGCCTCGGTCAGCTTCACGGACTGCGACTTCAGCGACAACTACGCCTACTACTATGGCGGCGCCATCTACCTGGAGGACGGCGACCTGACGCTGGACGGCGGCAATATCGACGGCAACTACACCTACTACAGCGGCTCCGGCATCTACGCCGAGGATCGCAACGACATCATCATCTCGGGCACCAGCTTCGACGGCAACTGGGGCTACTACAGCTACGGCTCGGCCATCTACCTGGACTCCGACTGCACGCTCACGGCGGACGGCGCCAGCTTCACCGACAACCACCCCTACTACTACAGCTCGGCCTACTACGGCGGCGCCATCTACTTCTCCGACGACGCGGTGGCCGAGATCTCCGACAGCGTCTTCAGCGGCAACTACGCCTACTCCGGCGGCGCCATCTACGCGGCCGGTGACATCGAGCTGACCCTGAGCGACAACAGCTTCGACAGCCAGTGGGCCTACTACGGCGGCGCCATCACGTTGGCCGCCAACGCCGTGGTCACCGACTCGGGCAGCAGCTACGACGCCAACACCGCCTACTACCGGGGCGGGGCCATCTACGGCGTCAGCGACTCCAGCTACGAGGCCTCCTCCATCAGCTTCGCCGACAACAGCTGCTCCAACGGCTCCGGCGGGGCCATCTACATGTACAGCAGCGGCAACCTGGACCTCTCCGAGGTCAGCTTCCAGGACTGCTACGCCTACAGCTCCGGCGGCGCCATCGTGGCCTACCAGTACATCGACGTCGCCTTGAGCGATATCAGCTTCCACGAGAACGAGGCCGGCACGGGCAGCGGTGGGGACATCTACCACTATGACTCGGGCTCCCTGTCCATCAGCGGCTGCGAGTTCGAGGATAGCGAGGCCTACGGCTCCGGCGGGGCCATCTACATCCAGTACCTCTACGACGTGGCCGACATCAGCGACTCCAGCTTCGAGTCGCTGGAGGCGAGCACCGGCTCCGGCGGGGCCATCTACGGCGGCTACTACAGCGAGCTGTCCCTGGATTCCCTCGAGCTCACTGGCAATACAGCCAACTACGGCGGGGCCATCTACTGCGGCTACTACGGCGAGCTGTCCATGGACTCCCTCGAGCTGACCGCCAACACCGCCAACTACTCGGGGGGGGCGGTCTACATGTACAACAACAGCGTCATGGAGATCGTGGACAGCGTCTTCACCGAGAACGACGCCGACACCTACTACGGCGGCGCGGTCCACGTGGAGTACTACTCGGAGCTCTCCGTGACCGGCTCCTCCTTCACCGACAACGCCTCGGCCAGCCATGGCGGCGCCATCTACCAGTACAACTACTGCGCGACGGACATCGCCGATTCCCTCTTCCAGGACAACCAGGCACGCGGCGGCAGCGGCGGCGCGGTCTGCCTCAACACCATGTACGGCGAGGTGGCCGTCTCGGGCGCCGAGTTCACCGACAACCAGGCCCAGAACGGCAACGGCGGCGGACTCTACTCCAGCTACGCCACCACGGCGGACATCTCCGAGAGCAGCTTCTCGGGCAACGAGGCCAGCTCCAACGGCGGCGGCGCCTATATCTACGTCTACACCGACGCCAGCGTCACGGACAGCGAGTTCACTGGCAACAGCGCCAACGGTGGCGCGGGAGGCGGGCTGGGCTGGCACCCCTACACCTCCGCAGCCTACGACCTGGAAGTGGAGGGCACGGACTTCTCGGACAACTACGCCGCCACCACCGGAGGAGGGCTCTACGCCGTCTACGCCGATACGCTCAGCATCGACGACTGCGAGTTCCGCACCAACAGCGTGCCGAACTCCCAGAACGGAGGCGGGCTCTACCTGTACTACCACAACGAGGTCTCGATCACGGCCAACAGCTTCTGCGGGAACGCGGCCGGCTACGGGGCGGGCGCTTACGCCAACAACCACTACGGCGCCACAGACGAGTGGAAGAACAACGTCTTCGCCGACAACGAGGCGTACTTCTACGGTGGCGGCGCCATGTTCTACCAGGCCTACGACAACGCCTTCGTCAACAACACCCTGGTGTCCAACGCCGCCGGCAGCGAGGGCGGCGCCATCTACTGGGACTACTACCACGGCTACAACAGCGGCATCTTCACCAACAACATCGTGGCCTACAGTCCCGAGGGCAACGGGCTCTCCGCCTCCAGCACAAGCTACTCCTACACCGGCATCACCTACAACGACTGGTATGAGAACGTCGACGACGACGCCGGTGGCTACCTCGATTCTTCCTACATCACGGACAACGGCAACCTCTTCGTGGATCCGGACTTCGTCAACTTCACGGACGACGGCGACTGCACGAACGACCTGCTCTGGCTGGACTCGGGCAGCTCCCTCGTAGACGCGGGCGACCCCACCATCCTTGACGACGACGGCTCGGTCAGCGACATCGGCGCCTTTGGCGGCCCGGACGCCCCCGAGGCCGACTGCGACGTGGACGGAGACGGCTACGACGACGAGCTCTGCCTGGGCACGGACTGCGACGACGACGACGCCAGCATCTACCCGGGCGCCAGTGACAGCTGGTACGACGGCGTGGACAGCGACTGCGCCGGCGACGACGACTACGACGCCGACGGCGACGGCTACCAGTCCGACGACTGGGGCGGCGACGACTGCGACGACGACGATGCCACCATCAACCCCGACCAGACCGATACATGGTACGACGGCATTGACACGGATTGCGACGGCGCCAGCGACTACGACGCCGACGGCGACGGCGACGGCCACGAGGGCGAGCAGCAAGGGGAC
>CAYVQL010000127.1:0-28280 GCA_964454135.1 uncultured Enterobacterales bacterium | reverse complement strand
ACCTGCAACGAGCTGGACGACGACTGCGACGGCTACGTGGACGAGTGGCCCAAGAAGGACGTGGACCTGACCCTGACCTGGTACGCCGACGCGGACGGCGACGGCTATGGCGATCCCGACGACACGGTGGCGGACCTGGCCGAGTGCGGGCAGCCCTCGGGCTACGTGTCCGACGATACCGACTGCGACGACGCCGACGCCAGCATCAACCCCGCCGCCGACGAGTACTGCGACGGCGTGGACAGCGACTGCAGCGGCGTGGCGGACGACGACTACGCATTGGACGCCAGCACCTGGTACGCCGACGCCGATGGCGACGGCTTTGGCGACGGTGACAACAGCACCACCGCCTGCGAGGCGCCCTCGGGCTACGTCGAGGATGACAGCGACTGCGACGACGGCGACGCCAGCGTGCACCCGGAGGCCGACGAGTACTGCAACGGCATCGACGACGACTGCGACGGCGACGTGGACGAGGACGACGCCGTCGATACGCTGGACCAGTACGAAGACCGGGACGGCGACGGCTACGGCGGCGCCCTGGCCGGCAGCTGGTGCGAGCAGGCCTCGGGCTACGTGTTGGACAGCGACGACTGCGACGACAGCGACGCCTCCATCAACCCGGGCGCGGAAGAGATCTGCGACGGCGTGGACAACGACTGCAGCGGCGTGGCGGACGACGACTACGCCAGCGACGCCGACACCTGGTACGCCGACGTCGATGGCGACGGCTACGGCGACAGCGAGGACAGCACGGCCGCCTGCCAGGCGCCCTCGGGCTACATCGAAGACGACAGCGACTGCGACGACGGCGACGCCAGCACCTACCCCGGCGCCGACGAGTATTGCGACGGCGTGGACAGCGACTGCGACGGCGTGGCCGACGTGCTGGGCTACTGGCCCTTCGAGGAGGGCACGGGCACGGTGGCCTACGACGAGGGGCCGCTGGCCCTGGACGGTGACATCGTGGATGCCAGCTGGAGCAGCGGCGTCATCGGCAACGGGCTGGACTTCGACGGCAGCAGCGCGCACGTGCTGCTGGACTACGAAGAGCTGGCCCCCGAGGCCGGCATGAGCCTTTCGGCCTGGGTGCAGCCCGACAGCCTGCAGGGCAGCAGCTGGGACACTGCCATCGCCCGCGGCGCCAGCGGTGCGGGCGATCTGGACTGCTGCGGCGATTCCTACTGGCTGGGCTACTACCAGTACGGACTGGCGCTGTACAACAACATCTCCGGCACGATCACCGACAGCTACATCCACGACACCAGCGACTACTCCGGGCATGTCGGCAGCTGGCATCACCTGGTGGGCACATGGGACGCGGCCACCGGGGCCCAGGCCATCTACCTGGACGGCGCCCTGGTGGTCAGCGGCACGGCCTACACCTACGTGATCTACGACGGCAGCCCCACCCGCATCGGCGCTGACACCAACAGCGCCTCCGACGTGCTGCACTTCGATGGGCTGATCGACGAGGTCAAGGTGCTGGACTGCGCGCTGGATGCGGGGCAGGTGGCGACGGATTTTGCGGACAACTGGCCCTTCTAGCCGACGAAATGCCCGGTCCGCCTACGCCTCAAGACCCCGCCTCCACCTCCCGCTGCACCGCCCTGGCGTCAGCCTGCGTGATTGTCCCGCGCCGCGCCAGATCCTGTGCAACCTCGCCGTAGTCGTCGAAGAACTGCACGCCGGGGTAGTCCTGGGCATCGCGGGCATCGCCCCCCACGCGGTGGATGTAGACGCCCGCCACCTGATCGCCATGGCGCTGAAGGATGCTGCGGTAGACCTCCGGATCGCGCTGGGAGTCGTCGCCTATCAGCACGAAGCGCTGGCCCGGGTGCAGCTGCAGCTGGCGCTCGATGTCGCGCAGCTTCTCGCGCTGCATGCCGCGCTCGCCACGGAAGATCACCTCGCCTAGATCGCCGTCGTCCACGGTGCCCACGGGCACCTCGGCTTCTCGCAGGCGCTTGTAGACATCCCCCAGCACCAGGGGCGGGCGCGCGGTCACGTAGTGGATGTCCCCCGGCTGGCCCGTGCCGTCGAGACCGCGCTCCAGGGCCTGGTACAGCGCACCGGCGCCCGGGAAACGCTCGCCGTCGCCCTTGTCGGAGCCATAGGGCGCCACGGTGTCGTCGATGTCCGAGATGACGCCCAGCTCGTGGGCACCGGCAGCGCTCAGGGCGCGTCCCGACTCGGCGATTGACGCCAGCAGCTCGGCCCTGCGCCGGGCGTCGTCCACGTCCTGGAACACCAGGTGGTCCAGGTCGTACTTGTCGCCCCCTTGGTCGATCAGGCGCAGCACCTGGGCCCTTTCCAGGGCCGGCAGCTGGCGCAGCAGGTTCAGGATGCCCCGCTCCTCGGTGTCGCCTGTGCCGCCGCGCTGCAGCATGGTGATGGCGCGGTCCAGCTCTTCGGCGGTGGCCAGGGAGAAAAGCCCTGGCTGCTGGGCCGCCAGGCGGGCGATGGCGCCGCGGTCGCCGCGGGCCAGCGGCGCCAGGAAGGGGGCGTTCTCCGCGTTGCGCTCCACCGGCAGGGCCTCGGTGGCCTGGGGCAGCGCCGCCAGCGCCGTGTACAGGGTCGTCGTGACCTGCGAGGCCGTGGCGCAGAGATCGGCAGCCTGGGCGAGGCTGGCGAGCAGGAGGAGCAGGGTGGACATGACGCAAGGGGGACCGGGCGTGGAGAGGTTGACATGCAATACCCGTGCCATGGAGATCGGCAGCTGATAGGGGTGGAATGCCCTGCTTGGCGACCCACTGGGAGGGACAGGTCCCACCCGCTGCGACAATCAGCTCCTGGGCCCAGCCCCCCTACTTGGGAATCCCCTCCGTCAGGTTGCGCGGCTCGGCCTCGGTGACCAGGATGTCGTCTTCGATGCGTACGCCGCCCACCTCCCACCATGGGTCCAGCGCATCCCAGGCCACGGCGTCGCCGAAGCGCTGGCGCTGCGCCGCGGAGCGCAGCAGCGAGGGCGCGAAGTACAGGCCCGGCTCCACGGTGGCCAGGAAGTCCTGCCGTAGCGGCAGGTCCACGCGCAACAGAGCGCCGCAGCAGCGCCGCTCATCGCGCCCTGAGGCGCGACCGCCCGCGTCGCGCACGCCCAGGCCCACCAGGTGCCCGATGCCGTGGGGAAGGAAGAGACCGATGGCGCCGGACTCCAGCAAGCCGTCCTGCTCGCCGCGCAGGATCCCCAGGTCTCGCAGGCCCTGAGCCAGCACGCCCGCAGCGGCCCGATGGACCTCGAACCACTCCACGCCAGGTCGGCATAGGGCGACGGCGGCGCCATGCGCGGCCAGCACCAGGTCGTAGATGGTCTGTTGCCGAGCCGTGAAGCGGCTCCCTGCAGGGTAGGTGCGTGTGACATCGGCCGCGTAGCCCTGCAGCGAAGCGCCGGCGTCGACCAGCAGCAGCTCTCCCTCGCGCAGCGCTCGTTGGCCCGGCCGGAAGTGCAGCGCGGCGGCGTGGCTGCCCGCCGCCACGATGGTGTCGAAGCTGAGATCGTCCGCGCCATGGCGGAAGAACTCGGCCTCCAGCTCGATCTGCAGCCCGCGCTCGGTCATCCCGGGCCGGGCCAGCTCGCGCAGCCGAGCGAAGCCGGCGGCGGTGGCGCTCACGGCGCGCTCCATCAGCCGCAGCTCGGCGCGGTCCTTGGGGCGCCGGGCGGCGTCCAGCCGCTGGCTCGCGGCCTGGCTCGCGTCCGGGTCCGCAGGCACCTGTGGCAGGACAGCCCCTGCGAGCGCCACTGGTCGCCCAGCGCGCAGGGCGAGCCAGTCCGGCAGCTCCCCCGCGCCCCGTTCCGAAGCGCTCCCTTCCGTCCCTTCCCACAGCCTCTCCGCCTCAGACACCGGTCGCGAAAACGCGGTCCAACCCTGCCCAGGATCGAAGGCCAGCACGCCCCCCGGACGTCGCAGCCCGCTCAGCCAGTAGTAGGCGGGGTGGGGGATGAAGGGGTAGACCTGGTCCAGGCCGCCAGGTTTGGGGATGGGCTCGCCCGCGGCCACCAGGACGATGCGGTCCTGGCCCGCCAGGGCCTGCGCGGCGCGCTGGCGTCTTGCCGCCAGGATCCGTTCATCGAAGACGGTCATGATTCTCTCCAAGTGCGGAAGACCTGTGTGGGTGCCTGGTTAAGGCCCTATGCGGGCGAAGATGGTGTTAACGTACAGAAATACGGCACCAAACCCGGGAGGATGGTCCCATGTCAGCCACGGACGCCGAGCAGGTCTTCGATGCGCTGAAGCGCATCCTGCGCAACAAGGGCCTGACCTACGCCCAGGTGGGGCGCCAGATCGGCTTGAGCGAGTCGGCGGTGAAGAAGATCTTCAGCAAGCGCGACTGCTCGCTGGCCCGCCTGTCCCAGCTGGCGCGTGCAGCCGGCTTGGGCTTGGGGGAGCTCTGCGCGCTGGCCGAGCGGCCGGGCTTCGAGCGGGTGCGCCTGGACGATCGGCAGCAGCGCTGGCTGCTGACCCACCCCGAACAGCTCTGGCTCTACTGGAAGCTGTCCGCGGACCGCCTGCGCCCCGACGAGATTCGCGCCCGCTGGCAGCTGGAGCCCGCCTGGATGACACGCTCCCTGGCCCAGCTGGATCGGATGGGCCTGGTGGAATCTGGTCCCGGTGAGCGCGTCGCGCTGCCCCATGGCGACCTGGTCCGCTGGGTCGACGAGGGCCCCTTGCTGCAGCGCCTGAACCGCAGTTGGTCCGGCGCCCTGGTGGAAGATGCCCAGCGCGCGCGGGACCGAGAGAGCCTGCGCTTGCACGAGCTGCAGCTGCTACCCGAGACCGCCGACGAGCTGCGCAGCGCGCTGCGGGCCCTGGCGGACGAGTTCTTGCGTCGCGCGCGCAGAGAGCAGGCCTCCACACGCCAGCGCGACCGCTGCACCCTGCGCCTGTTGGTGGCCCTGGCAGAGGGGAGCTTCGTGCAGGGGGGGCCGGAGAAGATGCGCCTGGCTCCACCCTGAACGCCGAACGCAACCTGACGCCGACAGAACGCGGTGCGGCGCCGGCGCGACGCCGGAGGGAGCGTACTACCAGAGGAAGCTCAACCCCAGCATCGACAGGGAGATCCCCGTCACGGCGCCCATGCCCGCACCCGACAGGATGAAGGCGTGGTTCTTGAAGAGCAGATCCTGCTGCTCCTGCTCCGGGCGGTAGGTGCTCTCGTCCAGCAGCTGATCCCGGGTGTGGATGGCCCCGTAGAGCAGCCCGGCGCTCACGGCGGCCGAGCCCAGGCCGGTCCAGAGCAGGCGCTGGCGCAGCTTGGGGTAGGCGGGGATAGGGTCGCCAGGGTGCACGTAGTGCGTACCCAGCACGCGCCTGGAGCTGGTGCGTTGCAGCACGAAGGGGACGTTTTCAGGAATCTCGCGCCGGGTGGACTGGCCGTTGACCGTCAACCGGCCGCGCCCCGAGGGGGCCAGCGCCCCCCCGTACTCGGTACGGAACATCAGCAGGGCCGCATGGCTGCTGGCCAGGACGGAGTACTCGTCGGCGTCGCCGCCCTCGTTCTCGCTCTCTTTGGCCTCGGCGATGCCGAACTCGGACTGCGAGGGGTGGGACATGGCCAGGTAGGGCAGGGCAGCTTGCTTGCCGCCGTCCAGCCACAGGCGCAGGCCCTGGATGCGGTGCAGGGCTTCGATGTCTTCGGCGGTCAGGGGTTCGGACATGCAGGACAGGGTCTGCTCGATCTCGCGCACGGCTTCTTCGAAGCGCACGTAGGAGCCGCGGTTGAAGCTGAGCCTTGCCGTGCCCAGGGCGATGGACAGATCCGTGCGGTCCATGACCTCGCTGCAGGGACCGCGGCGGATCAGCCAGCGCAGCCACCTGGGCAGGATCTGCTCCTCGCCGCTGGACAGCTCTTCGGCGGCGCTGACGATGTCCTCGGGGCTGAGCACCTGCACGGGCCCCACGTGGCTGCCGAAGAGCGCCTCGGCGTCCTCTCCCTCGGTGAACCAGAGGGAGACGGCGAAGATCATGGGCCGCGCCAGCAGCGCGGCGTCGTCGATGCCCTCGCTCTCGAGCACGAAGCCGGCGACGATGTCCTCGCCCAGGGCCAGGGTGGCGGTCAGGCGCGTGGTCTTGGCCCCCATCAGGTACTGGCCGCTCAGGCGATAGGCGTCGGGGTAGTCCTCGACGTCGAAGTAGACCATGGGCGGCTCCTCCTGGTAGGAGAAGTCGCGCAGCATGGTATTGGTGGCGGAGGACAGGGAGATGCTGTCGGACAGCACCTCGCCCACCTGGAAGAAGGTGGTCCGCACCAGCACGGGTCGCTCGACGGCCAGCGGGATCTCGGCGCGGGAATCCACGTCCAGCAGGCCGATGTCGAAGGAGCCTGCGGCGGGCTCTTCGAGCACGGGCTTCTGGATGCCGCCGATGCCCTCGGCCAGCTGGGGCACGCGCTCGCGGGCGTGCTGAAAGAGCGATGCCACGTCCACGGCGTCGCCCTGCAGCGCTGCCCCGCGCATGCCCTCCAGCAGGGCGTAGGTGAGCATGCCCTGGCCGTAGCGCGTGGTCTCATAGCTGACCGCGTCGGCGGCGGCGCCGGCCAGCACGAAGGTGCCGGTGCGGTCCGTCATGCGCTCCAGGGCTCGCCTCTGGCTGCTGGTTGCGGCGCGGGTGGATGACAGGGTCTCGAGCAGCTGGCCCGAGTGGCAGGTGTCCAGGATCAGCACGCGCTTGCCCGCCGGGCTCTTGAGCAGCAGCGCCTGCAGCTCGGCGCCGGATAGGGCGCGCTCCTTGCGCAGCTGGGTGTCGTCCAGCTCCTCCAGGCTCCCCAGCTCGGGCATGGGGTAGAAGTAGTCGGCCTGCTTGCCTCGGCCCCAGTTCACGCCGTGGCCAGCCAGGTAGACCAGCAGCACGTCGTTGGGGCTGGCCTGGGCGGTTCTCTCGAAGGCGGCCGCGATGCTCTCGCGACTGGGGCGGCTGCCGTCCTCGGCGGTGCTGAGCAGCTGCAGGTGGGTGCGCTCCTCGCCGAACAGGTTGGCGGACGCGGCGGACAGGGCCTTGTGCATGGCCTGGGCGTCCTTGGCGGGGAAGCGCAGGTCCAGCTCATCGCCCCGGTAGTCGTGGGTGCCCACGACGACGGCCCAGAATTGGGGTGGCTCCGGCGGCGCCCTGTGGCGGGAGGCGAAGGACCCCAGGCGACCCCTGGAGGCCAGGTAGCCCTCGGCGTTGTAGGCCTTGACCTCGACCTGGTTGTCTGCGCCCGGTCGGTAGTAGGGCAGGCTGGACACATCGGCCTGCATGACCAGCTGCTGCACATGCGGGTCAGAGCTGCTGCGCTCCAGCCGGGCGGTGATGTCCGAGCCGTTCAGCTTGACCAGCACATCGCCGATGCCGCCGCCGCGGTTGGTCAGCACGATGCGCAGCGGGGCGTTTTCGCTCTTGGGTTCCTGGATCTCCACCGCAGGGAACAGGGCCAGGCTCTTGAGGGGCCGCACCTCGGTCAGGGGCTCCGGGCTCTTGCCCAGGTGCTTGGCCAGCAGCGCAGGCTCGTAGTAGCGGTTGGCCAGCTGCCTGGTGCCGATGATGTCGTCGCCCACGATCCAGATCAAGGCCTGGGCGCCGTCGCCGTCCATGTCGAAACGCCCGTGGCTGTCGACGACCGCGAAGCCGCCGTCGCGCGTGGCCAGGAGCGTGACCAGGAGCTCTCCCGAGGCGGCGTTCCAGATGCGCAGGGCCTGGTCCATGCCGGCGCTGGCCAGCAGGCTGCCGTCAGGGGACCAGGCCAGGGCGCGCAGCGGACCCGTATGGCCGGACAGGGCCAGCGCCCCTGCCCCGTCTGGCGGATTCCACAGGCGGAGATCGCCGCTTGCCGTGCCCACGGCCAGGCGCTCGCCGTCAGGGGACCAGGCCAGGGCGCTCGCCTGGCCCGCGAGCCCCTCCAGCGAGCCCAGCTTCAGCTTGCCATGGACATCCCAGAGGATGACCCCCTTTGCGCCCGCTGCCAGCCGCTTGCCGTCAGGGGCGAAGCTCAGCGCCTCCACCGAGGCGCTAGAGGTCAGCGTGGCGATGGCAGCGCCGCTGTCGGCCTGGCGCAGGGTCAGGGTGCCGCTGGCGTAGCCCGCCGCCAAGACGCCGCCATCCGGGCTGAAGGCCAGGCTGCGCAGCGCCGACGGCCCGGGCTGGTGCCAGACGAGGTTGCGCTCATGGGCGTGCCAGGCGCGCAGGGCGCCCTCGGCACCGCCCGTGGCGATCAAGGCCTCGGTGGGGTGCCAGGCCACGGCCTGCACCGCGCCTGCGTGGCCTTCGAGCAGGGTTTGCGCGCTGCGCATGGAGAGCCCGACCACGCGCACGCTGCCATCGGCGCTGCCCAGGCCGATCTGCTGGCCATCGGGCCCCCAGCAGGCGGCCGTGATGGGCTGGTCCAGCGCCAAGACCTGCTTGCCGGCCTTGCCCTTGCGCGCCTTCCACAGGCGCAGCTGCCCGTCCGCGCTGGCGCTCAGCAGCTGGTCGCCTTCGGGCGACCAGGAGAGCGCGCTGATGGCGCCCTGGCAGGCCTGGATCTCGTAGCGCGCCTGCATGGTGGCGGCGTCGTACACGATCAGCGTTCCATCGGCCTGACCGCTGGCCAACAGCTGCCCCCTGGGGGACCAGGCCAGGACGTTTGCCGGCGAGGAAGGCGGTGCGAGCCGCGACAGCGCGGGCTCTGCGCCCAGCGCCCACAGCTGGAGCCCGCCCTGCGCGGAGGCCGCGGCGATCCATGTTCCGTCCGCGGACCAGCTCAGCGTGCGGATGGCCCCGGTGGCGCCCTCGAGTGCGCTGGGCTCGCCCCCATCCTTCGTATTCCAGATGCGCAGGGTGCCATCCGCAGCTCCCGTGACCAGCTGCTTGCCGTCGGGAGACCAGGCGACCGCGTGTACGGCGCCAACATGCCCCGGCAGGTCGCACAGCACCTCGCCCGTGCGCAGATCCCAGATGCGCGCGCTGCCGTCACGCCCGCCCGTGGCGAGGCGGCTGGCGTCCAGGGACCAGGCCACCGCTTCCACGCCCCCGGGATGGCCTGCCAAGGAGAGATCCAGGCGGCCCTCGAGGGCCGACCAGATCAAGACGCGGCCATCGTCGCCGGCGCTGGCCAGCCGGCGCCCGGTGGGAGACCAGCTGACGCCGCGCACCGCTCCCGCGTGGCCCAGAAAGCGGTGCAGGGGGAGCCCGGTGGAGGCGTCCCGCAGCCAGGCGCCGTCCGCGGGGCTGGCCGAGGCGAGCTGATCGGCAGCCGGCGACCAAGCCAGGTCCGCCAGCACCTGGGCGCGCATGGGGACGGCCTTGCCTGGGTGGCCTGCGCCCAGGTCCCAGCTGCGGATGGTGCCGTCGGTCCGGACGGTCACCAGGGCGTCTTCGCGCCAGGTCAGGTGCGCCAGCGGCTCGGTCACGCCTCGCAGCTGCGTCGAGCTGCGCCCGGTCCGCAGGTCCCACAGGTCCGCCCCCCTTCCAGCGGCCAGCGCCAGCCAGCTGCCTTCCTCGGAGACGGCCACGGGGACCGCCGTGTCGATGGTCAGCTCCTCGAGCAGCGCCGCGGCAGGCGCGTAGGAGCGGGCGCTGTCCTGCGCCGGGGGCTCGGAGGACCAGCTCTCCGCATGGACGGCCTCCGGCTGCGTCCAGCCGATGGTCTCCCACAGCAGGGGAGGAGCCTGGCCATCCCAGGCCGCGAGCCGGTCGCCTTCGGCCGAGAATTCCAGGCCTGCGATCGCCGCGCCGCGGCCTGGCAGGTCGGCCAGCAGCAGCCCGCTCTCCGCCTCCCAGATCTTCACCGAACCGCTGGCATCCCCGGTCGCCACCAGGCGCCCGTCGACAGAGCCGGCGACGGCGGAGACCTCTGCGGCGTGACCGAGCTGCAGCACAGGGGCGGCCCCGGCCGGCGCGGCGGTCACCCACAGCAGGGAGAGCAGAGACAGGATCGGGAGAAAGCGCATCATGGCCGGTCCAGAGACCCTTGCGCGGGGATTCTACTCGGCCGTGACCCAGGCCAGCAGGGTCTTGGGCGTCTCGCAGTCCGGGCAGCGGCGCGTGGCGTCTTCCAGAACGGAAGAGGCCTCTTCTTCGAGGCCGTAGGCCAGCAGCACGGTGGCCAGGTACATCTCGGGCAGGATGTCGCTTTCCTCGGCGGTCTTGCGCAGCTCGGCGTATTGCTGGCGATAGGCTTCGAGCTCGGCCTGCTCTTCCGTGCTGGGCTCGGGGGGCTTTTCCTCGTCGCCCCGTACGAAGGTGTGCCCGCCCTGGCTGGCCTCGGCGCGCTTCATCACCGCACCCAGGTCTTTCATGGCCAGGCCCACGGACTGTCCGCCTGTGGCGGACTCGGGCTGGGCCCCCGAGAGACCTTCGCCCGCATCGGCTCCCAGCTTGATCGTGCTGGGCCCCTTCCACTTCTCGACCCGCCCGGAGGTGAAGTAGACCAGCTCCGCGCGCCCGCCTTCGGGGATGGTGACCTCGTCGCCGATGCGCAGCTTCGAGAAGGGGGTCACCATCCGAGGCTGGCCGGCTCCCATGCTGCGATAGGTCACGCCGTCGGTGGCCACGGAGGCCAGCCCCGCGTCCTCGGCCGCCAGGGCGCGCTCCGGTGCGAGGGCGCTCGCGCCGAGCGCCAGGCAGAGAACCAGCAGAAAGATGTGGCGGAGCATTCTCTGACCTGCCTTCCTTGACCTGCGCCGATCGCTGGGACGTCCCCTACTCTACAGCCTTCCGGAGGACTTCGCCAAGGTAGGAGATGCGGCTGTTCCGACCCTCGCTTAGAGGATAACGGTGGCTGACCTCCGCATACGCCGAAGGACACCCCCATGCGCCGCTTGTTGCAGGCTCTCCTGCTCGGCCTCGTCG
This sequence comes from uncultured Enterobacterales bacterium, assembly GCA_964454135.1. Lineage (GTDB taxonomy): Bacteria > Myxococcota_A > UBA796 > UBA796 > JAFGLY01 > CAYVQL01. Next base: position 17,478 of record CAYVQL010000127.1, on the reverse strand, counting down.
TCGTCCTGTTGACCGAAGCGCTCTATCGGGTGGAGCTGCTGGAGCGCGTGGACCACAGCTTGCAGGACTACTGGCACGTCTGGAAGGGCAAGCGCGGCGACGCCGAATCCGAGGTGCTGCTGGTGCGGGTGGACGACGAGAGCCTGCAGCGGCTGCCCAATCCCTTCGTCTTCTGGGGGCCCCACTTCGGCCAGGCCATCGGAACCCTGGAGCAGCACGGCGCCACGGCCGTCGGGCTCGACTTCCTGGTCAAGGTCAGCGGCGAGACCTTTTTTCGGGACAACGGCTTCGGCGAGCTGGAGGCCAGCCGCGGGTGGGACAGCTCGCTGCGAGCCCAGCTCTTCCAGGATCACAGCGTGCTGGTGGCCACGATGGAGCGGCGTGCCGACGGCAGCCGCTTCATCGACCTGCCGCTGGGCGAGTACCGCGCCCTGATCCGGGATCCGCGTGCCCGTCTGGCGCTCGACAACCTGCCCCTTGACTCGGACAACGTGGTGCGGCGCTGCTGGCCGCTGGTGATCCCCTCGCAGGAAGGCCCGGGTCTGTCGCTGGCCCTGGCGCTGGTCCTGCGCCACCTGGGCCTGCCCGCGGATGCGCCCTCGTGGGAGGTGGCCGGGCGTCGGATCGCAGCGGACGAGTCCGTCCTGCCCATCTCCTACGCCGGCCCTCCGGGCACGCTGCTCAGCATCCCCTTCTGGAAGCTGGTGGAAGAGGGCGCGTTGGGGGACGAGGAGCGCGCGCTGATCCGGGGCCGGCTGGCCATCATCGGCTCGGCCTACACCAACGCCCCCGACGTGTTGCACACCCCCTACGACCGCATGGCCAGCCAGCGGCCCATGTTCGGAGCCGAGCTTCACGCCAATATCGCGCACATGCTGCTGTCCGGTGAGCGGGTCTGGCCGCTGGGCCCGCTCCATCGCGCGCTCTTGCTGCTCTGCGTGGTGTTCGTCAGCACGGCCTTGTTCTTCCGCTTGAGCCTCAGGCCGGCCCTGGGCACCATGCTGGCCCAGGTGCTGCTCTGGCCCGTGGCGGGGTACTACCTCTTCGCCGGCAGCGGGCTGCTGCTGCCCAGCATCAGCGCCGCCTTCGCGGTCACCCTGGCCTTTGGCGGCGCCTATGCGCTGCGCTTCGCCCGGGAGCTGCGCAACCAGCGCCACCTGCGCGAGGTCTTCGGCCGCTACGTCTCCGAGGATGTGCTGCAGGAGATCCTCTCGGCCAAGGAGGGCTTCCGGCTCGGGGGAGAGCTACGCAGCGTCACTGTGGTCATGTCCGACATCCGCAACTTCACGACCATCTCCGAGCAGCTGAGTCCGGAGGAGGTGGTGGAGATGCTCAACAGCTACTTCAACCTGGCCTGCCGGCCCATCCTGGAGCGCGGCGGCGTGGTGGACAAGTTCATCGGTGACGCGGTCATGGCCGTCTTTGGCGCCCCCGTGAGCAGGGACGCGCCTGCGACTCAGGCCGTCACCGCCGCCCTCGAGATGGCGGAGATCGCGGTGGAGTTCAAGAAGTGGATGGCCGGGCGCTTCCCGGACCGCGACATCCCAGAGTTCGACATCGGCGTCGGCGTGCACACGGGCCGGGTGGTCACGGGAAACATCGGTCACGAGAAGCGCATGGACTACACCGCCATAGGCGACGCCGTCAACGTGGCCGCGCGTATCGAGAGCTCGACCAAGACCGTGGGCTGTCGCGTGCTGGTCAGCCGCGAGGCGCTCGAGGCGGCTGGGAGCGGATTCGAAACCGGCAAGGAAGCCAAGCTGACGGTCAAGGGCCGCAAGCAGCCCGTGGAGATGATCGAGGTGTTGGGGGTCGATGCCGAGGGGGTATGATCCCGAACCTGCGCAACGCTACGAACCGCCTGGATTCTCTGCGACCACCTCGTAGGCCTGGCGGACTTTCCCGTCGTAGCCCACGCTCTTGAGGATGACGTTGTCCTGTTGCACCTTGATCGCGGCGAAGCCGCGTGGCTCGTTCCCGACCCAGATCCCCTCGCTCCAATCGCCGCACACTCCCCCGGTGCAATTCTGGTTTCGGTAGTTGGTCGTAGCCACCGTGATCTCGGGAACCCCGCTGTGGGTGCCGTCGTCGATGCCTCCCCCCGAGTGGATGTCCCCGGAGATCACTATCACGCCGGTGATATCGTTCTCCTCGAAGAAATCGAGCAGCTCCATGCGTTCGGTGCTGAAGACCTGCCAGCTGTCGGTAGGCTTGCTGTGCGGGTTCCAGACAGAGCTGGAGATGAGGAACTTCCAGACCGCTGTGGAATCCCGGAGCTCACGCTTGAGCCAGGTCTTCTGGTCGTCCTCTATGTCGTTGTACGCCAGCATGGACTTGTCGGGCCCGTCCTTCAGGTCGCCATCCGCCCGCTGGGAGCGCAGGTCGAGCATGTACAGCTCCGCGATGCCCCAAGTGATCTTGTGCCAGATCCCCTGCGCACGGTTCGGCATGTCCGCGGGCACTGGGAAGTACTCGTAGAACGCCTGGGTGGAGATGTCCTTGAACGGGGCGTCGTGACAGACGTCGTCGGCCCCGTAGTCGTGATCATCCCAGACATGAAACAGCGGGGCCTTGCTGATGATCTCCTGCTGGAGCGTCTCACCTTGCGCGTACTCGGCGAGCTGCTCCCGATACATCTGCCGCCAGTTCTCGACATCGTACGGGATTTCGGTCCCAGGATTTCGGTGATCCAGATCTCCTATCTGCAGGGCGAACGAGATGTCAAAGGTCCCCGCGGTGAGGTAGGTATCCATGGGTTCACCCTGGTCGTCCGAGACGGCGTCCGCGAAGACCACGAAGCCGAAGTCCTCGTGCTGGCCGGGTGGAGGCGGGGTCCTGAAGGAGCCCTCTCGGTCCAGGACGCGATACTCGTAGGTGGTGCTCGGCTCCAGGTTCTCCAGGAAAAAATGGGTCGTGTAGTCGGACTCGCTGTCAATCGCCTGCGGCTCGGAGGTCCAGTCGCCCAGCTCGAGCTCAAGCTCGCCTGAGATTGAGCCGCGAACCATCACTGTCGCGGTAGTGCTGCTCACGCCGCCCACGATCGGGCCGACGGTGACGGACAGCGGTGCTTCCGTGTCGGGCGAGTTGATGTAGGGGCTGCTCGTCTCCTGCGTGTCCACGAAAGGCGTAGGCATTCTGCAGGCCAGGAGCAGGAAGAGCGATACCATCAGGACCTCTGGTGGACCTCGTATGTATCTGGGCGTGGGGTAGCAACACCTTCTTTCCGGGGTCTGGGGCCTAGCGTGAGGGGGTCGGCAGAGCATGTCAAGTGCCACTGCTATGGGCCCCCCCTCGCGCCAGGATCCAGGGACCACCCCTCCGCGTGAGAAAAGGAGCGGCTCCGGTGCGCTACTTTCCGGGCAGGGTCTCTGCGATCTCGACGTAGGCCTGGCGTACTTTCCCGTCGGAGCCCATGCTGTGGAGGACGACGTTGTCCTGGTGCACCTTGATGGCCGCGAAGCCGCGCGGGTCGTTCCCGATCCAGATCCCCTCGCTCCATTCACCGCATTCCCCGGTGCAATTGTCGGCCCGGTAGTTGGTTGTGGCTACGGTGATCTCGGGTATCCCGCTGTTGGTGCCGTCGTCGATGCCTCCGCCGGAGTGGATGTCTCCGGAGATCACCATCACGCCAGTGATGTGGTTTTCATCGAGGAAGTCGAGCAGCTCTTGACGCTCGGTGGGGAACTCCGCCCAGCTGTCGGTGGCTTTGCTGTTGGGATTGAAGACAGAGCTGGAGATGAGGAACTTCCAGACCGCTGTAGACGCCTGGAGCTCGCTCTTGAGCCAGCTCTTCTGGTCGTCGCTCTTGTGTTCGTAGGCCAGGATGGACTTCTCGGGCCCATCTTCCAGGTCGCCGGCTGCCCGGTGCGAGCGCAGGTCCAGAAAGTACAGCTCCGCGATGCCCCACTGGATCTTGTGCCAGATCCCCTGCGCCTGGTTGGGCATGTCCGCGGGCATTGGAAAGTACTCGTAGAAGGCCTGGGTCGAGATCTCCTTGAAGGGGGCGTCGTAGTAGACGTCGTCGGCCCCGTAGTCGTGGTCGTCCCAGACATGGAAGAGGGGGGCCTTGTGGAGGATATGCTGCTGGAGCGTCTCGCCCTGCGAGAACTCGGCGAGCTGCTCCCGATACATCTGACGCCAATTGTCGATGTCGTGGGGGTAGACGTCTCCAGGATTCCGGTGATCCAGATCTCCGATCTGCAGGGCGAACGAGATGTCCAGGGTTCCCGCCATGACGTAGGTATCCGAGGTCTTGCCCTCGTCGTTCGAGACGGCGTCCGCGAACACCACGAAGCCGAAATCCTCGTGCTGACCTGGCGGAGGCGGGGTCCTGAAGGAGCCTTCTCTGTCCAGGATGCGGTACTGGTAGGTGGTGCTCGGCTCCAGGTTCTCCAGGTAGAAGTGGGTCGTGTAGTCGGACTCGCTGCCAACCGCCTGCGGCTCGGAGGTCCAGTCGTCCAGCTCGAGCTCGAGCTCGCCTGTGACTGACCCGCGAACCATCACTGTCGCGGTGGTGCTGCTCACGCCGCCCACGATCGGGCCGACGGTGACGGACTGCGGCGCTTCCGTGTCAGGCAGGTCGATGTAGGGGCTGCTCGTTTCCTGCGTGTCTACGAAAGGCGCAGGCATTCTGCAGGCCAGAAGTAGGAGCAACGGCGTCATCAGTTCCTCTACTTGACATCGTACTGACATGAGCGCGAGAATGCAACCGCCACGCCGAGCCTGCGGTGCGCCCCGAACAAGCGCTCATAGCTCTTCTGGAAATCAGAATTCCGGGAGAGACCTGCCGTGCCGGACCGCGCGAAACAGGTCTGTTTTCGGGGACGAGCGCAATGTGTTCTGCGGGGCTCGGTCATCCTTGTGGCCAACCGATGCATTGCCAGGGTTGAAAGCCGATTGCATTGCCGGGCGTACGCAGTGGCATCTTGGATGCCCCGGCGCGCCCATAAGGCGCGGGGCTCAAAGGTCCTGCGGACCTTTGAGGGGCAAGCCAGCGGCGGCAGCCGCGGTGCCCGCAGGGCAGGCGCAGCCCTGTGCCTCCCCCCGCAAAAAAAACAGGCCGACTCATCGTTGCGGCCGAATGGCCGCAACGATGACCAAGGCCGTTCTGCGATACCGTTTCTTCGCAATTGCGCTGACCGGTGCGGGCGTGGATTCCGTTCAGCTCAAGCGCATCAGCTCCAGCTCGAACATCACCGTCGGATGCCGCAGCCTGAAGGCCTCCAGCACCTGGGGATGCACCTCGCCCATCCGCCCCACCACGCGGCGCTCCTCGCCCCGTAGGGCCACGATCTCGGCCGCGCGACCGGGCAGGCAGCTGCCCCAGGAGGCGGCCGGAGTGCGGAGCTGCCAGCCCAGCTCGGCCAGCAGGCTCTGCACGCTGGGCCGCAGGTCGGCGAAGCCGGCTGTGGAGGCGGTCAGGGCGCCGGCCACCAGGCGCTTCTCGCAGGTGCCGGTCTGGGCTTCGGGGTCCAACAGGGTGATGTCGCCCACCTCGAAGATGCGCTGGGGCAGCTCGCGGTGGGTGTTGATCTGCAGGGTCTTGAGCAGGCCGGGCAACAGCGAGACGCGTACCATGGTCTCGCCCTCGGCGATGGGGTTTTCGATGACCGCGCAGTCGTCGCGCGGCGGCAGACCCATGGCCGAAAACGCAGTCTTGGGGGAGGTGAGCTGCAGGGTCATCACCTCTTGCATGCCCATGCCGGTCAGGGCCTGGCGGGCGAAGTCGGACTGCAGCTCCACGGGCAGGGCCCGGCCCACGGTCAGGGTGGGGACCAGGCTGGGGACGATGTTGTGGTAGCCGTAGGCGATGGCCACGTCTTCCATAAGGTCGCGGGCGTGCAGGATGTCGTTGCGGTAGGCCGGGATGGCCAGGGCCAGCAGTCCGTCGGGGCCATCGCTCACCTGGTGGCCCATGCGACGCAGGCAGGCGGCCACGCCCTCGCGATCCAGCTCGATTCCCAGCAAGCGCGTGGTGGCGACCGGATCCAGGGTGGCCTGCTGGGGGCGTAGGTCAGGGGTGACCAGCTCCTCGCCAGCGTAGGCCATGGTGACCTGTTCCAAGCGGGCGCTGGGGCATAGCTCCAGCAGGGAGGTGACCAGCACGTTGAGGGTCTTGCTCACGATGCGGCGCCCTGTGCCGGTGACATCGATGAAGAAGTTGCGCGTACGCAGCTCCACGCGCGTGTCTTCGCTGTTGATGATGGGCGGCATGGACAGAACGCGGCCCTCGGCGTCCTGCAGCAAGGGGTAGCGCGGCCAGCCCTCGAGCAGGAAGGCGTAGGCGCGGCCCTTGGGGTGCTCTTCCAGAACTTGCCGCGGCGTGACCTGGGAGGCGGGATCCTCGGGCTGGTAGCCCAGGGGCACGAAGCGCAGCTCTTCGGGGCCCACGGCCCAGTAGCGCAGGGGCCGCGCGGTCTCGATGGTGTCCAGGTCGTAGACGCCGATGGAGGCGTGCTTGCGGTCGCGCGCCAGGGCCCAGTGCAGGTTCTCCTGCAGCTTCATGACCACCTTGACCAGGTCTTCGGAGAGCTCCAGATCGCGCACCACGGCGCAGGCGATGGCCGGCCGCGGGCAGGCGTCGGTGGCCATGGCAGGATCCACCTCCACCCGCAGGGCGGGGGGCGCGGTGGCGTAGCTGGGAGAGGGTACGCTCTCGTCCAGGTAGGAGCGCAGTACGCGCGCCAGGCCGCCCGGATCGAACATGTCGGGGCGCACGGCCAGCAGCTCCATGCGCAGCACGTCCACCTCGCCGGCCTCGAGCTGCAGCTCGGGCTGCTCGTGGAAGTCCACGCCGCAGCGCTCGCAGAGCAAGGGCGCTTCCTGGGTCTCGGTGATCTCGGTGATGTTGCCGCAGCGCTGGCAGTGGAAGCGCCGCAGGGTGGCGAAGCCCTCCACGTCGCAGCCCAGGTGGTAGAGGTGCTCGAGCAGGGCTTCGCGCTCGAGCTCCATGCCCAGGCGCTCGAGAAGCAGGTCGGTCTGGATTCCGATTACCGGCATAGTGGCACGCTCCTCAGCCAATCAAGATCCGCCATGTACAGGTCGCGGATGTCGTTCATGCCGTGGCGCAGCATGGCGATGCGCTCCAGGCCCAGGCCCCAGGCCAACACGGGCTTGTCACAGCCGGCCGGTTCGGTGACCTCGGGGCGGAAGACGCCGGCGCCGCCCAGTTCCATCCAGTCCTTGCGCTCTTCGACGTAGACGAAGACCTCCACCGAGGGCTCGGTGTAAGGGAAGAAGGCGGGTCGGAAGGTGAACTTCTCGAAGCCCATCTTGCGGTAGAAGGCCGAGAGCACGCCCAGCAGCGAGGCGAAGGAGGCGTGCTCGTCGATGATCAGGCCGTCCACCTGGTAGAAGACGGGCAGGTGCTTGTAGTCCACGGTCTCGCGGCGGAAGACCGGGCCCACGCAGAAGGCCTTGCGCGGCGCCGAGGGGTCGGCGGCCAGGGCGCGCACCGTGGCGGCGGTGCAGTGGGTGCGCAGCACCGGGCGATGGGCCAGCTGGCGGCTCCAGCGGTAGCGCCAGCCCACCGAGCCGGTGTCTCCGCCGTCTTCGTGGGTGCGGCCCACGGCCGCGGCGTAGTCGCCCGCGGGCAGCCGCGTGGTGGAGGGCTGGGCGATGTAGAAGGTGTCCTGCATCTCTCGCGCGGGGTGGTCCTGGGGCTGGAAGAGCGCGTCGAAGTTCCAGAAGGAGGACTCCACCAGGGGGCTGACCACCTCGGTGAAGCCCAGCTCCAGGAAGACGCGTCGCGTCTGGGCCAGCACGCGGCGGAAGGGGTGGCCCTTGCCGGGGCTGACGCGGGCCGTCTCCAGCGAGACGTCGTAGGGCCGGAAGTCCACGTCGCGCCAGCTGCCATCGTGCAGCATCTCGGAGGTGAGCAGGTTCACCTGCCGGCGCAGCTCCACCTGGCCAGCGTCCCAGGCCTGGCGGCCAGCCGCGCTCAGGCGCGCCTGGCGGGTCTTGCGCTCGCGCAGCTTGATCATGCCCTTGCGCTTGTTGAGCAGCTTCAGCGCGGCAGGCAGGTCCAGGTCGGCGGGCAGCTGGTCGCCGCGCAGCGGGCTCGCATCTTCCAGCGCCCGCAGCAGCAGCTCGTCGGCGCCGGGTGCCTGCAGGGCGGCCCGGCCGCCGTCGGTCAGGCTGAGCTCGCGGCCTCTTTGCTGGCACCAGCCCTTGGTCTTCAGCCAGCGCAGGCTCTGGCCCACGCTGCGCTGGTCCAACGAGCAGTGGGCGGGCAGCTCGGTCAGCTGGGCCGTGCCACCGAGGGCATCGATGGCGGCGATGATCTCGCGCTCGGGCAGCTTGCCGCCGGCCGCGCGCCAGGGGCTGGACTCGGGCAGGGAGAGCTCCTGGAAGCGGGTCTCGTCGATCTGGGCCAGCTCTCGACCGACCAGGGCGGTGCAAGCGGCATGGACCAGGGACTGGTCGATGTCCAGGGCGGCTGCCAGCTGGGCGATCCCCGCTGGCCCGGAGCCGGCTAGGGACTCCATGATCTGGTGTTCGATCTCGGGGAGTTGGATCATCGCGCCTCCTCGTCAGCGGCTCTTCGAGAACCGCGGCTCGTTCTCGACGGCTCCGAAGGAGCCGCGACACGTTATCGACCGCAACATACGAGCCGCCGCAAAGGCCCTCCGCCCCGGGAAGTGCCCCCCCGCCCCCCCCCCCCCCCCCCCCCCCCCCCCCGGTTTGGGGTTCGCTGGGGGTGTTGGGGCCCCGCGGCAAGGGCCGTCGGCCCGTGTATGTGCCGCCCGGGGCGCCCGTCAAGCCGGGGCCGACGATTCTTCGGATTGGCGTGGCTGCCGGTGCCTGGTAGGCTCGCAATATGTCCATACGCCTCTGCTCCGGCTGCTCCGTCTCCCTGCCACAGGGCAGCGTCTATTACCGCTTCGAGCTGCGCATCCAGGGCGAGCAGGATCCGGTGCTGATGGGCGTGGACGGCGAGGCCGCCGAGCTGCTGGAGCGCATGGAGGCCGAGGGCGACTGGGCGCGCTTCGAGGAGGAGGTGCTGTGGCGGGTTCAGGGGGAGCTCTGCCCGGAATGCAGGGGACGGTTGCGTCGGGCTGCCGAGGGCTTCGCGCTGGAGGTGGTGTAGGTTACGGGATTGCCGAACCACGGAGAGACCCCCATGCCACGCGTCATGGTTCCCCTGGCCGAGGGATTCGAGGAGATCGAGACCGCTACCATCGTCGACGTGCTGCGACGGGCGGAGGTGGAGGTGGTCCTGGCCGGCCTGGCCAACGCCGGGCCCTGCCGCGGCTCGCGTGGCATGGTCTTCGTGCCCGACGCGGCCTTCGAGCAGGCTACGGGTCCCTGGGACCTGGTGGTGCTGCCAGGCGGCCTGGGCGGCACCATGGCCATGCGCGACCACCAGGGCCTGCAGGCGCTGCTGCGGCAGCGCGGCGAGCAGGGTGAGCTGCTGGCGGCCATCTGCGCGGCCCCCTTGGCGCTGGAGCAGGCGGGCCTGCTGCAAGAGGGGGGGTTCACCTGCTACCCGGGCATCGAGCTGCAGCTGAAGACCCCCGGGCGCAATCCGCAGCAGATCGTGGACGCCGGGGAGCTGGTCACGTCCCAGGGGCCAGGCACGGCCATGGCCTTCGCCCTGTACCTGGTGGAGCGGCTGATGGGGAACCAGGTGCGCGATGACGTGGCGGGGGGGCTGCTGCATGGCTAGCGCTTGTCCTCCCCGGTGAGCACGCCCCCGGACCAGCCGCGCCCGATCCCCGCCTGGACGGTCGTCGCCTGCGCCCTGGTCGCCTACCTGGCGGCCCTGGCACTGCGGCTGCACCAGGCGGACGCGGTGATGGCGTTGGCCGATGGAACCGGGCCCTGGTTGGAAGCCCTGGCCCATCCCCTGGCGCCTCGCAGCCACGCTGAGCCCTACGGCTGGGCGCTCTACACGCCCTACGCGCTCTGCCTGCTGCTGGCGGGCTCCCTGCGCCAGGCCGTGGGTTGCCTGGCCGCGCTGCACGCCCTGGCCGCGCCCCTGGCAGTCTTGGTGGTGCTGCGCCTGCGCCCGCGCGCCTGGCTGCCGGCCCTGGCGGCAGGGCTGCTGATCGCCCTGGATGGCAGCCTGCTGGACACGCTGCGCTCCGGGGCCGAGTGCTACCTGGGGCCGGTCTGGTTGGGGGCCGCGGCCCTGGGTGTGGCTGCCCGCCAGCGGCCCTGGGGCGCCCCGCTGGCGCTGGTGGGGCTGGTGATGGCGGCCATGAACCATCCCTTCGCCCTGTGCGCGCTGCCCCTGCTGGCACTGCTGCCCTGGAAGGAGCGCCATACCTGGATCGGCGCTGGGATCGCGCTGCTGGCAGCGCTGCCCAGCTTGCTGCGCCTGGCGGGCGGAGCGCTGCCCGGCAGCGGGGGCGCGGCCGGGCCGCCCCTGGATGCCTGGCCAGTTTGGCTGGCCCAGGGTGGACTGGGGGCCTGGGCCCTGGCGGCGGCGCCCCTGGCCGGCCTGGCGCGGCGCGAGAGCCGCGGATTGGCCCTGGCCACGCTGGCCTCGGCCGGGCTGCTCTTCCTGTTGGGTTGGCAGCTGGGCTACCTGCGAGACCATCACCTGCGGCTGCTCTCGGTGCCCATGGGCGCCGGGCTGGCCGCCCTGCCGGCCTGGGGCGCGTTGCTGCCCCTGCTCTTGCTGCGCTTGCCCCCCAGCCAGCTGCCGGCCCCCGATCATCCCCATCGGCCGGGCACGCTGGGCCTGGCCAGTCAGCTGGCCGGCCAGATAGACGCGATCGTGCCGCCAGGGGAATCCCTGGTCGTGGACGGCGCCTGGATCTCGGGCACGGCGGCCGGCGAACCTGCGGCCCTGATGCTGGATCTGCACCTGCGCGGCCGGCCTGCCGAGCGCTTCGGCCCCGGAGGCCAGGTGGCGCTGGTGGTGTCGGGCGATCGCCAGGACCTGGAGCGCATCCCCGGGGACAAGCCCAGCTGGGATCCCAATGACCGTCATTTCCTGGTGATCGGCGCTGCCGCGGAGGTGCGGGAATTCACGGCGCGGCTCTGCGGGTTCTCGCTGCGGGCGGGAGGTGCTTGGGACGGGCTGGCCGTGCTGCGGCCCGAGCTGGGGGCTGAAGACATGCGGGGGTGGTGGGCGGAGTGCGGGGCGAGGTGACGGGATTCAGTCCGCTCACTTCCTGAACGACAGCCCCCCCAGCCTGCGCCGCAGCCGCTTCAAGTGTCCGCCGCCCACCCTGGGCCTCACCTCGGGGATGTCGAGGTCGCGCAGCAGCTCCCGCTTGCGCCTGCCTGGCAGGTTCCTGGGCACGCTCCAATCGCCATCGGGCTTGGTGTAGGGGGCGTGCAGGGTCATGCGCTGCAGCTGGCCGCGCACTGGCCCGGAAAAGGGGCCTGCCAGCAGCGAGGCCAGCTTGTCCAGGTAGGAGACGCCCAGCACGGGGAAGCCGCTGCTGATGCTCAGGCGCAGGGTCAGGGCGAAGGCCTGGCAGCCCTTGACCGGCAAGGGGAACTCCCACGTGGGCACATCCAGCTGCGGCTCCTCCAGGCGCTGGAAGTCGCGCATGCAGTCCAGGGGGAAGTCCGTGGGGATGCAGGAGAAGCGTCGCCTCCACTGGCTCTGCAGGGCCTTGCCGAAGGTGGGGAGCCGCATCTTCGGCATGCGGTAATGGGCGAAGAAGGGCATGCGCAGGAAGGGATCCTCCAGCTCCGTGCCCTTCAGGAACTGGAAGAGCACGGCCGCGGCGTCGGCGGCCTTGCGGTCCGTGGAGCTGTCGCCCATCACGGCTTGTGTGATGGCCTTGGCGAAGTCGGTCCCTTCCAGCGGGGTCTCGTCCGCCCAGCGGGCGCGGAACTTGGTCTGGCCATTGAGCGTCAGGCGCGCGCTGCGCTGGCCGAAGATGGTCTCACCGAAGCGCTTGGGCAGGCCGTAGACCTCGCGGCCCACCACCGTGGCCAGGTAGTTGTCGGGGTAGATCTCGCTGCAGAAGACGCCCGGCAGGAACTCGCAGGTGCGGCAGGGCACCAGCAGTGTGGTCTCGTGGTAGTGCAGGGCGACGCCCGCCCCCTCGGGGTCCTTGGTCTTCAAGCCGTTCATCTTGGCGAAGATCAGCATGAAGCTGGCCGGAAAGGAGGGCAGGGGCTCCAGGTAGCAGCCGTGGGTGTCGAGAAAGGTCCGCAGGGCCTGCGGATCCGTCTCCACCACGAAGGCCTGCAGCTGGACCTCGTCGCAGTGGTAGGGGGGCGAGACCATGGAGGCCTGCCCGTCGCGGAAGTGGTCCCAGAGGTGCTGCCGCAGGCGGTCGCGCTGGCCGAGCAGGTCCAGCACTTCCCTGTCCACGGCCCTGGTCCAGGCGCGGGCCTGGGCCGGGCTCTCCTCGCAGATCCTCTCCAGGATCTTGCGGCGCAGGGTGTAGGCCAGGTCTTCCGGGTCGCCGCGCAGGCTGAAGCGGTTGCTGCGGGTGTTGACCAGGGCACGCAGCAGTCCCAGGGTCTCGTCGGGACCGGCCAGGCCCACCAGGTGACCGCGGTGGTGCACCTCCAGCTCGCCTCGGCAGACGAAGAGCGCTCTGGAGCGAGGCAGGCGCTGGTGCAGCTCATCGCCCGTCAGCGCGTAGAGCTCGGCGGCCTCGACCAGGTCGGACTGCAGCTCGGGCTCCAGGTCCTTGAAGAAGGCGTGCTGCAGCAGGGGGTGGTCAGCGATGTCGATGATCTCTGTGCGTTGCATGCGGCTGAGCATGGCATTGCAGGGGCCGCTTGGGCAAGGAGCTACCCGCCGCGCACATCAATTCCCGGTGCAGTGCTCCGGGTCCTCCAGCTGCAGGCAGCCCTCAATCCAGGCCGTGCGCAGCTCGGTCCAGACCTTGAGTTCCTGCACCTCGTACTCGAAGCTGCCGCCATCGGGGGGGTAGCTGGGCCAGCGATCGAAGTTGCGCACCGCCGATTCGGAGAGCTCTTCAGCCCACTCGTCGATGATGGCGTGCACGGACTCGGTGCTCAGGGGCCCCTCGATCACCTCGCGCCAGCGGTCCCAGTAGGGCTCGGTGAACTCGGATCTGTCGAACAAGCCGCTGTACCAGCCGTGGTCGAAGAGATCGGTGGTGTCGCTGGTGAGCCGCGTCACGTCCCACCAGGTGGTGTAGTAGCAGCGGCTGTCGCTGTCGCAGCCCATGGTGCGGTCGAAGTCCCAGATCGGCCCCGCCACGATGGGTCCCTCGCGGTCCTTGTAGAGGTAGCCGGAGAGCCGGAAGGCGTCGGGATTCATGGTGTAGGCGTTGATCAGGTGGTGGTCGATCCAGCCGTCCACGTCGACCAGATCGGTCCAGTGGGCGCCCGTTCCCGGGTCGATGCCGTCGGGCATGGCCAGGGCCCAGCCGAAGGCGTCCAGCGCGGCGCTCAGGTATGCGGACTGGGCCGGGACGATCTCATCCTCGTCGGGCTCCACGTAGACCAGGTACTGGTTGAAGGACCACCTGCCGTCGGCCGTTCCGGCCCAGAAGCCCGACTCGCCGTCGCCCACGCGGTCGCGCTTGAACATATAGCCCCCGGTGACCTCGGGCTCCGCCACGTCCTCGGCCGTGAGCTCGGCGATGTCCACGCGGTTCTCGCCCACCTTGATGCGCTCTTCGAGCACGTAGACACCGAGGTAGTGCTCCAGGCCCAGGTCCTGGCCTTCGCCCACGGCGTAGAGCTCGAGGAAGCGCGTGCGCGGGGCGTAGCAGCCGATGTCGTTGCTCAGGCGATAGGCCAGGGCATTGCGCATCAGCGCCCGGTCGAAGACCAACGGCGCCAACAGGACCCAGTCGCTCTCTTCGGGCAGGCCCAGCAGCGCCACGTCGTCGTCCTCGTTCTCGTCGTCCTCCTGGATCTCGAGGGAGTAGCTCTTCTTGGCGTAGCCGGCGGTGCTGGAACCCCGCACCTTGAGCGAGCAGCGCTTGGTCAGCCCGGCCTCGGAGGCCAGTTTGGCGCGGCCGTCGTCGCCGTCTTCCGGGTCGAAGGTCAGCACGCCGAAGGGGATGTAGCCGTCGTCCTTGGAGTCGGGCACCTCGAACTCGCTGTAGAGGACCATCAGCGGGATGTTGGAGTCCCTCTCGGCCACCTCGGACTTCAGCCTCGTGAAGACCGCGGCGTCCCAGATCTCCTGGCCGTCCCCGTTGACCGCCACCGCGCGCACGATGCGGGAGCTGTCCAGGGTGAAGGGCTTCTCGTAGAACAGGCTCTCGCCGGGCGTGGGCCGCTCGTCGTCGAAGGCGTACCAGATCTCGGCGTCCTGGTTCACGTCCAGCTCCACCTCGATCTCGTCCACGAAGCAGGCGCCGTGGGGCTCGATGTCGATGTCGAATTCTTCCGGTTTTTCCTTCCAGCCCCCCACGTCCTCCGGGTCGTCTTCCTCTTCGCTGTCCGCAGGAGTGCCGTCGGTGGAGTCGTCCACGGGAGGCTCCTCGGCGCTGTCGAGGGGCGTCCAGCCGCCGATGCCGAGGGGGGAGCATGCGACCGGGAGGAGGGCTAGCAGGAGCAACATGAAGAGCAGTCTAGCACGCCCTGGCGGTAGTCGAAGTCTAGGGGATGTGCGCGCTGGCATCGACAGGGCGGCCAGGACCGGAGAGAATCCCTCCATGCAGAAGATGCGCCACGCCATGGACCCCCGCCACCTGTCCCCGTTGGGCTGGCTGGTCTTGGCACTCGTGGCGCTGGAGGCCCTGGCCACGGCGGCCGACCTGCTGCTGGGCCCCCATGCACGCCTGGCCACGGAAGAGGCGCACAACGCTCGTGCCGGCCTGCAGCTGGCCTGTGGCCACTTCGACGCCCTCTGGGACCTGCAGTACAGGCCGCTCTGCGGGGGATGCAGCGCCGAGGCCCTGGCCGCTGTGCCCCTGTTTCGCCTGCTGGGGCCCACCCTGTTGGCCTGGAAGGCCGTGCCCGCCGCCCTGCACATGCTGGTGGTGGCCTGCGGGGCCGGCCTGGCCTGGCGCGCCCGGGGCGCGCGGGCCGCGGCCCTCTTCTGCGCCCTGATGCTGGCGGCGCCGGCCGCCTATCGCGAGCTGACCCTGACGGCCTGGGGCAACCACGCCGAGTCCAGCGCCTTCACCCTGGCCGCGGCCCTGCTGCTGGCCCTGGGCCTGGGAATGCGCCGCTGGTGGGGCGGTGCGCCGCTGGCGCTGCTGGCCGGGGGCCTAGCCGGCCTGGGGCTCTGGTTCTGCTACACCAGCGCCTATGCGCTGCCAGCGCTGGGGCTGCTGGCCCTGCTGGGCTGGCGTCGCGGCGGGCCGTCCTTCTTCGCCGGCCTGCCCCTGGGCGCCGTGCCCTGGTGGCTCTACCATCGCGCGCGCCCTGAGGAGCTGGAGCAGGCCCAGCACTGGTGGGGCGCGCTGCAGCTGGCTCCGCCCGCGGCGCTCTGGCGCTGGTTCGCTGGAGATTTCATCCACGGGCAGCTCTGGCCGACCTCGTTGGGGGGGCTCTCGCCGTGCTGGGCCTTCGTCTTCGGCGGGCTGGGCCTACTGGGCGCGGTCCTGCTCTGGCGGCGGGAAAAGGGCGATGCCGTGGCAGCGCGCTTCGCGCCTCTGGCCCTGGCGGGCCTGTTGGCCGCCTACCTGCTGCGCTACGACCTGTGGGACGACAACCCGGCCGTGCGCACCTACGATCCCTTCAACCTGCGCTACCGCGGTCCCATGCTGCCTCTGTTGGCCCTGGGCGTGGCCGCCGCCCTGGCCTGGCTGTCGGCCGGCTGGCGCAGTTGGCGCGCGCGGCTGCGCTCTGGCGGCGCCCTGCTGCTCTTGGCGGGGCTGGTGGGCCTGGGCTGCTGGCAGCGGGTGACTTCCTGGCAGGCCTGGCGCGGGGCCGCGCTGGGGCTGTCCGTCTGCGCAGGCGACCTGCAGCCCGACCGCTCGGTGCCCAGCGGACAGCCGCCACAGCGCCTGGCGCGCAAGCAGGGCCGACCGGCGGACATCGAGGCGGCCTTGGCCTTTCTGGAGGGCCACGAGGATCGCTTCGCCCCTTGCCGGTATCAGCACCTCTTCGAGCTGGGGCGGCGCATGGGGTTGGGCTCAGTGGCGCGGCCAGGCGAGCCGGGCAGCTGGCTGCTACGCGCGCGGGACCAGCTGCATGACGACGAGGCGCGGCGGGCGCTGGCCGAGGGGATGGCGCACTCCATGGGACTCGAGCCCATGGAGAGCTGGGAGCCGCTGCTGCGGCCCCTGGAAGAGCTGCCGGAGCTGCGGAGCGCCGCGCTGCGGGCGTTGGGTCGCGGGCTGGCGCCGGGGAATGACGATCACCTGCCCCGGGGTGAGATGCTGCTCGGGCTCTGCGAGGCGCGTGGCGCGGCCTGGCTCGAGGAACGCGTCGGATCCGGACGGCTGCCCATTCCGTTGGCCGAAGAGCATGAACACGAGATCTGCGTCTGGCTGCCGGCTTGGTGGCAGGGGCTGGGCCGCGCTTGGGCGCGCCATGTGGGCTGCGGGCCGGAAGCGCTGCGGACCTTCGAGAGTGTGGGATTGAGCCGCGAGGAAGGTGCCAGGGAGGGACTGGCCGCGGGCTGTTGGGCCTACAGAGGGCGTAGCTTGGAGTGAGCTGGTCGCTGCTGCGAAGTGCTGCAGCTTGCAGGGCGGCAACGCCGGAGTAGGCTGCCTCGAGCACCCGAACACCGGAGCATGCATGACCCGCACCCTCATCTCCTCGGGTTCCCCCTACGAGGGCCGCTTCGGCTTCTCGCGCGCCGTGCGCGTGGGCCGCAGCATCTCCGTGGCCGGCACCGCCGCCATCGCTCCCGACGGCAGCGCGGCGTGTCCCGGCGATCCCGTCGGCCAGATGGAGCGCTGCCTGGGCATCGTGGCCGAGGCGCTGCAGCAGGCCGGCGCGACAATGGAGCACGTGGTGCGCACGCGCGTCATGCTCAAGGACGTGCGCTGCTGGGAGCAGGTGGCCGCCGTGCACGGGCGCGTCTTCGCCCAGGTGCGCCCGGCCTGCACCGTGGTGGAGGTCAAGGGCTTCATCGACCCCGGCTGGCTGGTGGAGGTGGAGGCGGACGCGCTGTTGCCGGAGTGACCTGGTGGCCCAAGCCTCAGAGCTCGGCCTGCACCTCGGTCTCATCCAGGCAATCCCGCACATGGCCCGCCACCCGCTCGAGCACCCGCAGCAGCTCGGGCGGCGCCAGGTCTTGCTGGAAGCTGACCAGGCCCGCCTTGAACAGGTTGAACTCCAGCACGCGCACGGCGCGGTGCGCGATGCGCACGCAGCCGGCGGCGGGCTCGGGGATGACCTCCAGCTTCTCGCTGGGCCCCAGCAGGCGGCGCAGGGCCTTGACCGCCTCGCGATCCAGGTTGAGCCGCAGCGCCAGGCGCTGGCCGGCCCAGGCGAAATGGGTGGAATGGACCGTATTGGCGCCGATGGTGGTCCACGGCGGCGGGCAGCGCCTGTCCCAGTGGCAGCGTCTGCGCACGGAGGTCTTCGGCCTGTGCATCTACCAGCCTGACGGCTGGGCCGATCGGGCTCGGTCATCCTTGCGGCCAACCGATGCATTGCCAGGGTTGAAAGCCGATT
>CAYVQL010000126.1:0-28360 GCA_964454135.1 uncultured Enterobacterales bacterium | reverse complement strand
CCCACCCCCACCGGCCGGCCCTCATCCGGACAAGGCGGCCGCCACCCAGGCCGCCGAGGCGCTGCTGGAGCGCAGCCAGGACCTGCGGCAGCTGGGCCCGACCCTGCGGGAGGCCTTCAACGACGCGCGCTGGCAGCAGCTGGGCCTGGCCTGCCTGGGCTGCGGCTCCTGCGCCTACAGCTGCCCCACCTGCCACTGCTTCGACATCGTGGACGAGGGCGGGCCCCAGGCCGGGCAGCGCGTCAAGCTCTGGGACGCCTGCGCCTTCTCCGTGTTCACGCTGCACGGCGCCGGCCACAACCCGCGTCCCGACCAGGCTGCGCGCTGGCGTCAGCGCGTGCTGCACAAGTTCAGCTACCACCCCGAGCGCTTCGGACACGTGATGTGCGTCGGCTGCGGTCGCTGCGTGCGCGGCTGCCCCGCAGGTCAGGACATCTACCTGGCCGCCCTGACCATGGCCAGGGGCAGCGCGGGGGAGGGGGCGTGATGGAAAACATCTACATGCCCGTGCTGCTGCGCATCGCAGCCATGCGCGACGAGACGCCCGATGTGCGCACCCTGGAGCTGGAGTTCCTGGACCCGGACGTGGTCGCGGGCTTCGACTTCATGCCCGGCCAGTTCGGCGAGTTCTCGGTCTTCGGCGCGGGCGAGGCCACCTTCTGCATCGCCTCCTCGCCCACGCGCCTGCCGCGCATCGAGTGCAGCTTCAAGCTGGTGGGTAAGCTCACCACGGCCCTGCGCGACTGCGAAGAGGGCGACCTGGTGGGCTTCCGCGGCCCCTACGGCAACTGGTTCCCCGTCGAGCGCATGCAGGGGCGCGACATCGTCTTCGTGGGCGGCGGCATCGGCATCGCTCCGGTGCGCTCCATCATCGAGTACTGCCTGGACAAGCGCGAGGACTTCGGCCGGATCACCATCCTCAACGGCGCGCGCTCCGTCGAAGACCTGGTCTACAAGCGGCTGACCGACGAGTGGGCCCAGCACCCCGATGTGACCTGCGTCAAGACCGTGGACCCCGGCGGCGAGCGCCCCGGCTGGGACGGCCAGGTGGGGCTGATTCCCCCTGTGCTCGAGGACATGGCCCCCAGCGACCAGGGCGCCCTGGCCATCGTCTGCGGCCCGCCCATCATGCTCAAGTTCGCCCTGGCTTCGCTGGAGAAGCTGGGATTTGCGCGCGAGCAGATCATCACCACCCTGGAAAACCGCATGAAGTGCGGTCTGGGCAAGTGCGGCCGCTGCAACGTGGGCCCGTACTACGTCTGCAAAGACGGCCCCGTGTTCACCGCGGCGCAGCTGGACGCGCTGCCCCCCGACCTGTAGGAGGTGCTTGCCATGGCAGCAGCAGAGCAGGAGATGGTCACCATCTTCGTCATGGGCAAGAAGTTCGAGGTGCCCGCCAGCCTGACCATCCAAAAGGCCATGGAGCACGCCGGCTACCAGCTGGTGCGCGGCTGCGGCTGCCGCGGCGGGATCTGCGGCGCCTGCGCCACGGTCTTTCGCAAGCCGGGCAACCACCGGGTCGAAATAGGCCTGGCGTGCCAGACGGTGGTCGAGCCGGAGATGTACCTGGCCCAGATCCCCTTCTTCCCGGCCAACCGGGCCAGCTACCAGCTGGGCGAGCTGGAGGGAACACCGGGGGACGTGGCCCAGGCTTACCCCGAGCTCTTCAAGTGCCTGGGCTGCAACACCTGCACGCGCGGTTGCCCCATGGACATCGACGTCATGGAGTACATGGCGCGGGCCATGCGCGGCGACATCGCGAAAGCCGCCGAGCTCTCCTTCGCCTGCGTCATGTGCGGCATCTGCGCGGCCCGCTGCCCGGCCGAGACCGTGCAGCACCACGTGGCCATCCTGTGCCGGCGGCTCTACGGCCGCCACGTCGCGCCGCGCGCCGAGCACATGCAGCGGCAAGTGGACGCCATCGCGGACGGTCACTTCGAGGCGCGCCTGCAGGCCATGATGGGTATGGGCGAGGAAGAGCTGCGCAACGCGTACAAGGCGCGTCAGATCGAACCTGCCGGCGCCCCCGACAGCTGGGTCCCCGACGACCCCCGCCACCTGTGAGCACGGAGGAACCATGGGCTACACACCCGAGCTGGAGAAGCTGATTGAGGTGGTGGAGCGCACCCGCGGCGAGCGGGTGGCGCGCAAGCGGGCCGGTGAGGAGTTCCCGGCGCTCTCGCTGGAGGAGCGCGCCGAGCGCCTGCGCCTCTACCACCCCGACGCCAAGCCCGAGTCGCGCACCCCCATCCGCGTGGGACCCAGCAAGGGCTACGCCATCTCGCCCGAGATCGTGCGCCTGCTGGAGGCCCGCAGCCGGGTAGATCCCAGCCGCATCGACCTGTCCTCCTGGCGCCACGAGACCGACGTGCTGGTCATAGGCGGCGGCGGGGCGGGTACGGCGGCGGCCATCATGGCCCTGGATGGCGGCGCCCGTGTGCTGGTGGCCACCAAGCTGCGCCACGGCGACGCCAACACCATGATGGCCGAGGGCGGCATCCAGGCCGCCACCAAGGGTTGGAAGGACTCCCCCTGCGACCACTACCTGGACGTGATGGGCGGCGGACACTTCAAGAACGACCCCGAGCTGGTCTACCGCCTGGTGAACGACGCCCCTTCGGCCCTGCACTGGCTGGAAGAGCTGGGCGCCATGTTCTCCAAAGGCGAGGACGGCGTGCTGGCCACCCTGCACGGAGGCGGCACCTCGCGGCGCCGCATGCACAGCGCCGGCGACATCACCGGGGCCGAGATCATGCGCACCGTGCGCGACGAGGCCCGCAGCCGCGACGTCAAGGTGCTGGAGTTCTCACCGGCCGTGGAGCTGGTGCTGGACGAGCACGGCGCCTGCGCCGGGGCCCTGCTCTTCGACCTGGAGACCCAGGAGTACTTCCTGGTCAAGGCCAAGGCCGTGGTGCTGGCCACCGGCGGCTCGGGGCGCCTGCACATGCAGGAATTCATGACCACCAACCACTACGGTGCCACGGGTGACGGCCTGATCATGGCCTACCGCGCCGGAGTGAAGCTGGAGTTCTTGCACACCGTGCAGTACCACCCCACCGGCGCCGTCTTCCCGGAGCAGGCCGAGGGGCTGCTGATCACCGAGAAGTTCCGCGGCGCCGGAGCCAACGTGCTCAACGTCGACGGCGAGCAGTTCGTCTACGAGCGCGAGCCGCGCGACATCGAGAGCGCCTGCTTCATCCGCGAGGCCACCGAGGTGGGCAAGGGCGTGCCCATCCCGGGCGACAAGGTGGCCGTCTGGCTCGACAGCCCGATGATCGATCTGCTGCACGGCGAGGGCACGGTCAAGAAGGAGTTCCCCGGCAAGTGGACCCTCTTCAGCCGCTACGGCATCGACATCGCGCGCCAGCCCATGCTGGTCTACCCCACCCTGCACTACCAAAACGGCGGCATCTCCTTCGACGCCCAGGCCGCCACCGTGGTGCCAGGCCTCTTCGCCGCCGGCGAGGTGACGGGCGGCATCCACGGCCAGAACCGTCTGATGGGCAACTCGCTCTTGGACATCATGGTCTTCGGGCGCATCGCCGGGCACAACGCGGCCCAGTACGCGCTTGAATCCTGGCGCGATGGCGCCCTGTCCCTGGAGCACGTGGATCGCTACCACGCCGAGCTGGCCGAGGCCGACCTGGGTGCCGAGGCCGTCGCGCCCATGCTGCTGCCCGACTACTCCAACCCCGAGGTGCGCCAGCGCCAGCTCACCACCCAGTACCTGGGAACGGTGCGGTGAGGGAGCTGCAGCAGGAGACCGGGCCATGAAGTACTGGCGCACCCCCCTTGAGGTCGAGAAGGTCGCCGTCCCGCACGGCGAGCTGCACATCCTGCGCGAGCGCTGCAAGGGCTGCGCCTTCTGCGTCGAGTACTGCCCCGTGAACGTGCTGGAGCTGTCGCCCGAGTTCAACAAGAAGGGCTACCACCCGCCGCGCACGCTCAACGGCGCGGGCTGCGTGCACTGCCAGCTCTGCGAGGCCATCTGCCCGGACTTCGCCATCTTCTGCGTGTTGGTCGAGGAGGAGCAGGAATGAGAGCCGATCCCGCCCGCGTCATGACAGGCGCGCACTACCTGGACGGCAACCACGCGGCGGCCGAGGGGGCAGTGGCGGCCGGTTGCAGCTTCTTCGGCGGCTACCCCATCACGCCTTCCACCGAAATCGCCGAGCGCGTGGTGGCTCGCTTCGGCAAGGTGGGCGGGGTCTTCGTGCAGATGGAGGACGAGCTGGCCAGCATGAACGCCGTGCTCGGTGCCTCGTGGGGCGGGGTCAAGTCCATGACCTGCACCTCGGGCCCGGGCTTTTCGCTGATGATGGAGAACTTCGGCCTGGGCATGATGCTGGAGACCCCCTGCGTGCTGGTCAACGTGCAGCGCGGCGGTCCCAGCACGGGCCTGCCCACCCTGCCCGGCCAGGCCGACATGATGCAGGCCCGCTGGGGCTCCCACGGTGACTACGAGGTCATAGCCCTGGCGCCCGACTCTCCCCAGGAGTGCTTCGAGCTGACCATCATGGCCTTCAACCTGTCCGAGACCTACCGCATGCCCGTGTTGGTGATGACCGACGAGTGCGTGGGCCACATGACCGAGAAGGTGGTCATCCCGCCGGCGGACCAGATCGAGCTGGTGCCGCGGCGCTGGACCACCCGCCCCCCCGAGGGCTTCCTGCCCTACCTGGTGGACGAGTCCCTGGTGCCCGAGTGCCCGCCGGTGGGCATGGGCTACAAGTTCCACATCACGGGCCTGACCCACGACGAGCTGGGCTACCCGGTGATGAACGCCGAGGCGCAGAAGAAACACACCACGCGGCTGGTGGAGAAGGTGCGCAAGCACACGCCTGACATCATCACCCTGGAAGAGGACCAGGTGGAGGACGCCGAGGTGGTGGTGGTCGCCTACGGCATCACCTCGCGCGTGGTGCGTCCGGCCATCGACGCGGCCCGGCAGCGGGGCTTGAAGGTGGGCCTTCTGCGCCTGATCACGGTCTGGCCTTTCCCGGAGGAGCGCATCCGCGCGCTGGCGCCCCGGGTCAAGGGCTTCGTGATGGCCGAGATGAACCTGGGCCAGGTCTACTACGAGCTGGACCGCTGCGTGGCGGGCCAGGCGCGGGTGCAGCTCTGCGGTCATCCCGGCGGCACGGTGCACGACCCGGCCGATGTGGAGGCCGCCATCTTCGCAGCGGCGGGAGGCGCGTGATGCCCGACGAGATCCAGCGAGCGTCCCTGGAGCGCCGCGAGCGCGAGGCCTTCCTCGAGCACCCCATGGAGCCCTACCTGCGGATGGACCGCATCCCGCACATCTGGTGCTCCACCTGCGGCATCGGTACGGCCGTCAGCTGCTTCATCGAGGCCCTGGAAGAGGTGGAGAAGAAGCACGGCTTCCCCACGGACAAGGTCACGGTCACCTCGGGCATCGGCTGCACCGGCCGGGTGGCGGGCTACGTCAAGCTCGATTCTTTCCACACCACCCACGGCCGCGCCATCCCCTTCGCCACCGGCCTGGCCTGCGCGCGGCCCGACATGAAGCACGTGGTGTTTTCGGGCGACGGCGACCTGCTGGCCATCGGCGGCAACCACTTCCTGCACGGCGCGCGCCGCAACATGGACCTGAAGATCTTCATGGTCAACAACTTCCTGTACGCCATGACGGGCGGGCAGGTGGCTTCCACCACGCCGCTGACGGCCAACTGCTCCACCGCGCCCTATGGCAACCACGAGCGCCCGCTGAACGTGCCGCTGGTGGCCGCGGCCTGCGGAGCCGTCTACGTGGCGCGCTGGACCTGCCTGCACGTGCGGCGCTTGCGCAAGGCCTTCGTCGAGGCCCTGCTCAAGCCCGGCTTCTGCGTGGTGGAGGTGATCGCGCCCTGCTCAACCCTCTACGGCCGCCGCAACAAGCTGGGCGACGGCCTGCGGCTGCTGAAGCACTACCACGCCAACTCCGAGATCAAGCACGGCCACCGGCCGCTCGAAGACCTGGAGATGAGCGATTTCCAGGGCCGCATCATCTGCGGCAAGTTCCTGGACCGCGACGACCGACCCACCTTCAGCCAGTCCCTGCAGCAAGGCCTGGATCAACGCCTGGGCGACAAGGCCGCCCACTACGATCCAGCCCACGCCCTGGCCCTTGCCGGTTGGGAGGGGGATGATGGCGGAGAGACGGGGGAGGCGCCATGAGACACGAGATCCGCATCAGCGGCTTCGGTGGCCAGGGGGTCATCCTCTGCGGTTACGTCATCGGCAAGGCCACCTCCATCTTCGACGGCAAGAACGCCACCATGACCCAGGCCTTCGGCCCCGAGGCGCGTGGCAGCGCCTGCAGCTCGCAGGTGATCGTGTCCGACGGGCGCGTGCTCTACCCCTACGTCAAGGCGCCGGTTGTGCTGATCGCGATGTCGCAAGAGGGCTACACCAGGTTCGCGCCCGGCGTGGCCCCTGGCGGATTGGTCTTGATCGAGGAAGATCTCGTGCAGCCCGAGCCGCGACGCGACGACGTGCGGCTGCACGCCATCCCGTCGACGCGCATCGCCGAGGAGCTGGGGCGCAAGATCGTGCAGAACATCGTGATGCTGGGTTTCTTCGCGTCCATGTCCGATGTGACGGACTACGAGTCCATGCGCAGCGCCGTGCTCGACTCCGTGCCAGCGGGGACGGAGAAGCTGAACGGGGAGGCCTTCGAGCGGGGGTATCGGTTCGGGGAGGGGTTGAAGGGTTAGCGCGCATCGCGCACCAACGCTGCCGCGAACGGCCCCAAGCGGCTAGGTACCTGGCGCATGGCCCGCACCAGGAGCCCCCTATGATCATCGGAACCAACCGCGAGACCAAGAACCACGAGTACCGTGTCGCCCTGCTGCCCACGGGGGTGGAATCGCTGGTCGCCGGGGGCCACCAGGTGCTGGTGGAGCGCGGCGCGGGCCAGGCTGCCGGCTGGAGCGACGAGCAGTACGAGGCTGCCGGCGCCGAGCTGGCGGAGCACGCCGCCGAGGTCTTCGCCAGGTCCGAGCTGATCTACAAGGTCAAGGAGCCCATGGCCTGGGAGTACGCCCTGCTGCGGCCGGGGCAGCTGCTGTTCACCTACATCCACTCAGCGGGCAACCGGCCGCTCTGCGACGCCCTGCTCGACAGCGGCACCTGGGGTGTGGCCTTCGAGGACGTGCAGCTGGACGACGGCCGCTTGCCCCTGCTGGAGCCCATGAGCACGGTTGCCGGCTATATGGGTATGCTCAAGGGCTTCGAGCTGCTGCAGACCGTGCAGGGGGGCCCGGGCCTGCTGCCGGGCGGCCTGCCGGGCGTGCAGCCTGCGCGCGTGTTGATCCTGGGTGGCGGCTTCGTGGGCACGGGCGCGCTGCAAGTGGCCCACGGCCTGGGGGCCGAGGTGACCGTGCTGGACATCGACGGCGACCGGCTGGCCGAGCTGGCGCGGATGTTCCCGCGGGTGCGCACCCTGCGCTCCGACGCCGCCACCCTGCGCGACGAGCTGCGCCGCAGCGACATCCTGCTCAACGCCGTGATGTGGCCGCCGGGCCGCCAGGGGCACCTGGTCACCCGGCCCATGCTGGCCCAGATGCCTCCCGGGGCCGTGGTGGTGGACGTGGCCGCCGACATCGGCGGTGCCCTGGAGACCTGCGAGCGCCAGACCACCCACGACGACCCGGTCTACGTGGCTGAGGGCCGCAGGCATTACGTGGTGGCCAACATCCCCTCCCTGGCGGCGCGTTCAGCCTCGCAAGCGCTGGCCGCCGTCACCCTGCCCTGGTGCCGGCTGCTGGCCGACCTGGGCCCTGCGCGCGCCTTGCGGGAGCACGCCCCCCTGCGCCGCGGCCTGACCTGCCTGGACGGCCAGCTGGTGCGGGCGGCCACAGCCCGCTGGTACGGCAGCCCCAGCCTGTCCGAGGCCGAGCTGCTGCACCGACTGGAGCGCGCGGGCTGAGGGCCTGCTCCCCCGAGGGCAGCTGGTCCAGCGCCGCGCTGGACTGGGACGACGGGCAATACCCCAGCACGCAGCTGGTCATCGAGCAGGTAGACCGTCAGCGCTACGAAGGGACCTGGATCTGGTCCGCCAGCGATCCCGTCCAGTCGGGTTGGCCCTCCCTGAAGTGGGAGATCGAGCTTGACGGCAGGGAAGAGACCTGGGGGAACGCAGGGGAGCTCGCCCTGTGGGACGATGAGGAAGGCTGGACCGACAGCGGCATCCCCGCGCTTGACATCTGATGCGTCCGAATCTATCATCAAAGCATCATGCCACGCACCACAGTCAACATCGACGCTCCCATCCTCGATGAGCTGCGGCGGCTGAGCAGTCAGCGTGGCAAGTCCATGGGGCGCCTGATCTCGGACCTGCTCGCCGAGTCCCTGGCGGCCGAGACTTCGCCCCATCCTCCACAGGAACCCCTGGACTGGTCCATCTCACCAGGCGGACTCCTGGCGGATCCCCTGGACAAAGAGGCCATCTACGCCTTGCTCGACGCCGATGGGCCCGCGCGTTGAGCTTCGCGGTCGACGTAAACCTGCTGCTCTACGCCTCTGCGCGGCGCAGCCCCCATCACGACCGAGCCCTGTCCTTCCTGCGACGTTGCCACACCGAGCGCAGCTTGTGGTGCATCCCCTGGATCACCGTGATGAGCTACCTGCGGATGAGCACCCACCCGGCCATCGTCTCGCCACCCCTCGACCCACAGCAAGCCATGCGCAATGTCGAGGCCTTGATCGAGCTTCCCCACGTCCGCGTCCTGTCAGAGCAGGATGGCTTCTGGGGGATCTACCGCCAGGTCGCAGAGGGTCTGGCCGTCCGCAGCAAGCTGGTGCCCGATGTGCACCTGGCCGCCCTGCTACGCCAGCACGGCGTCGACACGATCTGCACCAATGACCGCGACTTCCTCAAGTTCCCCTTCCTGCGCGTCGTGAATCCCCTGGCCAGGGACTGAAGACCAAGCCCCCCTCAGGGCCCCGCCACCAGCTCGAAGGCGCTCCAGAAGGCCTTCTCCTCGGCCGGAACCCGAAAGGGCTCGGTCCACATGATCTCCGACAGCTCGATGCCCGAGGTGGAGACCTGCCCCAGGAAGTTGATCACCTGCTTGTCCGCCAGCAGGGCCTGCACGGCCTGGCGGGCCGCCTCGTCATCGATGGAGGCGATCTCTTCGGGGATCAGCAGGGCGGCTTGCACCTCGGCCGGCACGCCTTTGTCCCAGAAATCCGTGGCGCGCGTCTCTTCCACCCAGGTGTGCACGTGGTGCAGCTCCAGGAGCAGGGGCTGGCCCCCCACCTGCACCGGCTCCCCTTCCCAGCGCAGCTGTACCTGGGCCGGCGAGCAGACGATGTTGAAGTCCGGAATCTCCAGCTCCAGCTGATCCGACTCCAGGCAGAGCGTGCCCTGCAGGGCGAAGTCCTCCGGGTCCGCGCCCTCGGCCGCGGCCGCCTCGTCCAGGAAGGGGCCCTCCACCAGGGCCCCCGTCTGCACGAAGTCCCAGCTCTGGTCGTAGATGCGCTTCTCGAAGTAGCCCCCGGCCCCGTCCAGGCTGCCCTCCACCCGCAGCACGCGCGCTGCGTTGCCCTGGCCGTCCTGGTAGATGGTCACGCGCGGCACGATGCGCCCCTGCTCGATGTCGGGCTGACGCAGCCAGTCCTCGGCCGGCAGCCTGCGAGTGGTGCTCCCGTCGGCCCCCACGATGTAGGAGTAGGTGTAGAGGGGGTTTTCGCCGCCGGTGTCGAAGTCGTACAGCCGCGTGTAGAGCTGGCCCTGGTGGCCCACCAGGAACATGGTCGAGGCGCTGACGCTGATGTCCAGGGCCGCGAAGCTGCCGCGCTCGGGGCCGCAGATCTGGCGGCTCCAGTCCTCGGGCAGCCACCAGTCGTTGAAGTAGATGCGGCGGCCCTGCTCCCCCAGCCGGTAGACGTGGGCCACCCCCAGGCCCACGCTGTGCTGGCTGCCGTTGCTGTCCTCGTAGTACGCCACGCCCAGGGGGTGGGAGTCGGCCACGTCCCAGCCGCAGCGGGTGGAGAACTCCTGGCTCAGGCCGGCGCCGTCGGCCATCAGACCGCCCCAGGCGTCGGTCCACTGGAAGCCGGACAGCACGTCGCCGGTCATGTCCGAGCCCCGGTAGAAGTGCCCCTCGTCCGACAGGGCCGTCAGGTGCACGCCGTCCACGGAGATCTCGGCCACGGCGCCGGGCGCGCCGAAGTTGCCCAGCTGGTCTCCCTCGGGCCTGCCCGTCTCCCCCAGCAGGCTCCACTCGCCCTCCTCGCCGGTGACCTCCTCGTTGGACTTGACCCAGATGGCGCCGTCCAGCAGCGCCACGTACCAGTCCTGGTTGAAGGACTGCTGCGACGTGCGCAGCGGCACGCCATCGGGCAGGGCCTCCAGGGGCGGATCGCCCAGGGACGCGCAGTCCAGGGCGAACAGCTCGGGCGGATCGCTGTCCTCGGAGCCTTGCGAGTCGCCGGGCGCCGCGCTGTCGCCGGGAGAGGCCGACTCGCCGGGATCCGCAGGATCGGGTTCCGGTTGCTGGCATCCCAGGGAGGCCAGCAACAAGAGGTGCCATGAGAGAGGAGGCATGTCGCCGATCATAGCTCGCTGGCTCCTGTTTTCCTCCACCGTGTAAACGCTCGCCGGCAGCCAGGGCACCTCGTCTCCCACGTCTCGCGTTACAACGGCCGCAAGGAGGTGCCCTCATGCTGCTCTTCGCTCTCGTGCTGGCAGGCTGCCAGAAGGACTCGGACATCAAGGATCCCCCCAGCGACACCGGCCCCGCCACCACCGACAGCCCGGCCGACACCTACGAGCCCGGCGACACCCAGGACAGCGCCCCGCCCGAGGACACTGGCTGGGACGAGCGCTACGACACCCTGATGGCCGCCCTGCAGAGCGACCTGGACTCCAACATCGCGGCCGCCGTCCAGGTGGCCGTGATGGAGAACGGCCAGGTGAGCTTCGCCTACACGCTGGGCAGCCGCCACCCGGACCGAGAAGAGGATCTGTCCAACGACACCCTCTTCCAAATAGGCTCCGACACCAAGAAGCACACGGCTGTGGCCCTGCTGCAGAAGGTGCAGGACGGCCTGGTCAGCCTGGACGACAACCTGGACACGACCCTGCCCGATCTGGAGTTCGCCCTCGACGAGACCTGGGACGACCAGATCCTGGTGCAGCACCTGCTGACCCACCAGGGGGCCTTCTACGACTGGATTCCCTGGGACCAGAGCGACTCGGACTCGCTGCTGCAGAGCTACACCTACGGATACTTCGCCAACAACCTGTGGCTGATGAACCCGCCGGGCGTCTTCTGGAACTACAGCAACCCCAACTTCGTGCTGGCGGGCCTGATCACCGAAGAGAACGACACCCGCGCCTGGCCCGACATCATGGTCGAAGACGTGTACCAGCCCCTGGGCATGGACCGCAGCTACCTGCGCAAGAGCGAGGTGGAGGCCGACGGCGACTACGCCATCGGCTACGGCGTCGACATGTACGGCAACTACGGCACGGTCGAGCTGGACGACGTGCCCGACCCCGGCTGGGGGAGGCCGGCGGGCCTGACCTGGTCCACCGCCACCCAGCAGCTGTACTTCGCAGATTTCCTGATCAACGGCGATGAAGCGGTGCTCTCCGACGAGCTGACCGCCTCGATCCACGACGAGCACGTCAACACGCTCTACTACGACGACGAGATGCACTACGGCTACGGCCTGATGGTCAACCGCGGCTTCCAGGTGGGCCAGGACTACTACCAGGTCCCCTACTGGAAGCACGGCGGCAACACCTTGTCCTACAGCTCCGAGTTCCACGTGCTGCCCGAGCACGGCTTCGCCATCTCCATCCTCTCGTCGGGCTACGGCAGCGACTTCAGCTCCAGCGTGGCCGCGGCCCTGGGCAGCCTGGTGGAGGGCCTGCCCGAGCCGGTGGATCCGCCGGCCTACGTGATCGACACGGATCGCTTCGCCTTGCACGAAGGCGCCTACTACGACCAGTACAACGTAGGCGAGGTGAACATCTGGCAGGAAGGCGACGAGCTGCACATCAGCATGCCCCTGCTGGACAAGTACGGCTACAGCGTGACCGAGGCGCTCTACGCGTTGACCAGCGACATCCACTACGTGCAGCTGAACGGCAACTGGTACGACCTGACCTTCATCGCAGAAGACAAGGGCGAGCCCAGCCAGTACATCCGCAACCGCATCTTCGTCAGCACGCGCGCGGATGAGCAGAAGGCCCTGGGTGAGCGGCGCGTGCCCTCCACCCAGGACGTGGCGCGCTGGATGCAGGCGGCGCGGGTGAACCTGCCGATTGTGCGGCTGCCCGAGCCGGCGCTGCACTAGCGAGCGCGACCGTGGAGAGCTGAAGAGCCTGGGGCCGGAGGGGCTCTACCCATGATCGGGCGGGGCCTTGAGCCGCCCGCGGGAGGGCAGCTGAAAGAGAATTATGGGCGCAAGGCGCCTAAGCGGTGATGCAGCCCGCTGTTCGCCCATGACGGGCCCGAGCCCTTTGGGTTAACGGCTCCGTGCAGATCCCCGAGGATGGCGAGATGGCATCGCAACCCAGCGAATCCCAGACCCAGGCGGGCCTCGACCTGCTGCTGCAGGCCGACGAAGCGCTCGTCCGGCAGCTCGTGCTGACCCGCTACGCCGATGCCTCCTGTCAAGGCATGGCCCGTGCCGCGGCCAGGGATTGGCAGCAGCCCACGGGAGACGCGCGCCAACGCCTGCTGGAACAAGCCCGGAGCCACGCGCTGGAGAGCGGCTGCCTGTACTGCGCCTTCGAGCTGATCCTGGCTCCCGACGATCCCCTCGGGGTGGGCCAGGATGCGCGGGAGCACGTGGATTTCGTGATCGGGGATCTGCTGGAGGAGAAGCGGGCCGAGGTGCTGGGAGGCTAGCCCTCCTTGGGGAGCCTCGTGGACCTGCCCATGGCGGTGACCACCGTGAAACGGGCGGAAAGCGAGGTGGCGATCCAGCAGAATACGCCTTTCACGGGGCTTAGCTCGTCCATGGACCTACGCTCCCTCTCACTGAGGACGTCCTCGGGGACGCCCAGCTGGAAGCGATCTCGCCGGCGCCCGGTGGTGGGGTAGGCGGTCACGATGAGCCGGGCGAGCTCGACCGCGTGCACCGGATCCGCGGGCTCGAGGAAGCTCCGGAAGGCCGCCTTGCCCAGGATGCGGCGCAGGGGGAGGAAGCGCGGCACGCCCTTCTTGCCATGGAACATGTCCCACGCCAGGCCCTCGATGAACGCCTCGGCAGAGTCTAGCTTCACATCCAGGACCAGCTCCGCGGCCAGCTCCTGGAGGCGCGAATACGCCCCGGGAATGCTGGTTATCAACGCTACAACCCGATCCACGGCGGCGCGCTCGTCGTGCCGGACGAGCACCCCTTCCCGGAGCTCCACTCGGGCGAGCAAGTAGAAGCATTCGAGCGATATCAGGCCTTCTTCCTCAGCCAGTGCTTCCAACGTGGAAGCGGTGATGCTGCCTGCGTTGAGCATGCGCGGGTCGGCCAGGTAGGCCAGAAAGAGGCGACGCAGCCAGCGATCAGCCGTTCCCTGCGGTGGGGGCGGACCGTGCCTTCCGAATGCCGCAAGTGCGGCGATGGTCGCCGCGAGCGGTTCACTGGACATCCCCCCGAAGAGGACTCCGATCTTGTCAGCCAAGTCCTGAAGCGCCTGGCTGGGCGCGGCCGGCGCTGGCAGGCCCCTCTCGAACGCCCCAACGATCTGCGCGTTCGTCGCTCCCACGGCCAAGCCCAGGCCGGCCCTCAAGCTGGAGAGCAGCGCCGCGGCGCCCGGGTTGCGGGCCACCTTGTCCGTCAGCACCTGAAGCAAGGTCTTCGTCAGGCCCAAGATCGACGCCAGCCCCATCACGGCCATGACGGCGTCGCCGCGGATGGCCGGATCTCGCATCACGGCGCGCCAGTCTTCCAGGCAGAGCTGCAGCAGGAGCAGGCTCAAGCTCTGTCGACGAAGGCGCCGCCCGGGAAACGCGTTCGCCAAAACCCGATATCGTAGAGCTGTTTTCAGCGTCGCCTTCACCCCGGCCACCTGCGCCTTGAGCCTCCTCTTGGTGCGGAGCACGGCCCATAGCTGCCGAGCCCACGGCCCCCCGTACGTGGCCAACATCAGGGCCAGGGTACTAGACAACACGGCCGTCGCCTGCGCCTCTGAAATGGTGGGCACGACGGAGGCGTAGAGCTTCCCGAGCCGGCCAAAGCCGCCCAGCTCCACGCGCCGGCCCGACGGCTCTATCCAGATGAGGCACACCTCCACGATGCGCCCCCCCCCGGGCTCGTACCGCTCCTCGAATGCGAGTTGGCAGCCCGGAAGGCGGTGGAGCTTCTGGCGGGTAGTGCCCTGGACCTTTTTTCCCTTTCGCCTCATCGGAGCCTCCAGCGCGGTATGCAGAACCACAGCATCCAGGATCCGGCGAGGACCCGCAAGGCGTCGCTCACATGACAGACCAACAGTAAGGGAACTTACCTTAAGCCGCGCCTGACATCGCGGGACATCCGTGGCATTCCACGAACCGCCCCACCAGAACGTCACACGCAACAAAGCTCATTGAACAGACTCGTATCCACGCTCATCTTGCGTGCTCTAATCATGAAGGCCCCTAGGAGCGCGTAGGAGATGAACGGAGAGCCTCCTGCATGTATTCTTGTGTATTTTCATGCACCTAAAGACTTTCCTAACTGTACTCTCAGCCAAAATGGCGGCTCCAAGCGGTCGAGCCAGCCTTGAGGCCAAGCCGCCCCGGACATCTGCCTCAAACACCATTCCCACTGTTATTTCTTCGTTTTCAAGAATGGACAAGTGAAACTGGCCCTTGGAAATGGCGACGGCGTCGGAGGAACGGAAGGACCGGAAACTGTTGCCGGCTAAAGACAGTCGGAGCTTCAGCAGATCCGCCCACAGGCGCGAGAAGACACCGGGACCATCAAGCCACAAGCCATATGAAAACTGCGATCCATCAGCCCGCTCCTCGACTCCCCCTCGGGTCGTCCATCGCGCCGCGGCGCCCATCCACGGCTGGGGATTAACACACCCCAGGCGCCACGCAAGGCCGATCGTCCTGCCACACCAGCACGCACTGCAGATTCTCCTGTTGACAGGGGGCTGCCAAGGTGCGAGCATAAGCGAACTCGTGACACGGAGAAGAACGGTCATGGTGAACATGCTCCCCGAGTGCTTCAAAAAGATGCTGGAAGCGACCACCCAGGACAAGCTGGCCGATGCGATGGGCGTATCCGCCTCGGCGGTGTCCCAGATCTACCAGGGGCACACCTTGCCCAGGCCCGAGAAGCTGGCGCTGCTGCACGACAAGTTCGGAGTCGGCTACGAGGAGCTGCTGCGCGCCTGGATCTACGACACAGCCCTGCGAGGCCTGGAGAAGACGGACAAGAAGGTCATCGACCGAGACACCATCGCAGCGGCTATAGAACACGACCTTTTCCCAGATAGAACGGACCATATCGAGACTCCGCCCGCGCCGCTTCTGACGCATTTCCCAGGGGCATTCGATCCGCTCGTCGTCGTCACCGGGGACAAGCGCGAGCCCAACCCCAAGACCGTGGGAGATCTGGCGGCCATCTCCGCGTCCACCGCCGACCTGCACTACCTGCTCTGGTTGGGGCTGCCCCGGGACACCGAGATCATCTCGGACAAGTACTTCGTCCAGCTACCCGAGGAACAGCTGCAGAAGCGCTACGGCAAGTCCAACCTGCTGGTGATCGGCAGCCCGGCCTCCAACTTCCTGGCGCGCCGCATCAACTCCACGGCGCTCTTCAAGTTCGGCCTGGACTCGAGGGACCTGGAGCAACTGGAGAAGATCGCGAAGTTCGCCCGGCACCAGGAGGACCAGTTCGAGCTGAAGAAACTCGCTCACGACAACCGCGATACGCTGCGGTTCTTCACCAATCGCATGTTCGCCGGAGGCCTCTTCGATCCCACCTACAAGATGTACTTCCGCGGGTTCCGTCTGAGCAGGGAACGCGACTACGGCGTCATCACGCTGGCGCGCAACCCCTTCACCAGCAAGGAGGACAAAAACACGTACTTCTCGGTGATGGTGGCCGGTCTGCACCTGCCAGGCACCATGCTCGGCGTCAAGCTCCTGTCCGAATCCGAGCGATTCGAGGGCCGCGAGTTCGGCGGCGTCTTCGAGATCGACATCCCCAGCGGAAAGCGCTGGGAGGACAGGCTCGTCAACGCCGAGTACCGCTGGGAAGGGGCGAAAGACGAGAAGCCCAAGGGGCCCGACGAAGCGCTGGAGGCCATCATTCGCGGCCTGACGAGCTTCATCAAGGACGAGAGACGCGAGAAGCTATGGCGGGACGACGCAGAGAAATGTCGAGATTTCGCGAACGACCTGAAGTCACTGCTTAGCCCCTGAACCTCCCTGCAGCCTATTCCCCCTCCCCCACCAGAGGCACCTCCACCACCGGCTCGTCGGGATCGTTGGATCGGATGGTCAACGCGCCGCTGTGCTCACCCGCCTCCTGCGGTAGAAAGCGCAATATCAGCACCTGTTCCTCCTGGGAGGCCAGGGTGCCCGGCTCGCCTTCGATGCTGAAGGCGCTGCTGCCCTCGATCTCCAACTCCGTGATCTCCAGCGCCCGCAGCCCCGAGTTCACGATGCTCAGCTCCTCCTCGGCCTCGCCCCCCACCGACACCGCGCCGAACTGCAGCTCGTCCGGCGTCACGAAGATGTCGGGCTCGTCGGCGAAGTGCCCGGTGTCGGGCGCCGCGTACTCGCAGACACCGTAGCCGCAGGCCTGCACCCCCACCGTGGCCACCAGGCCCAGCACCACGGCGGCATGCCGCGCCAACCGGCCCACCGGGCGCCGCCCCCTGGCCACCTGGTCCAGGCCGGTGCGGGCGTCGGTCAGGGCGTCCAGGCGCTGGCCCAGCACCTGGTAGGCGGCGCGAGCCTGGGCGCGGTCGTGGCGCTCGGCGGCCGCCAGGGCCTCGATGTCGCGCTGCAGGCCGAGATCCTGCGGATCCGGGGCCCGCTGGCAACGCTGGACCACCGCCTCCAGCAGGTCGGTGGTCACGCGGTTGACGCTCAGCAGGCGCCGCCGGATGTCACTGGCCAGCGTGGCCGCCCCTTGCTCGGGGTAGAAGCGCTCCAGCACGGCCGCCAGGTGCTCCATGCCGATGGCGCGCTGCAACAGGCTCTCGTGCTTCCAGCAGCGGCCGTGCAGCAGGGCCTGGACCAGGCGATAGGCCAGCTCGACCCGCGCATCGGCCATGCGGTAGTCCCGCGCCAGGTGATCGCCGCAGGCCCGGCCCTCGTCCAGCATGCGCCGCTCCAGGGGCGTGCCGGCGTAGATCTCGGCCCGGCTGAAGTTGAGGGGATGGCTCTGGTAGCGTCGCAGGAAGGTCAGATCGGCGCGCACCGTGTCCAGGGTGGCCTCGGGGTGGAAGATCAGCAGACCGAACTGCGCCGAGATGCCCAGGTCCTCGCAGAGCTCCAACGCCGCCTCGGCGTCCTGCACGCGCTGGCGGCGGCCGATGGAGCGCAGCCCAGCGGCCGATGCCGACTCCACGCCCATGAAGACCCTGACCAAGCCCATGTCTCGCAGGTTCTCGAACACCGAGCGCTCGGCGTCCTGGGGCCGACACTTGATCACCAGGGCCAAATCGCCCACGCCGCGCTCCCGCAACGCGCCGCGCAAGCTGTCCAGCCGCTGGTGGTTGGCGTGGGCGCTGGGCACCAGGAAGTTGTCGTCGTGGAAGACGAACTGCCGAATGCCGCGGCCGTGGTACAAGGCCGCCATCTCGTCGGCCACCGCATCCTCGGCGCGCTGGCGAAAGCGGGGGCCGGGGCAGAGGCGGTGCAGGGTGCGGATGCAGCAGTAGTGGCAGGAGCCCAGGCATCCGCGGCTGCCAAGCAGGTAGGCGGTGGGCACGCCGGCCAGCAGGCGCACCGGACCGCTGCGATCGGGAAAGGGCAGCTGGTCCAGGTCGGCCAGGATGGGGCGCGTGGCGCTGAAGCGCACCTGGTCCGCTTCGCGGTAGGCCAGCCCGGGGACGAGGTGCAGGGATGCGGCCTGGGCGCGGGCGTCCGCCAGCTCCACCAGGCTGCGCTCGGCCTCGTGCAGCAGCACCATGTCCACCTCGGGGTGGCAGCTCAGCAAGTCCTCGGCCGCGCAGCTGGCGTAGTGGCCGCCCGCCACGATGGGGCCGACGCCAGCGCGCTTCAGGGCGCGGGCCAGCTGCAGGAACTGGGG
Source organism: uncultured Enterobacterales bacterium (assembly GCA_964454135.1). GTDB lineage: Bacteria > Myxococcota_A > UBA796 > UBA796 > JAFGLY01 > CAYVQL01. The sequence continues at coordinate 10,147 of CAYVQL010000126.1, read as the reverse complement.
AGCGCGCGCCTGAAAGGCCATGGAGAGCCCCACCAGATCGGTGCCGCGCGCCTGGGCCACGACCTGCGGCAGCTGTCCCAGCTGCTCGAAGCTGGCCAGCTGCGCCTGGTGGCCCCCCTGCCGCAGCGCCGCGGCCAGGTAGCGCAGCGAGAGGTTCTCCTCGAGATCGGGTCCGACGAGCAAGACGCGCATGGGGGCTCCGGGACGGCGGGGGTCCTGTGGAGAAATGCAAAGAGCATGCCAAGCCGGGCGAGGCCTGAACAAAGGCGATCATCGCAGCGGACCACTCGTCGGGGGCCGCCGGAACGCGGCAGGGATGTCACGGTCTCTCAGGCATCCAACCCCTGCAGCAGCTCCGTCAGCACATCCGCATGACGCTGCTCGGTGAGCGCCAGGCGTGTGAAGAGCTCCTGCGTGCAGCCCTCGGTGGCGCTGCCCATGCTGGCGTAGGTCCAGGCGGCGTGCTTCTCGGCCTCGATGGCCAGCTCCACGGCCTCCCTCAGGTCCAGCTCCTCCTCGTCGACGTTGGGCTCGGCGCTCTGGGGGGGCAGCACCATGCGCAGCTCGCGCTGCTCTTCGGGCAGCTCATCTCCGTCGCGCAACGCTGCCAAGGCGGCGGCGTGCTCTTCTTCCTCCTCCGCCATCTGCTCCAGGAAGCTGCGCGCTTCCGGGACCGAGGTGGTGCTCGCCAGGGCGCGGTAGAAAGAAGCGCCCTGCTTCTCGGCCATGATGGCGCGCTCCAGGGCTTCGTCGAAGCAGATGCTCATGGACAGGTCCGTCGCAAGGGCGGGCGAGCATAGCTCGCCGTTCGCCTGGCGGCCCATCGAGGGATCGGGTCCTGCGGAGTCAAAGGAGATCCGGCGCGAAATCTGAGGCAAACTGCCAACATGCGCATCGCCGCCCCCTTGCTGCTCGGCCTGTTGCTGGCCCTCGGAGCCGAGGAGCCCCGCCTGGGCTGCGGCTGCGCCGACTCGGGCCTGGAGATCGTGGACGCCGACGGGGATGGCTACGGCTCCACCGTGGACTGCGACGACAGCCTGGCCGCGGTGCACCCGGACGCCGAGGAGGTCTGCGACGGGCTGGACAACGACTGCGACGGCGAGACCGACGAGGAAGCCACGGACGCCCGGACCTGGTACGCGGACCTGGACCAGGACGGCTACGGCGACCCGGAGTCCCCCCAGCAGGCCTGCCAAGCACCGCATAACTACGTGGCCGACGACCAGGACTGCTACGACCGCAGCTCCGATATCCACCCCGGCGCCACGGAGTACTGCTGCGACCTGGAAGACGACGACTGCGATGGCCGCACCGACGAGGACTGCAGCGGGGACCTGGCCCTGTTGGGGCAGGAGTCCTGGGAAGACGCTGGCTCGGTCCTGGCCCTGGGCGGCGACATGAACGCCGACGGCCTGGCCGACATGCTGGTGGGCGCGCCGGGCTGGGACGGCGACTCCGGGCGCCTCTTCCTGGTGCACGGCGCGCAGGGCCTGGCAGCGCTAGAGACCCTGCCCCTGTACGACTCCCCTGCCATCGTGACGGGCGACGACGCCTACGTCGGGGCCGCCCTGGCCTTCGCTGGCGACATGGACCAAGACGGCTTCGAAGACCTGCTGGTGGGCGCCCCCCTGGCCAATTCCTCCGCCGGAGAAGCCGGCCTCTTCCTGGGCCCGCTGGAGGGCGAGTTCAGCCTGGAGCGGGCCGATGCAGCGCTGTTCGGCCAGGGATTTCCCATCAGGATCGGCGCGGCCGTGGCGGGCGTGGGAGACCTGAACGGCGACGGCCACGACGACCTGGCCATCAGCGCCCCCCATGACTACGACGACGTCACCCGGCGTGGGTCGCTCTGCGTCCTGCGCGGCCCGCTCACAGGCCGCAGCTCCTGGGGCGAGCTGGGCACGCTCTACTGGGGAGAGGCCTACGACGACCTGGCCGGCGGCGCCCTGAGCGCCGCTGGCGACGTCGATGGCGATGGCCTGGCCGACCTGCTGCTGGGCGCGCCGGGGCACGACCCCAACGGCGCGGCCTACCTGCTGTTGGGCCCGGCCGACACAGGGGGAACACTGGCCGAGGCCGACTGCCGCATCGAGGGCGAGCAGCAGGCCGATCTCCTGGGCCAGGCCGTGGCCGGGGTGGGCGACGTGGACGGCGACGGCTACGACGACGTCCTGTTGGGCGCCCCAGGCGCCGACTGCGGCGCGACCGACGGCGGCGCGGCCTGGCTGCTGACCGGCCCCCTCTCGAACGCCACCCTGCAGGACGCCGCCGCGCGCCTGGACGGCGAGCTGGCGCTGGGCGGCGCCGGCAGCGCCCTCTCCGCCGCTTCTACCGCCCCGGTCCTGGCGGCGGCGGGGGGGGTGGTGGGGTTGGTGGGGGGGGGGGGGGCGGGCAACGCCATCTCGGCGGCAGGCGACCTCGACGGGGACGGGCAGCTGGACCTGGCGCTGGGCGCACCCGACTCCAGCCACGACTGTGGCGAGGAGGTGGGCGCCGTCTACTTGGTGCTGGGCCCCTTCTCGGGCCTTCACCCGCTGGACCAGGCCGACCACCGCCTGACCAGCACCGTACGCGGCGGAGCGGCGGGCACGGCCGTGGCCGGAGGCGGCGACGTGGACGGCGACGGCTACGACGACCTGTTGCTGGGCGTGCCGGGCCAGGACATCGTGGGCAGCGACGAGGGCGCCGCCTGGCTATTCTTCGGCCGCGAGCAGCCCTGATCCCGGAGATGTGCAGATGGCGGATCCTTCCTGGTGGAACCTGCAGCGCCGCGACGGGACGCTGCGCATGGACGGCTGCGACCTGACGGAGCTGGCCGCCCAGCACGGCACGCCCCTGCACGTGGCCTCGGCCCGGGCGCTGCGCCATCGCTGCCAGGAGGTGGCGGCCGCTTTCTCCGGCTACCCCGGAGACGTGCGCGTGCACTTCTCCTACAAGACCAGCTGCGTGGCGGGCGTGCTGCGCGTGCTGCACGGACAGGGCCTGGGCGCCGAGGTGGTGGACGGCTACGAGCTCTGGCTGGCGCGCCAGCTGGGGGTGGCGGGCGACGACATCGTCTTCAACGGGCCCAACAAGAGCGACGAGGAGCTGCGCGCCGCCTTGGAGGCCGACATCGGGCTGCTGGTGGCAGACGGCCTGGGCGAGCTGGCCCGGATAGAGCGCCTGGCCGCGGAGCGCGACGTCGTCGCGCGCATCGGCCTGCGCATCTGTCCCGACATCGTGCCGCGGGGCATGAACGCCTCCTCGCTGACCGGCTCGCGCAAGAACCAGTTCGGCCTGGACGACAAGGCGGGCGAGGCGGACGGGGCCATCCGCCTGGCCGTGCGCTCCCCTCACCTGCAGCTGCGCGGCATCCACGCCCACATCGGCTCGGGCATCCACGACCTGCGCGCCTTCGAGAAGGCCGCCGAGCGCGTGCTGGCCATCCAGGCCCGCGCCTTCGCCGCCGGGGCGGAGCCGGATCTGATCGACCTGGGCGGCGGGCTGGGCACGCGCCTGTCGCGGGAGTTCACCACCACCGAGATGCTGATCTACCTGGGCATGGGCCGCCTCCCCAAGGAGCGCCCTCCCGAAGAGGCGGGCTTGATCGGCCGCTACGGTGCGACCCTCTGCCGGGCGGTGGAGCGAGGCTGCCAGCGCCTGGGCATCCCCCTGCCCACGCTGGTGCTGGAGCCGGGCCGCGCCATCGTCAGCGACGCCGCGCTCTTGCTGCTGTCGGTGGGCACGGTGCGCCAGCGACCGGGCGTGGGGCGCTTCGCCCTCTGCGACGGCGGCGCCATGACCGTGTCCATGATGTTCCTCTCCGAGCTGCACGCCGTGCTGCTGGCCAACCGCGAGGCCCCGGACCAGGGCCGCTGCAACCTCTTCGGCCGCCTGCCCAGCCCCATGGACGTGGTCTACCGCAACCTGCCCATGCCCGAGCTGCGCCCCGGCGACCTGCTGGCCGTGATGGACGCCGGCGCCTACTTCACCTCCACCGCTACGAACTTCGGCGGCCCGCGCCCAGGGGTGGTGCTCGTGGACGACGGCCGGGCCCAGCTGGTGCGACGGGCCGAGACCTTCCAGGACCTGGCGCGGGTGGAGCTGGTGTTGGGGGAGCCTTGATCACTGCGGCAGCGAGTCCCGCAGCTCGTCCCACTCCTCCTGCAGCGCCTCCAGCCCGGGGCAGTGCTCCACCGTCATCGTGAAATCGAACGAACCCGCGGCCTCCAGGTCGTAGCAGTCGGCCATGGTGACCGAGCCTTCTGCGCTCAGCACGCCCTGCGTAGCGTACTCGCTCACCTCCACCTGGCCTTCGGTCGATCCCCAGCAGGGCATGTCCTCCGGCTCCTCGGTGGAGAGCCCCAGCTCGTACTGCCAGTCGGTGTGGTCCAGCACCTCGAAGACGTGCAGCGAGAAATCCGGGCCGCAGGCGTAGCTGCCCACCAGCTCGGCGTCGTCGAGCGTGAACTGGGCCGAGAGGCTCCAGTAGCTGGCGGGCAGCGCGTCGCGCTCCGCCTCGTCGAGCGCGTCCGCCACGCCCGCCCTGTCCAGCTCGTCCTGCGCGTAGCCCCGCGCCGCGTCGATGGACTTCTGATAGAGCTCCTTCTCCCTGTCGCAGGCGTTGCGGTAGGAGCGCATGGTGGCCACCACGAAGCTCATGTCCGGGTAGCCGTGGTCCGTGGCGTACCAGAAGCCGCTCTTCCAGGGGCCCGGCTCCTCGCCTCCCAGCAGGCCCTCGGTGCTGCCCACGCGGGCGCAGCCCAGCAGCAGACAGGCGGCTGGCGTGGCGACACGAATCATCCAGGTTCCTCCCCGCCCTGCTCGTCGGCAGGCGGCCACCAGGATCCCAGATCCAACTCCACGGACTCGAAGGGCTCCGCCCGGATGGGAGCCTGCCCATCGAACTGCCCCACCAACAACCAGTCGCCCTGGTGCAGCCTGAAGACCTCGAGGTAGCGCTCCAGGGGATCCACGAGCCAAGCATGACCCACGCGCTCTCGCGCGTAGAGGGGCAGCTTGCGCACGCGGTCCAGGCGCTGGGTCGACGGGGAGAGGATCTCGCACACCCAGTCGGGGGCCAGGTCCGTGGCAGCTCCACGCGAGGGGAACTGGGACATGCGCGTCCTTCGCCAGCCGGCGAGGTCCGGGACAACCACTTCTCCACCCAGGTGGAGCTCGGGCTCGAAGAGGATCCACCAGCCGCCAGGATGCCCACCCCCGCCCCGTCGGCCAAAGCTGATGTTCAGATCGGCGCCCGCGATGGACGAGAAATAGGCGTGACCCATCCCCGGGCGGGGGGACGTCACCAGCTCGCCACCGAGGATCTCGGCCACGAGGTGGTCAGGGACATCCTCCAGATCCTGGTAGGTGGCCTGGCGTCGTGCAGGTTCCGCCATGTCACGCACTCCGTCATGCTGCTTGAGGAGTATACCACTGCCCAGGCCTGGGTTCGCATGGAGGCACGCCGCTCTCCCAATGTGGCGACCTGCCGAAACCTCAGCTATCGTCGGCAAGCTCCTCAAGACAGGACTCCCCATGCCCGCCTTGGTCCTTCTGATTGCGCTCTTGACGCCCGCGGTCCTGGGCGCCAGCCAGCGCAGCGCGGTCCTGCCCTGGTCCGAGATCGGCCTGGAGCCCGCACGCCAGGAAGCCCCCGCCCAGGGGCCCGAGCACATCAGCGCCGGCCCCGACGGCCTGCTGGCCCTGTACGACAGCGTGCGCCGCGAGGTGCTGCTGCTGCAGGACGGAGCCCCGCTGCTGTCCTTCCCCGTGCGCCACGCCAGCGACCTGCTGCTGACCGCCAGGGGCGTGCTGCTGCTGGACGGCGCGGCCCGCGAGCTGCAGCTCTGGTCGCTGCAGGGCGCGCCCCTGGGCAGCCAGGCCCTGCCCGCCCTGGCACCCAGCGGCGTGACCTTGGCGCTGGAGGGCGACCAGGTCTACGCGGCGGACATCTTCGCCAACCGCCATCCCGTGGCCACGCTGCTGCAGGGCGACCTGGGCGCCCCGGCCCAGGGGGGCCTGCGCGAGCCGGCCCAGGACGTGCGCTGGGAAGACGGCGTCATGCGCAGCGAGGATCTCCGGATCCCCCTGCCCCAGGCCATCAAGGCCTCGGGCCAGCGCTTCGGGGACTGGCTGATAGTGGACGCCGTGGTGGCCGAGGCTCCCCTGAAGCTGACGCGCCAGGCCTGGCACGCGCCCACGGGCCAGTCCGTGGAGCTACCCGTGGAGGGCCGCCTCTACGCCCCACGGGGCGACGCGGCTGCCACGCCCGAGGGTGAGCTGGTGCTGCTCGTGCCACGGGCCGAGGGCCTCGAGCTGCTCTGGGTGACGCCATGAGCCCGCTGCCCCTGCTCTTGGCGATCCAGGGCGTCCTGGCCATCGATCGAGAGGACGTGCTGGACAACGCGGCCATCTTCACCACCCACGAATGGACCATGGGCTCGGAGAACCAGTACGCCTCCTGCTCCTCCGACTACGTCAGCGACTGGACGCCCGGCCAGACCTACCAGGGCATCCCCTACGACTGGGGCGGCTGGGTGACCACCGACGAGTACGACGACGACCTAGCCGCCGGCTACGGCGCGGGCAGCCACTCCTGGCACGGCGTGCTCTGGTGCACCACGGGCGTGGACTGCTCGGGCTTCGTCTCGCAGGCCTGGGAGACCGACCAGAAGTACGGCACCGCCACCTTCTACCAGGTCACCAGCGAGATCTCGATCTCCGAGCTGGAGCGCGGCGACGCCCTGAACAACGCCGGCAGCCACATCGTGCTCTTCGCCTACGAGACCGCCGCCGGCATCCCGGTGCACTACGAGGCCAACGGCGACCTGGTCTTCGTGGACAGCGACCAGGGCTGGTCGTCCTTTGGCAGCTACGAGGCCGTGCGCTACGAGGACATCTCCGACGGCGCCGAGACGGGCACCGCCAGCAACCCCATCGAGATCGAGAGCTTCCCCTTCGAGGACCTGGGCTGGACCGCTGGCGCCGCCAGCGACGTCATCGACAGCTACATCTGCGCCCCCAGCACCGACGAGTCCGGCCCGGAGCAGCTCTACCGCTTCCAGGTGGCCGTCGGCGGCACGCTGGACCTGCGTGTCAGCGACGACTCGGGCGTGGACATCGACATCCACGTGCTCAGCTCGGCCAGCGGAGACGGTTGCCTGCGGCGCGACGACGCGGAGATCTCCATGTGGCTGGAGCCCGGCGAGTACTGGATCGCCGCAGACACCTACGTGGGCAGCTACGAGTACCCCGGGCCCTACCTGCTGACCGCCAGCTTCGATGGCGAGCTGGGGGACCTGAAAGAGGACGACGAGGATCCGGTCGACACCGGCGACAGCGGGATCTCGGACGAAGAGCCGGACGACGGCGACACGGGGCAGGGCGACCTGGGCTCCCAGGGCGCGCAGGATGACCCGCTCAGCCCGCCGCCGGGGGAGCGGCTCCTGATGAGCAGCATGGACGAGGGCTGCGGCTGCGGCGCGGCGCAAGCCAGCGGCGGCCTGCTGCTGGGCCTGCTGGCCCTCTGCGGCCGGCGCCGGCGTCACTGACCTCGGAGGGCCCGCCCGAGCCAGGGTGACGATATGCTCAGCCCATGAGCAACCACCGCCGCGACTACGAGCAGCGCATCAACCGCGTGCTGGACTGCATCCACGCCCAGCTGGACGCGCCTCCGGACCTGGAGGAGCTGGCGCGCATCGCCTGCTTCTCGCGCTTCCACTTCCACCGCATCTTCAGCGCCATGGTGGGCGAGCCGGTCTACGGCTACATCCGCCGCCTGCGCCTGGAGCGCGCCGCCTCCGCCCTGGCCGTGCACGCCGACCGGCCCGTGCTGGACGTGGCCCTGGACGCCGGCTTCCGCTCGCAGGCCGCTTTTTCGCGCGCCTTTCGCGAGCAATTCGGCGCCAGCCCCTCCCAGTGGCGGCGCGATCGCAAGATCGGCAAAACGGAGCGCAAGGACTGGCAAGGCCTGCGCATCGCGCGTCAAATCCCAGCCCAGCGGGACGGGTACATCCAGCACGGCTCCCCCAACGAAGGGGCGCAGCCGAACCTGGAGGAACCCATGGACATCCGCATCGAGACCCTGCCCCCCCGCGAGGTGGCCTACGCCCGCCGCATCGGTCCCTACGGCGAGGCCGCCCGCCAGGCCTGGGACCTGCTCTGCAGCTGGGCCGGCCCGCGCGACCTGCTGTCCGAAGACGGCGTGTTTCTATCCGTCAGCCACGACGACCCCGGCGTCACCGAGCAGGCCCGCCTGCGCTACGACGCCTGCCTGGTGGTGCCCGAGCAGGTGCAGGCCCAGGGCTCCATCGGCCGGCGCCGCATCCCCGGCGGCAAGTACGCCATCGCGCGCTACCAGGGCCCCGTGGACCAGATCGGGCGCGCCTGGGCGGCCCTGTTCCGCCAGTGGCTGCCCGACTCCGGCTACCGCCCGGGCGACCACCCCGGCTACGAGCTCTACGTCCAGGCGCCCAGCCAAGAGCCCCCCCACGAGACGGTGGCGGATTGTTGTCTGCCGATTGTGGCGCTTTGAGGGTTGGGGATTGGGGGCGCAGGGGCGGCAGCCTCTCCTCCCCTTCCACACTCATCCTCCACCCGCACTCGCACTCGCACCTCCACCTCCCCTGTCACTAGGGGCGGGTGGCGCTATGTCGCACGCGCACCTACGGCAGTGCGCCAGCCAGGACGAGCCAGGCAGCTCCGGCGTTCGTCCCTCCCGCGCCGTCCCCGGGAGCCCCGATGAGGATATCGTCCAGCCCGTCGCCGTCCGCGTCGCCCGCGCCAGCTACGCAGAGGCCGGCGCCGTCAGACCCGTCTCCCACGAACTTCACATCGGACATGGCCAGGTCGTGCTCTCCGGAGACGGGCCCCAGGACAAGGTAGGCGGAGCCTGCGCCCCAGGGATCCTGCGAGCTTGCCGACGCACCGACCAGGATGTCGGCGAAGCCGTCAACGTTCACGTCGCCGGCAGAGGCCACGGATATTCCGGCATAGTCATCCGGCAGCGCTCCAACCAGCTTGGCGTTCGAGCTGGACAGGTCGATGTCTCCGGAGAGAGGGCCCAAGACGAGGTAGGCCGCACCCGCCAGGTTTCCTCCTTCGTCATTTCCAGCTGCGCCCACCAAGACGTCATCGAGGCCATCGCCGTCTACGTCTGCCGCAGAAGCAACCGAATGTCCAGCGCCATCCCATGTAGCCTCTCCGATGAGCAGTGCGTCACCGTCATGGAAGTCGATATCACCAGAGAGTTGACCGAGAAAGAGGCCTGTCAAGCCGCCGCCCAGGTTTGGCGCCCCGACAAGGAGATCACCCCAGCCATCGCCGTCCACGTCGCCAGCGGAGGCAACAGAGTACCCTACATAGTCATACTGACTGCCGATGATGGTCGCGTCCGCGTTGGCAAGTTCCGATTCGCCAGAAACTGGGCCATGAACGAGGTAGGCCTTGCCATAGTAGTAATAGTGATAGTCGTCTGTATCGTTGTCCCAGATATAGGCTCCGACGAACAGATCATCGAAGCCATCGCCATTCGTATCGCCTGCCGAGGCGACCGAACAGCCGGCAGCGTTGCCAAGACGCTCGCCAAGCAGCCCCGCGTCCGCGTCAGCCAGGGACAGCTCTCCCGAAACCGGTCCGGTCAGCAGGTAGGCGGCCCCCGTCCCCCAGTTGCTCCCTGTAGCTCCAACCAGGACATCATCGAACCCGTCACCGTTCACATCGCCAGCGGAGGCCACTGAGTATCCGACGTGGTAGAGGCCCGACTCCCCGACGAGCCTGGCTTCAGCCGTCGAGAGATCCACTTCGCCCGAAATCGGGCCGAGAACGACATAGGCCGCCCCAGCCTCTGACTCCTCCTGGTCATGTTCCGACGCGCCGAAGATGAAGTCCAAGACGCCGTCGCCGTCCACATCACCCGCTGACGCCACCGAGATTCTGCTCTCGCAGTCCCCTTCCTCCTCCCCGATGAGCTTGGCGTGCGCGGTGGAGAGGTCGAACTCGACGGCGGGTTCGGTGTCCGCATCGGTGTCCGAGTCGGTATCGGCGTCCGTGTCGGCATCCGCATCCGAATCGGCGTCCGTGTCGGCATCTGCATCCGTGTCAGCGTCCGCGTCGGTGTCGGCGTCCGTGTCGGCGTCGGTATCCGCGTCGACATCGGTGTCCGTGTCGG
>CAYVQL010000125.1:26085-28992 GCA_964454135.1 uncultured Enterobacterales bacterium | reverse complement strand
CGCCGCCGCCCCCCCCCCCCCCCCCCCCCCCCCCCCCCCCCCCCCCCCCCCCCCCATCTATTTTCATGATAGGGCCCCACGCCCGCTGGAGGAACCCGCTCCTGCACCCTCTCCTGGAACACACGGCCTTCACCAGCTGGACGGCCCTGGTGAGCACCATGGTCGTGCTCTTTGGCGCCGAGCTGATCTACGCGCTCTACGGCTTCGGTTCCGGGCTGCTGGCGGTCTCGTTGCTGGCCCTGGTATTTCCGGACCTGGCCCCGCTGGTGGTCCTGCTGCTGCTGGTGAACCTGCCCACCGAGCTCTTCGTCGTGCTGCGGGATCGCAAGGCCGTCGCCCTGCGGCAGGCTGGCCCGCTGATGGCCGCCATGGTGCTGGGCACCGTGGCGGGGGCCTGGTTGCTGAAGATCGGTGCCGGAGACCGCCGCCTGGTCTTCGCCCTGGGGATCGTGGTGGTGGCGTTTTCGGCCTGGTTCCTCTGGGAGGCCCTGCGCGGGCGCGCGCAGCTGCGCCGGCTGCCCTGGCTGGCCGCTCCCCTGGCGGGCCTGACGGGCGGGCTGCTGGGCGGGCTCTTCGGCACCGGCGGACCGCCCGTGATTCTGTACTTCCAGCTCAGCGGCCTGCCCAAGCAGGCCTTTCGGGCCACCTTGCTATGCGTCTTCCTGACCATGTCCCTGCTGCGCCTGCCCCTGTACGCCGCCGGCGGCCTGATCGACGGCGCCATGCTGCTGTCGGCCGCCTTGATCCTGCCCCCGGGACTGGCCGGACTCTGGCTGGGCCAACGGCTGCACACCAACATCCCCGAGAAGCGCTTCCGCCTGGGCGTGGCCCTGGTGCTGGGCCTGCTGGGCCTGCTGCTGATGCTGCGGGCTTGAGAACTGCTGGTAGGATGGGGGCATCCCGCGCTAACCGGAGGTCCCGTGTCACGCCGATCCCGCATCGTCACGCTGGTTTTCTGCCTGGCGCTCCCCTTCCTGCTGGCACCGGAGTGCGGCCCCATGCTGCCCGAAGAGGATCCCCTGTTGATGAGCGATCCGGCCGCTGTGGAGCGCCTGAACCGCGATCACGCCGAGGTGCTCTCCGTGCTGCGGGCCGAGGATCACGAGCCCGTGCGCTTCGCATCCGACGCGCAGGTCCTGGTGCCCTTCGCAGGCCTGCAGGGCATGATCCCGCGGGTGCGCAGCCTGGACGACCTGACCTACACCATGGATGTGCCCGAGGAGCAATGCCCGGACGAAGACGACTGGTCGCGCTTCTCCTTCTCGCTGCAACAGCGCCACCTGCTGCTCTTCAAGCGCGAGATGCAGGCCTCTTTCCTGGCCAGCTACGACGAGCCGGCTTCCGAGGGCCAGGTCCGCTACCGCATCGCCAGGCTGGTGGCCGAGCAGGAAAAGCCCCCCTACGAGGAGCAGCCCCTGGCAGCGGCCATGGGCGCGTTCATGGACGAGCTGGTGGCGGCGTACGAGCGCTACGCCCAGGCCTTCGAACAGGAGCGCATCCAGGTGCTGGCCCGCGCCGTGGGCTGCCCCGAGGGCACCGAACCAGGCGAGGATCGCTCCGCCGACCGCCCGGACCAATACTGGTGCGAGCGGGACGGGCTGCGCCAGGGGCCCTGGTTCGAGGGCCATCTGTCCAAGACCCTGGAGGGAGTGCGCCTGGCAGAGGGCGTCTACCGGGACGACAAGAAGCACGGTGACTGGATCCAACGCGACGAGCGGGGCGCCCTGATCCGCACGGAGCGCTGGGAAGACGGCGTGCTGCTGGAGCCCGCGCCCCAGGAAGCCGCGGACTAGCCCGGGCTCAAGTTGATTCCGCGCTTTCCGATGATGAAGCGCCGTGATCAGGGAGCACCCATGCGCCACCTCTGTCTCTCGCTGCTTGCCAACGCCTGCCAACCAGCTCTCCATTCCGGCCATGCTGCGGGCGAGCAGGCGCAGGCCATGGCCGTGGACGGACACCCCCAACACAGCCCCGGCACGACCGATCCGACCTGGGACGATCCTGACGACGACTGGTCCTATGGAGGCAGCAAGGAGCTGCCCTACGACGGCCTGGACAACGACGGAGATACCTTCACGCGCGACGACGACCTGGATCGCGATGGCTTCTGAAGCGACCAGGACTGCGACGACCAGGACGCCCAGCTGCACCCCGATGCCCAGGAGGTCTGCGACGGCTGGGACAACGACTGCGACGGTGTCGTCGACCAGGCCACCCTCTACCCGGACAGCGACGGCGATGGCTGCGGCGATCCCAGCCTGCCCTTCCTGGGTGACCTCTGCGAACCTCCCCACCAGCAGACCGAGCTGATCGTCGTGGGCGCGTCGTTGAGCACGGACGCGGTCTGGGACGAAGATGGCGACGGGATCACCGACAGCTACCTCTCCACGGGCAACCTGGATGGTCAGGGCTACACCTGGGAAGAGGCGCTGAGCTACGCCGACGCCAGCTTCGAAGTCCACGCCTGGGACGAGGCCGGTCAACTGCACGACATGCACCTGCTCTTCGAGCGTACGGGCCAGCGGGATTGGAGCTGGTACGCCCCCATCGACGGATCGGAAATGACGAGGGGCGATGCGGGCCACCCCTCGGTTCACTGCGAGGGGACATCGAGCTTCGACGCCGATGGTGAGCTGATCTCGGCCACCCAGGCATGCAGGGGCTCCTGGGAAGCCTACTCGCTAGCAGACGGTGTCGAGGCGCCCGAAGCCGACTTCGACTTCGGCTACCTGCACAGCGGGACCGCCGAGGGCGAGCTGGTGATGAGCATCGAGGTGTCCCAGCTGCACTGGTATACGCAGGACGGCTACGCGGCCGTACAAGGTTGCTGAGTGCTGATGGGTCGGGTTGTCATGGAAAAAAAAAATAAATTTAAAAAAAAAAAAAAAAGTAAAAAAAAACAAAAAA
>CAYVQL010000125.1:0-26075 GCA_964454135.1 uncultured Enterobacterales bacterium | reverse complement strand
GGTTAATTGGTTGTGTTGTGGTGTTGGGTGGGGTTGTCACATTTACTTTTTCTTTTTCAACTAATTTTTATTGGTGACAACCTGACCCCTTTACCTCACCTGCTCCAGCACCCACTGCCCTCCCCCGTCGCTGACCGAGGCCCAGAGCTCTTCGCCGACGGGGGCCAGGCTCTCCAGGTAGGGGTGGCCCGCGGAAACGCAGTCCCCGGCCGTGTCGCCGGCGGCCAAGCGGCAGACCTCGGCCAGGCCGTCCGAGCCCCGCTGCGCCCAGAACAGGATCCCCTCCGCGGACCAGACCGGTGAGACATGGGGGTAGACCTCGCCACCTGGGCTCAAGGCGCGCAGCGCTGACCAGCCCTTGTCGCTCCCGGCCGTCCACAGCACAGAGACGCCCTCATCGCTGAATCCCAGCAGCGCCAGGTGCAGGCGCTCGGCCACCGTGCACAGCGCCGGCGCCTCCAAGCGCCCGTAGCTGCGGCCCTGGCTGTCGGGGCCCTCGATGCGCAGGGGCTCGCCCCAGCTGGGCTCCGCCTCGTCGGCGGGCCAGTCCACAGCCAGCAGCTCGATGTGGCGCGTGTAGCGGCAGTCCTCGATGCTGTCGCAGGCCGCCCAGGCCGCCCAGGCCGTGTCTCCGAGGAAGGCCAAGGCCGGGTGGGCCGGGCCGTAGCCGTGTTCCGACGAGGTCTCGGGCATGGTCCAGCCAACCTCCTGCGACCAGCGCAGCAGGCGCAGCACGCCGTCTTCGGCGATGGAGCGCCCGTCGCCCCACTCGGTGAGGATGTCGGGGAAGAGCAGGTGCAGGCGCCCCTGGGAGTCCGCGGCCAGGGCCGGGGCGAAGTCGTGGGGCAGCGCCTCTTCGGGGAAGCCGATCTCCTGCCAGCCCGCCTTGTCGCGCCAGGCACAGCGCGCTTGCCAGTTCCAGTACTCCTCGTCGCCCCCCACCGCGAGCCGGCGCCAGCAGGCGAAGTCCTGCGCCGCGCCGTGCAGCACGCGCGGCTGCTCCAGCAGCAGGGCGCCGCTGTCCTCGATGCGCTCCCCGTCCAGCACCAGGCTGTTGCGGCTGGCCAGCTGGCCGGTCCAGTCCTGCCAGGCCAGCAGCTCGCCCGAGCTGTGCAGCCGCGTGGGGCCGCTGGGCTGAGTCAGCTGCGGGTCGCCCTGCAGCGCGTCCGTCATCACCAGGCCGCTGCCAAAGGGCAGGTCCACACCCAGCAGCCAGGCCAGGGTGGCGCTGATGTCCTCCAGCACGTGGGGCCCGCCCAGCTCCAGGTTGCGCTCCACACCGGGTCCCGCCAGGAAGATGGGCACCTCGCGGCAGCCCGAGCACTGGCAGCCGTGGTCCTGCCAGGGCGTGTAGCCGCCGTAGAAGCGGTGGCGGCCGTGATCGGAGAGCACCACGAACAGGGTCCGGTCCGCCAGATCGCTGTCTTCGCCCTGGATCCACTGCCAGAGCTGCAGCAGGTGGGCGTCGATCTCGGCGATGGTGGCGGCGTAGCTCTCCGGCTCGTTGTGGCCGGTCAGGTCGATGTGGTGCAGGTTGGCCAGCACGAAGCGCGCGTCGTCGTCCAGCAGCTCGCGCACGCGCTGCAGCACGGGCAGGTCCGAGTCGGCTGAGACGCTGGGATCGCGCTCGGAAGTGACCCAGTCGTAGCTGGCGGCGAAGTCCTGGCCCAGACCCGGGTACAGGCTCCAGTCCAGGGCCTGCAAGAGCTCGGTGTTGCCCACCAGCCGCACCTGCTCGGCGGAGAGCTCGCGCTGCGCGCGCAGCAGCTCGAAGAGCGTGGGCAGGTGGGGGCGGTAGTAGGCCGCGCCCTCTTGCTGGGGGAGGTTGGCGAAGGTCCGGTGCGTGCCCTGCAGCAGGTCGGCGTGGGCCGGCACGGTCATGGTGGTGCCCACCACGTAGCCGGGCTTGGCCAGGGCGCCCTCGGGCAGCAGCAGGGTGCGGGACAGCGGCAGGATCTGGGCGGTGGCGCCGGGCAGGGCGTCGGATTCTCCCCCTCCCCAGCTCTCCTCGTCGCCGAAGCTCTCCTCGATGCGCGCGCCGTCCAGCACCAGCACCAGGGCGTGCTCGGCCATGCCGAAGCGGGCGGCCTCGGAGGTCTGCGGCGGCTCGTCGGCACAGGCAGCGAGGAGTGCCAGGATCGCCGGAAATGGATGGCCTGCAAGGCGCGACATGGGTCGCCTCCGCATGGAGGATAGCAGGTCCGCAGCCCACCTGGGGCATTGGGGGAGGGAGCCCGCTCGTCGGCCGCAGGACGGACGATTCTCGCCCCTCTCTCGCTCCGGAGCGCGCAGAATCACCCGCCAGGCGGGCGATCCGGGGGCGAAGCCGCCTACCTCCCCACCGACCTCCCCACCTCCCGCCCCACCCCCAGCCCATCCCGGTGGCAGTGCTCGGCCGCCTCGGCGCCCCCCAACAGGTTGCCCGTCACGTACCAACCTTGCATCGAGAGCCGATGCCCCGCCGAGACCACAGGCTCTCGCGAAGCCGGCTCCACCTCCAGCCCCCCCAGCGAAGCCAGCTCGCTGCAAGGCACCAGGTCGCCAGCCAGCAGCAGCTGGTCGCAGGGGATCTCCGCAGCGCCCTCGGGCCGCAGCCCTTGCACGACGTCCGTCCCCTCCACCTGGGCCGTTCCCAGCCCCAGCCGCCAATCGGCCTTGCCCCAGCGCCGGAAGAAGACCCGCGCCGCCCAGCCGCAGCGCGGCCGCTGCACCTCGTCGGCCAGGACCACCTGCTCCGCACGCCGCAGCCGCACCGCGCTGGCACGGGCCACCTCGTCGGAGCCGGCCAGGATCACCCGCCCCCCTGGCAGCGGCCGCCCGTCCGCCTGCAGCTGAAGCAGGTGCCGGGAGAAGCCCACGCCGGCGGGGCGACCGCCATGCAGCCAGCCGCGCTCGGCCCGCGTGCGCTCCCGGGCGCCGCAGGCCAGGATCACCGCCCGCGCCTGGATGCGCACCCAGCCCTCGCGCGCGCTCATCACGGTCAGGCTCATGGAGCGGGGCTGGATCTCCAGCACCTGGCAGCGCGTCCGGACCTGCACGCGGCTACGCTGTAGGGCCCGCAACCAGGGCTTCAGCAGCTGCGTGCCATGGACGGGCCGCGCGCGCCCCCGGCGCTGGAAGCTGGCCAGGGCGCCGGGCACGTCCCGGCAGAGCGCGGGCAGACCGCCCAGCTCCGCCTGCCGCTCCAGCAGCAGCACGTCCCGCACACCGGCCTTGACCAGGCCCAGGGCCGCCCCGATGCCCGCCGGTCCGGCACCCACGACGGCCACGGCCACTCGCAGCTGGCGCGGTTCAGGGGCCATGGGTCCTCCGCTGCGTGGCGAAGAGCTCGCTGCCGGGGCCGCGCAGCGTCACACGTTCCAGAGGGATACCCCAGCGGCGCGCCGCGATCCGGGCCACCGCCACAGCGCAGCCGAAGCCCTGGCAGCGCCCGGTCAACACCCGTGTGCGGCGCTTGAGGCCGTCCAGCGTGCGCGGTGCCAAGGGGGCGCGCAAGGCCCGCAGGATCTCCCCGCGCGTGATGCCCTCGCAGCCGCAGATCACCTCCAAGCCCTCGGCTCCTCGCTCCCAGGGTCGCCTGTGCCAGCCGGGCCAGGCCTGTTCGGGCCGCTCGTCCAGGGCCTGGGGATCGGGCTCCAGCCGCAGACCGCTGTGCCGCTGCAGGCCACGCGCGATGTGCTCGGCCAGGGCGAAGCAGGAGGTGAGCCCGGTGGAACGGATGCCCGCCACGGTGAGCACCCCGGGCCAGCCGTCGTCGTAGCGCAGCTGGTAGCTGCCCTGGGGGCTGTGGCAGCGCGCTCCGGCGTAGGCGGCGATCACGGGCTGCCGGGCCAGGGCGGGGCAGAGGCGCTGGGCCTGGTCCAGCATGCGCTGCAGGCCCTCGCGGGTGGTGCGGGTGGCCTCGGGGCTGCCCAGGGGCAGATCCTCGGCCGTGGGACCGGCCAGCAGGTTGCCGAAGATGGTGGGGATGCACAGCACGCCCTTGCTGCGCGGCGTGGGCACGGGCAGCAGGATGCGCCGCACCAGGGAGCGACTGCTCTGGTCGAAGACCAGGAACTGGCCGCGGCGCGGGTTGATGTCGAAGGGCGCACCGCCGTGGAGATCGGCCAACGTTCGCCCCCCCAACCCCGCTGCGTTGACCAGCAGGCGCGTGCGGAAGCGCTGGCCGCTGCGTAGGCGCAGCAGCTTTTCGGCTCCATCCCGCTCCAGGCCCGTCACCTCGGCCCCCAGCACGATCTGCGCCCCATTGACCAAGGCCAGCTCGGCGCAGGCGATGGAGACGGCGAAGGGATCCGTGATGGACTCCCGCGGCACCAGCAGGCCGCCCCGCACACCCGGCGCCAGGGCCGGTTCCGCCTGCAGGGCCTGCTGCCGGGACAGCAGCTGCAGGTCGTCGACGCCGTTTTCCAGCGCCTTGGCGCGGATTCCCTCCAGCAGGCCCAGCTGCTCCTCGTCCAGGGCCGCCAGCAGCGCCCCCGTCTGCTGAAAAGGAATCTTCAGCTTCTGGGCTCGCTGGGGCCAGATGCCCGCAGCGCGCGTGACCAGATCGGCCTCCAGCGAGCCGGGCGTGGCATCGAAGCCGGTGTGCACGATGGCGCTGTTGCCCTTGCTGCTGCCCTCTCCCACGTCGAAGGCGCGCTCCAGCAAGAGCACCCGCAGGCGATGGCGCGCCAGCTCGCAGGCCAGGGCGCAGCCCACCACGCCGGCACCCACGACGGCCACGTCGTAGACCCGCTCGTCGTCACCGCGCAGCTGCAGCGCCTCTTCCAGGCCCCCACCGGGCCAGACGTAGCGCAAGCTGCCGCGAACATCCATGTCCGGAGCCTATCCCGTTTCCAGCTCCCCAGGCCCAGCGCTATACTGCCGACACAGCTCCGGAGAAGCGCCATGGCCCTCCCACAACAGGGAAAACGCCCCTACACCTACGGCGACTACCTGACCTGGCCCGACGACCAGCGCTGGGAGATCATCGAGGGCGTGCCCTACGACATGACCCCCGCGCCCGCCCCGCGCCACCAGGAGCTGCTGGGGGAGCTGCACCTTCAGATCGGCCCCCAGCTCAAGGGCAAGCTCTGCCGCGTCTACCTGGCCCCCTTCGACGTGCGCCTGCCAGATGGCGAGCAGGACGAGGCCCTGGACCAGACCGTGGTGCAGCCGGATCTGACCGTGTTCTGCGACCGCAGCAAGCTGGACCGGCGCGGCCTGCGTGGCGCGCCCGACTTCGTGGTGGAGATCATCTCGCCCTCCTCGGTCTCCCATGACCAGATCCGCAAGGCGGCCCTCTATCAGAAGCACGGCGTCAAGGAGTACTGGGTGCTGCACCCGGCGGACAGGCTGCTCTACGTCCGCATCCTTGGAGACGACGGCCGCTACGAGCTGGCAGTGCACGAGGGCAAGGGCAAGCTCGAAGTCACCGCCGTACCCGACCTGTCCGTGGACCTGGACGAGGTCTTCGCCGAGGACTGAGCCTCACTCCCCCCGCAATCCCAGCTCGGCCAGCACGGCGTGATGGTCGGATCCGCAGGTGTCGTCCAGCACCTCGGCCCGTCGCACCGCGAAGGCCTCGCGGGAGGCGTAGACGTAGTCGATGCGCAGCGGCAGCGCGCCTCCCAGGTAGCGCGTGGCCCCAAATCCCCAGCCCCCGCGCTCCCAGGCGTCGTACATGCTGCGCCGCAGGTCGCGGTGCACGCGCGCGTCCCGCGTGCCGTTGAAGTCGCCGGCGATGATGGTGGGATCGCGGAAGGACCGCAGCACGCCCTCGAGCTTCTGCGCCTGCTCACCCTGCAGGGCCGCGATCTCCTCGACACGGCGGTTCCAGCGCAGGGCCGTGCTGCGCGCGTGCCTCAACAACTGCCAGACGCCCTTGCGACGCAGATCCTCGCTGATCATATAGGGGCTGAAGTGCACCGCCAGGAAGTTGAGCGTGCTCTGCTCGCGCTGCAGCTCGGTGTAGACGTACTTCCAGTCCGGCGGCAGCTCCAGGGAGCGCCGCTGGCTGAGCTGCCAACTGCCCTCCTGCGGCACGCAGACCGCCAGGCCTCCCGCTGTGTAGCGCCCCGTGCCGTAGTAGTCGGTGCGGATGCAGTCCAGGTCGCGCGCCGCGCTGAGATCCGCCAGGCGTGGCCCGGAGACCTCCAGCAAGGCCACGACGTCCGGCTCCCAGCGCGCCATGGTAGCGGCGATGCAGTCCAGGGCCTGGGCCTCTGCAGGGGCCCTGGCGGCGCCCAGCTCGAACTCGCCCATGCGCCCCACGTTCCAGGTCAACAGCGTCAAGCTGCGCTCGCCTCCCCGATCGCGATGGGGCAGCCAGGGCCAACCCCAGAGCGCCAGGGCGCTCGCCAGCAGGGTGAACAAGGCTACCGGCGCCAGGCGTCGGGATCCCCCCGGACGCCAGGCCAGCAGGCAGCCCAGCGCGACCAGCCCGTAGAGGTGGGGCAGTACGATGACCACGGCCGCCAGGGGCGCAGGGGGTGACAGCGCCACGCGCCCGGCCCAGGTGGCGCCCCAGAGCAGCAGCACCGTGGACACCGCAGCCACACCCAGCAGCAGTGCCAACCCGCGCCGTAGGGAACCCCGCGAGGGCGGAGGCGGAGCGGCAGCTCCCGAGTCGGGGACATCGGCTTCGCCGATGGGCGGTGCGACGGGGAGTTCCGGATCGTCGAGCGACATGCGCAGCCTCTGCCATCCAGGTTCTTCGTGTATCACACCCTGCTCCGCCAGCGGAGCCAGCGGCTGCCTGCACAACCCGCCCGCGCGGTCCTCAGCTTCCCGATCGCAATAGGGCCAGCGTCCGGTTCGTATCGAAAGAAGCGTAAAAGGAGACAGCACCATGCTTGGACGACCAGGCTACCGCCACCCCCACGACAGGCCCTGCGACTACCCGGGCACCGACCTGCAGCCCTGGATCGCAGCCATGCTCTCCCTGCTGCTGCCCGGCCTGTCCCAGGGCTTGATGGGCCAGGTGGGCAAGGCCGCCGCCATCTTCGCCGTCTGCTTCATCCTTGTGGGCGGCTTCGGCGTGGTCAATGTGCTGGCGGCGCTGGACGCCTGGCTCACAGCGCGTCGCCGAGTGACAGGACACCGGCTCTACGAGTGGGAGTTCTTCTGAGCCGCCCATGAATTCCTCGCCCCTGGCCGGGTCGCTTGCTGACTTCCTCCTGGCTGGCATAGGGCCAGGCCATGGGCTCCATGCGCGCTGACCGCCTGTCGCACTTCGACGTCCAGCGCTTCTGCGTGCACGATGGCCCGGGTATCCGCACCGTGCTCTTCCTCAAGGGCTGCCCCCTGCGCTGCCGCTGGTGCCAGAACCCGGAGTCCCTGAGCCCGCGCCCCGAGCTGGCCTTCCACCCTGAGCGCTGTCTAGGCTGCGGGGCCTGCGCCCAGGCCTGTCCCCACGGAGCCATCTCCGAAGGAGAAGAGGCTCCGAACCGCCAGCGCTGCCAGGCCTGCGGCACCTGCGCGCAAGCCTGCCCAGCCCAGGCCCTGTGCCTGATCGGGACCTTCGAAGAGCCAGAACGCCTGGCCCAACAGCTGCGAGCCGACCAGGCCTACCACCAGGCCAGCGGCGGCGGCGTGACGCTCTCAGGTGGTGAGCCCCTGCTGCAGGCCGCGGCCGCGGCGCAGCTGCTGGAGCGCTGCCAGGCAACCGGCAGCCACACCCTGGTGGAGACCAGCGGCGCCGTGCCCTGGCAGGCCTTCGAGCGGGTCCTGCCCCACACAGACGCCTTCTACTACGACCTGAAGGCCGCCGGAGAAGCGCACGAGCAGCTCACCGGCCGACCCGCCGCTCCCATCGTCCGCAACGCGAGGCGCCTGGCGGACAGCGGCACCCAGGTGGATTTCCGCATGCCCGTGGTGCCCGGCTGCAACGATGGAGATTCCTGCGTCGAGGGCATCGCGGCGCTGCTGAAGGACCTGGGGAAGGAGAATATCCACCTGCTGCGCTACCACGCCGCGGGCGAGGCAAAGCTGGCGCGCCTGGCCAGCCGGCTGCGGCCCCTGGGCCTGGACGCAGAGGCTGCCGAGAAGGCCCTGAAGCGAACGGCCCAGCGCTTCCGACAGCTGGGCATCGAACCCGTGCTGCAGCGAGACGCGGCGCAGCAGCGTCCCGATAGCCGCGCTCTCTTCCCCGAGCGCGTCTGGCGCCTGCGCCGCACCGTGCAGCAGGCCGAGCCCAGCGTCTGCCCGGAGCGCGCCCTGCTGGTCACCGCCTTCCACAAGCGCGCCGAGAACCGCCGCAAGCCCGCGTTGATCCGCCAGGCCGAGGCCCTGGCCCACACGCTCTCCCAGCGCCAGGCCCGCATCCACCCCGACGAGCTGCTGGTGGGCTGCTTCAGCAGCAAGCGCGTGGGCGGCGGCATCTTCCCCGAGCTGCACGGCGTGGCCATGGCCGAGGATCTCTACGCCTTCGGCAGCCGCGAGCTGAACCCGCTGCGCATCGACAAGGGCGACCGCAGCGCCCTGGCCTGGAAGGTGCTGCCCTTCTGGCTGCCGCGCTTCCTCTCCCTGAAGGCCTTCCCCCTGCCGCGGGCCCTGCGCTTCATCGGCGACCAGCTGCAGGCCAAGCGCTACCTGATCAACGAGACCGGCGGCATCTCCCACTTCGTACCCGACTACGGCAGGCTGCTGCGCCTGGGCACGCGGGGCATCGCGGCCCGGGCCCGGCAGAGCGCCGCGCAGCACCCCGAAGGCGCCGATTTCTATCAGGCCGTCGAGCTCGTCTGCCAGGGCCTGGAGGCCCTGGCCGAGGGCTACGCGGAAGCAGCTGACGAACAGGCCGCCGAAGAAAGGGACAGCGCTCGCCGCCACGAGCTGCGACGTATCGCCCGAGTCTGCCGCCGCGTGCCCCGCGAGCCGGCCGAGAGCCTGCACGAGGCCTTCCAGTCCCTGCTCTTCGCCCAGGTGGCCCTCAACCTGGAGAGCCTGGACAACTCGGTCTGCCCTGGGCGCCTGGACCAGCTGCTCTGGCCCTGGTACCAGGCCGACCTGCAGGCCGGCCGGATCGACGAGACCGCCGCCCGCGAGCTGGTGGGCTGCTTCACGGTCAAGATGAGCGAGATCGTGCCGGTGTTCTCGCGGCGGGTCACCCGCTTCCACGGCGGCATGTTCAACGGCCAGGTGGTGGTGGTGGGCGGCACGGACGCGGACGGGCGCGACGCCACCAATGCCCTGACCTGGCTCTTTCTGGACGCCATGGACGCCCTGCGCATGCGCCAGCCCAACTACCACGCGCGCCTGCACCGCCACAGCCCGCCGGAGTACCAGCAGCGCATCGCCGGCATGCTGCGCGACGGATCCGGCGCGCCCTCGCTGATGAACGACGAGGCCGTGGTGCCCATGCTGGTGGAGCGCGGCGCCAGCCTGCAGGATGCCCGGGACTACTCCCCCGTGGGCTGCGTGGAGCCAGTGGCCTGTAGCAGCACCTACGGCTCCACCGACGCCGCCATCACGAACCTGGCCCTCTGCCTCGAGTGGACGCTGGGCCTGAAGCGCGGCGCTGCCCCGGCCGAGCCCCTGGAGCGCTGCCGATCCCTGGGCCAGCTGCAGCAGCGATTCTCCGCCCAGCTGCGGCAGCTGGTGGAAGAGCTGGTGGAGGACCTGCAGGCCATCGAGCGAGCCAACGCCGCCCACCACCCCACGCCCCTCACCTCGGCCCTGCTGCGGGGTTGCCTGGAGTCCGGCATGGACGCCAGCGCCGGCGGCGCCCGCTACAACGGCAGCGGCGTGCAGGGCGTGGGCGTGGCTGATGTGGCCGACAGCCTGGCTGCCATCGAGCAGGTGCTCTTCCAGCAACAGCGCTGCGACTGGCCCACGCTGCTGACCGCTCTGCGCAAGGACTTCCGCGGCCACGAGGCCCTGCGCGCCCAGCTGCTGGCCGCCCCCAAGTACGGCAACGACGATCCCCTGGCCGACGCCCAGGCGCACTTCGTGATGGAGAGCTTCGCCCAGGCCCTGGCCCAGCACCGCAACACGCGCGGCGGCGCCTACTGGGCCGGCTTCTACTCGGTCACCGCCCACCAGGCCTTCGGCGAGCGCACCCGCGCCCTGCCCTCGGGCCGGCGTGCGGGCCAGGCCCTGGCCAACGGGCTCTCCCCAACCAAAGGGGCCGAGCGCCTGGGTCCCACGGCCGCGTTGAACTCGGCGGCCGGGCTGGACCAGGCGCACCTTGCCCAGAACGGCGTCAACCTGAACCTCAAGATCGATCCCGCCTGGCTGCCAGGCCCCTCCGGCGCCCAGGCCCTGGCCAGCCTGGCCCGCGGCTACTTCGCCCAGGGGGGCATGCAGCTGCAGGTCAACGCCGTGGATCCGGTCGTGCTGCTGGAGGCCCGCGACCACCCCGAGCGCCACCCCTGGCTGCTGGTGCGCGTCTCGGGCTACAGCGCCTACTTCAACGATCTCTCTCCCGCCATGAAGCAGGAGATCATCGACCGCAGCCTGCACCAGGCGCGCCCCGCATGAGCCCGGCCGCCCCGCGCCTGGCTGCCACCGTGATCCCCCTGCGCCAGGGGCCCGCGGGTCCCGAGGTGCTGATGCTCCGTCGCAGCGGGCGGGCGCGCTTCATGGCCCACGCCTACGTCTTTCCCGGCGGCGCCGTGGACGCCAGCGACGGCGCCCTGCCCTGCCGGGGGGGCGAGAGGGACGCCCGGCGCATGGGCCGGCACGACGCCCTCGCCGTGATGGCCGCCGGCCTGCGGGAGCTCTACGAGGAGGCCGGCCTGCTGCTGGCCGCTGGCGACCTGCCGGACGGAGCCCGCGCCCAGCTGCTGCGGGGTGAGCTGGGCTTCGGCCAGCTCTGCACGGCGCAGGGTCTCTGCCTGGAGCTGGACCGCTTGGCGCTGTGGGCCCACTGGCTGACCCCCGAGGCGCAGCCCATCCGCTTCGACGCCTGGTTCTTCGTCACAGAGCTGCCCCCCGACTCCGTCGCGGAGCACGACCGCGGCGAGACCGTCGACAGCCTGTGGATCGCGCCGCAGCAGGCCATCGAGCGCTCCTGGGAGGGCGATTTCTTCCTGCCTCCGCCCACCTTCCGCACCCTGGAGGAGCTGGCGGCCCTGCCCACGGTGCGCGCCATCCTGCATGCGGCTCCCGCGCGCCCCCTGCCCCCTGTCATGCCGCGCTTCGAGCGCCTTGAGGACGGCGTGCTGCGGGCACTGCTGCCGGGCGATGCGCGCTATCCTTCAGAGCGTCCCGCACCAGGGCCCAAGCGCCTGCGGCAGCGGGGCTCGGGTTGGGTGAGCGAGGAAGCGCGACCACCTCAACGCAGCAAGCAATCCCCGAAGTCGCAGAGCCCCCGGTCGTAGTCCTCGTACTCGCAGCAGCGGTACTCCGGCCGGCAGTCGCTGTTGTCGAGGCAGTAGTCGTCACAGACGTTGTACTCGGTATCGCAGGCATGCCCTCCCGGGCAGTCCTCGTCCTGGCAGGCCGCCTCGCACTCGTTGAAGAGCCAGTCGCAGACCTGGCCATCCGGGCAGTCCCAGTCTTCCTCGCAGGCGGCCGCGCTGTCGGAGGTTCCATCGCTGGCGAATTCGTTGGGAGGATCCGCCAGCAGCAGGCAGCCCGGACAACAGAACGTGATTGCCAGCCTTGCGAGGACGCCCATGGCGCTTCTCCCTGGCGCTGCGACAAGCGGGCCGCGCGACCTGGAGCTCAACCTACCATGGTACGAGCGGGTCGGGCTTTCCACGAAACCGCACGCCTGGTAGGATTCCCCCGCCACTCCCCCAGGTAAACAGAAGCACAGGAGATCGGGACATGCGCACGATCCTCACCCTGCTGGCCCTCGGCCTGGCACTGACACCGCTTCAAGCACTGGCCAGCGAAGAAGCACAGGCACAGGAGACCCAGGAACAGGCCGCGGAGGCCACTGAGGAGCAGGCAACGGAGGCCGTCGAGGAGCCAGCGCCCGCGGCCGTGGTTCCTGCCAGCGGCCAGGTCACGGTCAACTTCACCTCCACCCGCCCCAACGTGACCATCTCCATGATCCGCGGGCGCGGCGTGGGCATGGCCGGCTCCACTACGATCATCTCCACCTTCTACGAAGACCTCTGCATGGCGCCCTGTGCCGTGCAGCTGGACGCGGGCCTCTACGACTTCATGGCCTACGGCAAGGGCACCACGCGCGTGGTCGAGAAGTTCGATCTACGCCAGGACGCCACCCTGCACGTCACGGCCAATCCTGCCATCCTGCGCAGCTCGGGTAATATGCTGACCGCCCTGGGCCTGAGCACCGCCCTCTTCGGCGGCATGTTCCTGGCCATCGACAACGCGCTGGGTCCTGACGCCGTCATCGGCAAGAGCGGCGATCTGGCACTGCTCTTCGGCGGCCTGGGCGCCACGGCTGGCGGCATACCGCTCGCTATCCTGGGCAAGAGCAAGCTCGAGAAAGTCCAGTAGGCCATCCTGGCCCCATGAACCAGCTCAGCCGCTGCACCGCGTTGCTGGCCGGTCTGGCGCTGGCCGGACGCACGGCCCACGCTCAACAGGAGAGCACCTGGGACCAGCCCCTGCAGCTGGCTCGCTGCGCCGAGCCGCCGCACCCCCTGCCCGCTGAGATGGAGCGCGTGCTCTCCGCCGTGGTCACCATCCAGTCGCAGCATGGCCACGGTGCGGGCTTCATCGCCTCTCCCGACGGCTTCGTGCTGACCGCGGCTCACGTGGTGAGCGGCCAGGGCGAGCTGCAGGTGCGGGGCTACGCCGGCGTGAGCTACGCGGCCGAGCTGCTGCGGGTGGATCCCGTGCACGACGTGGCCCTGCTGCGCATCCCGGGCAGCGGGCACCCCTGCCTACCGCCACCCGCCGAGGCGCCCCCCATCGGCTCGGAGCTCTTCGCAATCGGCGCGCCCGCCGACCCAGCCCTCTCCCACACCGTCTCCAAGGGTATCATCAGCGGCCGCCGGCAGTGGGAGTCCCACCGCTTCCTGCAGACCGACGCCAGCCTCAACCCAGGCAACAGCGGCGGCCCCCTGGTGAACCTGCAGGGCGAGGCCCTGGCCCTGGTCTCCTGGAAGGTGGCCGGCTCGGGACTCGAGGGGCTCTCCTTCGGCATCCCCGTCACCTCGGCTTCGGCCTTCCTGAAGCTCGAGTGGGGAACCGAAACCGAACTGCTCAACGTCGAGGGGCCGGTCTTCGCCCCTGGCACCCATGGCTCCCAGCCCCCCGTGGCCCGACCCCGCAGCTACGGCAGCAAGAGCGTGGTGGTCCTACCGGGTCCCACTCAACCCGCTCCGGACAACTCCCGCTACTGGGTCGGCCCCACAGCCCTGGCCGGCACGGGCGGAGCCATCGTCGTGGGCACCTGGGCCTACACACGCGCGGCAGCCCCCATCACCAAGGTGCAATGGCGCGTGGCCCAGGTGACCAACACCCTGGGATGGACCGTTGTGGGCTTGGGAGGCATCTGGATGATCTGGGAGCTGAAGGGGCGCAAGCAGGTCGGCGCGCAGCCAGGATTGACGTGGAGGTTCTGAATAGTCGTATCTTGCCCTACAGCCCCCACCCTCTCGCACCGATGATGGCAATATGCCCGTCGAAGAACCCACCCTGGCCCTGACCGCCAGTCTCAATGCCGCGGCGAACCGCGGCGTGTCCGGTAAGGAGATCCTGCACCTGGCATCGCGGGGTGTCCGCGACCTGCTGGGCTGCACCGGCCTGGCCGTCTACCTGCTGACAAAGGACGGCAAGCGCCTGCGCATGATCCACAGGGGCCTGCCCAAGGCGCTGGAACGGCTGGTGGAAGGCATGCTCAAGAAGCCGATACCCCCCGTGCGGATCCGCCTCAAGCCAGGGGGCATCCACTGGCACGCGCTGCGCGCCAACGAGCCGCTGGTGGTGGACGAGCCCGACCGCATCCAGGATCTGATGAGGGAGCACGCCCCCAACACCGCCCTGCGGGCCCTGGTGCCCGCCATCTTCCCCAGCCTGGGCATCGCCAGCGTGCTGGTAGTGCCCCTGGAATGCCGGGAAGGACACTTCGGCCTGGCCAGCATCTCCCGCAAGACGCCTTTTTCCGTGGACGACATCCACCGCCTGCAGACCGTCTGCGCCCAGCTGGCGCTCATCCTGCAGCGCGAACGGGCGGAGCGCGAACGGGACGAGCTCGCCGCCCGCAACGCCCTGCTGCTGGAGGGGCACGACACAGGGCTGTTGGGCCTGGACCACCAGGGTCGCATCCTCTTCGCCAACCGCGTCTGCCGCGCCCACCTGGGCTGGTCCCCGAAGGACATGCTGGGCCGCAGCGCTCACAAGCTGCTGCACAACAAGACCCCCCAGGGCGAGCCCATCCCCGAGCTGGACTGCGCCATCCTGGCGGCGCTGGCCCGCAAGGAGCGCATGCTGCAGCGCCGCGAGGTGCTCTGGCGCCGGAGTGGCAGCAGCTTCGAGGCCCTGCTGAACTACGAACCCAGCACCGGCGGCGACGACCGCCTGGCGGGCCTGCTGAGCTTCCGCGAGGCCGCGCGCGAGGGCCGGGGCGAACGCAGGTTGAAGCGGCAGCTGACCCAGCTGCGCCGCAACTTCGGCGGCACGGTGCAGGCGCTCTTCGCCTTGAGCGAACGCCGCGATCCCTTCACCGCCCGCCACCAGCAGCGCATGGCCGCCCTGGCGCGGCGCCTGGCCCAGCGCCTGGCCCTGCACCCTGAGCGAGTGGATGCCATCCGCCTGGCCGCCACCCTGCACGACATCGGCAAGTTCGCCATTCCCCACGAGATCCTGAACAAGAGCAGCGCGCTGAACCAGGCCGAGTGGGACCTGATCCGCACCCACTCCTCCGTCGGTTGGGAGGTGCTCAAAAACGGCCAACTCCCCCCGCAGGTCGCGCTGGCCGTGCGGCAACACCACGAACGCATGGACGGCACGGGCTATCCCGATGGCCTGAAGGGCGACGCTATCTGCCTCGAGGCCCGCATCCTGGCGGTCACCGACACCGTGGAGGCCATGACTTCCCTGCGCCCCTACCGCCCAGCCCACAGTCCGGAGAAGGCGCTGGCGGAGATCCGCAGAGGCCGCGGAACCAAGTACGACGAGGCCGTGGCGGATGCCTGCCTGGGCCTGTTCAAGGACAAGGGCCTGCGCCCGGATCAGTCCTGAGGCGCCATCCAGGACGGGCGCTGTACGCGACCGAAGCGCAGCTGGGCCAGCACACCGAGGTTGGCCCACCGCAGATCCGTCAAGGTCTCGAAGACCGGCCCGCTCTCCAGCCACGTCCCCAGGCCGAGACCCCACCATGACGCGGGCCAGAAGTTGGCCTCCAGGGCGCCCCGCAGCCCGAGCTCCGCCTGCTCGTCGAGCGGCGTCGAGGATCGCAGGCCCAGCTCCAGGGCCAGGTCGGCCCGCGCCAGGGCCCGCTCCTGGTAGCGCAGGAAGGCGTAGTGGTACGCGTGCTCGAAACCCACGTGCAGGTCGCGCGCGCCACGCCGATAGCCGAAGCGCAGCTCGCGCAGGGCGCGCGGCCCCAGTCCCAGCTCGCCCACCAGCAGCGGGCCGGGATTCTCGAAACCGTCCCACTGGGCGCAGTAGCCACCCAGCGCCCGCAGGCGCACCTGCGGGCTCAGCGCGCCCTGCAGGCCCCCGTAGACCTGCCATTCCTGGCCGGACTCGGAGGGCCACTCGGTACCAGAGTCGAGAGAGCCGGGGAATTCCTCCGCCTGCAGCTGCGCCCAGGCGAAGAAGTGCAGCTGGCCGCGCAGGAATAGCTGCAGCTCGTTGGCCGCGAACCATCCCGCCTCCGCCACCGGGCCGCCCCCCAGCCGCTGGGTCCAGCGCAGCGGGCTGGTGAAGGGCAAGGATCCCTCTCCCTGGTAGGCGGGGCGATCCAGCTCGGCGGCCCCTCCCAGGCCGAGGTACAGCTCGTCGGGCAGGTGCAGCTCCAGCAGCGCGCCCATGTCCGCATCGGTCCACAGGATCTCTTCGCCCAGGTCCGCGCTCCACAGGGGCACGCCGTGGGGATGCCAGGGCTCGGGCCGGTCGCCCACGCTCAGCTGCGGGCTGTCGGCCAGCACGCGGATGTCCAGGCGCAGGCCCAGGCGCCGGGCCGGCCGCACGTCCAGATCCAGGCTGCCCAGGCCGTCGGGACGGTGGTTGCGGTCGCTGCCAGGCTCGAAGCTCCAGCGCGGAAAGAGCGCGCCCTCCACAGCCAGGTCCAGATCGCGCGTCTGCCAGAAGAAGGCGCCGCGCGGCGCCAGGCGCAGGTTGACCGCTGGCTCGGTAAACCCGGTCTCTGCAAAATCCGGATTGCTGCGCCACTCGCCGCCCAGATCCGCCGCGCCCTGCACGTCGAGGCGATTGATGTAACGACCGTCGTCGAAATCACCGGCGGCCACGGGCAGCGCCGCCAGCAGCACGGAGGGAACCAGCAGAGGCATGCCAGCCAGCAAAGCACGGCCCAGCGCCCAGTTCAACTGCCGTGCACTTGCAGAAAGCCAATATTGACAAGCCCCTCCCGCCGGGCCATCTTGGCAACGCAAGCCCTTCGCAGGAGAAGAAGCGCGATGAAGGCAGTGGTACGCAGCTACGACAGCGCAGGCGCAGTCACGCCTGCCAGAGGTGGCGGATGAGCGCCTAGGAGCCCCTCGCAGGCCCCCAAGAGCCCCGCCACCGGCAACGGAGGCGGGGCTCTCGGCTTTTCGGGGGCCCGCAAGGAGACGGCATTCGCCGGTCCGAAGGAGCGACCATGGAAGCCCATCCCAGCTGGAGAGAGATCGTCACCCTGGCCTTGCCAGTGATGGTGTCCAAGCTGAGCTTCACGGCCATGGGCCTGGTGGACACCGCCATGGTGGGCCGCCTGGGGCCCGAGGCCCAGGGCGCCGTGGGCCTGGCCCACACCTGGTTCTTCACCCTGGGCGTGCTGGGCCTGGGCGTGCTGTCCGTGGTCAACACCTACGTCTCCCAGCACCACGGCGCGGGCCGACCCCAGGCCTGCGGCCGGGTGCTGGGCCAGAGCCTGCGGCTGGCGGTGATCACCGGGGGCGCCACCATGGCGCTGCTGATGCTGAGCGCCCCCCACTTCGGCATGGCTGGGCAGGGCGCCCTGGTCTCGGACCTGGCGGGCATCTACACGCTCTGCCGTCTGGTGGGCATGCCTGGCCTCTTCGGCTACTGGGTGTACAACGGCTACCTCGAAGGCCTGGGGCGCACGCGCACCACCATGCGCATCGCCCTGGCGGCCAACGCGCTCAACATGCTGCTGGACTGGCTGCTGATCTTCGGGGCCGGGCCGATTCCAGCCCTGGGCGTGGCCGGGGCCGGCCTGGCCACAGGTCTCTCCAACCTCTTCATGCTGGCCTGCTACCTGGCCGTGGTGCACCGCAGGGGCGGCCCCTACCTGCGCTTCGGTGCCCAGCTCGTGAAGGCGCCGGGCCGCTGGGCCGAGCTGCGCGAGCTGCTGCGCACAGGTCTGCCCATGGGACTGCAGTTCTTCATGGAAGTGGGAGCCTTCATGGTCTTCACGGTGATGATCGGTTGGGTGGGCGCCACGGCCCTGGCAGCCAGCCAGGTGGCCATGCGCCTGATGAGCATCAGCTTCATGACCGCCTGGGGCATCAGCGTGGCCGCCACGACGCTGGTGGGCCGCCACCAGGGCGAAGGCCGCTCCGATCTCGCGGACCTGGCAGGGCGGCGCACCCTCCTGCTCACCCTGGTCATCACCGCCGGCTGCGCGTTGCTCTTCGTAGGCGCGCCGCGCCCCCTGGCGGCCCTCTTCACCAACAACGCCGAGGTGGCCAGCCTGGCCGCCAGCCTGCTCTACATGGCCGCCATCTTCCAGGTCTTCGATGGCGTGAACATGGTCAGCTACGGAGCCCTGCGGGGCGCCGGGGACACGCGCTGGCCCATGTGGGTGGTGGCCGCCTGCAGCTGGGGCCTGGGCATCCCCCTGGTCTACAGCCTGGCCATCGGGGCCGAACTGGGTGTGATGGGCGCCTGGATGGGCATGACTGGCATGATCGCCTGCATGTCCGCCCTGCTCTGGCTGCGTTTCCGCAGCGGGCGCTGGCGCTCACTGCGGCTGGTGCCTTAAAGCAGCGCCCCCTTCTCTCCGAGGTTCTCCATGCCCCAGGCGCCCCGGCTGCGCGTCTCCCGCTTCCTGCGCGAGGCCTGTCACTACTACAGGGACGAGCTCGTGGAGCGCTACCTGCAGCACGGTCTCAGCGGACAACACCTGCGGGTGGACGACGAGACCTTGCGGCTGCTGACCCGCTGCGAAGAGGGCCGCCTGCCGGGCGAGCCCACCGTGGAGGAGCAGCTCAGCATCGAGACGCTGCAGCAGCTGCGCATGCTGGTGGCCGTAGACGCGGAGCGGGAGATCGACCTCTTCCTGGACGACTACGCGCACCTGCAGCAGTCCGTCCTGCTGGACCTGGATCCCGCTGGCGAGGTCACGGTGATCCACAGCCGCCCCGGCAGCGGTCCCTCCCAGGAAACGCCGCTGGCCGAGGAGCTGCCCCTGGATCCGCTGTTGTCCGACCTGCTGCTGCGCTGTGACGGCGCCACCACCCTGGGTGCCGCCATCGAAGCCTGCGCCCGGCAGCTGGAGACGGACAGCGAGACCGTCAAGACCGCGCTGGCCCGCTACGCGGCTCGTCCCTCGAATCCGCGCCTGACCCGCCTGACCAGCCTGCCCATGGAGGATCTGCAGCGCCTGCCCCCCTGCCTGGCGGGAGAAGACATCCTGCTGGAGGACTTCGCCCACGGCGACGAGGTGCTGCGCAACAAGCGCGACAGCCTGGGGCAGGGGATCATCGACCACGCGCACTATCACCAGCAGGTCATCCAGGAGGCCAACCGCCAGTTCGACCTGGTGGAGCCCACCGTGGCCCACGCCCTGCGCCACCCCAGCAGCGCGCTGGGCGGCCGCCGCTACGGCGAAGCCTTCTTCGACGCGCTGTACCGCATGGGCGTGCTCTCCTCCCACAGCGCTGTGCTCGAGGTGGGCGGGGGCACAGGCGCATTCGCCCGGGCCTTCCTGGACCGTGCCCACGCCGCCTTCGGCGAGCGCGCAGCTGAGCTGGACTACACCATCATCGACCTGGCCCCCGCGCTCCAGGCCGAGCAGCGGCGCCGCTGCGAGCCCTACCTGGGCCAGCTGCGCTTCGTCCAGGCCGACATCGAGTCGGCCGACCTGGCGGAGCGCTCGGCGGACGTGCTTGTAGCCAACGAGATGATCGCCGATCTGCGCACCGTACGGCTCGACAAGCGCGCCGTGCGCGCAGCGCTGCGCCAAGGCACCCCCTGGCAGGACTGCTCCGAGGGCCAAGCCCAGGCCCTGACCCTGATCCGCGAAGCCCGGCTGGAGCTGGGCGACGCCCCCGCATTGTTCCACCTCAACCTGGGCGCGCTGCGCTTCCTGCAGCGCCTGCGCGGCGCGCTGCGCGAGGGCGGCCTGGCGGCGATCACCGAGTTCGGCGGGGCGGCCCAGTACCCCACCGCCACCGAGCACCTGGATCACGACGAGTACTCCATCCACTGGGGCCATATGCTGCAAGCCGCCCGCTGCTTCGGCTACGGCCGCATCGAGCTGCTGGACCTGCAGAGCTTCCTGGCCCTGAACCCCGCCGAGCCGGTCTTCAGCGGCGATCCCGACGCCCTGCTGCACCTGGCGCGCAAGCACGGGGTGCGCCTGGAGCTGGCCGCCTACTCGCGAGCGGATCTGGAGGACCTGCTGCCAGCGGATTTCTGGCAGCGAACAAGGGGCATGCGTTTCGAGCCCCTGCACCACGGGCGGCACTTCGGGCCCGCGGTGGGCCAGTTCAAGGCGCTGCTGTTGAGGCGTTGATCTCGCAGCCGGCGTGCGCCGCTCAGCGCTGCACGGTCGCGCAGTCCAGACCCACCTTGAAGGGGTAGACCAGCTCCTGGCCGAAGGCCTCGGTGACCACCGCGAACCAGGCGTTGCGGTCCTGGGGCAGGCAGAGGGGCGCTTGCAGGCGGCCCACCACCTTCTGGCCCTGGGGTGGCAGCCAGTTCACCTGGGTCATGGTCTTGACCTGCTGGCGGGAAAAACCCATCCCCGTCAGCAGCTGGGCGTAGCCGCCCCCCAGCTCCGAAGCCCGCCCCGCATCGAAGAACGCGAGCTTGACGGGCGGAATCTCTTCGCCCTCGGGAAAGCTTATGTCCACGCCGTCGATGCCGATGGGGACCTCTTTGGCCGGTGTCTCGTTGCCCTCGACAGGCGACCAATCCGGCTCGCTGTGCCCGGCCGAGAACAGGTCCACCTTGACCATCAAGCGCAGGGCGTTGGCCCGGGTCAAGGGGGCCATGGCGTGATCGGAGAAGGCGTCGGCCACAGCCAGCATGGCCTCCGGGCCCTGCTCTTCGGCTTCTTGGAACAGGGCGTTGATGCGATTCTGCTCGGCCTGCTGGTAGCGCGGATGGTCGGGGTATTGCTGCAGGAACGCTCCCCAGGCCGCAGCGCTGGCAGCCGCCTCGGCCTCGCGGTAGGCCAGGGTCTGCTCCCAGCGCTGCGCCTCTTTCAGGCGCGGGTGCTCGGGGTTGTCCTGCTGGAATTCCAGCCAACCGGCGGCCGTGCCCACGGCCTCGAACTCCTCCCAGACCATCACCTCGTACTGGATCCGGGCCTGGGCCGCGTGGGGGACATCGGGCCAGCGCTCGAGGAAGGCCTTGAGGGCGGCGGAGGTGCCTGGGTCCTCGTGCAGCTTGAAGATGTGATCCATGGCCTCCTGGCCGGCCTCGGTGTCCTCGAAGGCCTCGTTGATGGCCGAGAGCATGTCGATATCGTCGCCGGCGGCCTGCAGGCGCTTGCGGGCGGCCATGTCCCGCGTACGGGCGGCGGCGGGCGTGCCGTTCCAGCGCGCCCAGTGGGTGTTGAGGGTGTCGAGATCCAGCCCCCCCGGGTAGAGGTTGACCAGGCGCTGGTAGTCGGCCTCGGCGCAGGCCTCCAGCTCATCGTCGTAGTTGAAAGGGCCCTTGCTCTGGATCTTCTGGCAGAGCTTCCAGGCCGCCGCGGCCTTGCCGCCCGCCAACAGGCTGTTGAGCTTGGGGCCCTTGGAAGAGGCGGCCAAGGCCTGCGGGGCGCAGAGGGCCAGGGCCAGGGCGAGGAGCGGAGTGCGGAGTGGGACCGGCATGGTTTCCTCCAGAGGCGTCTGACTCCTATCCGGGTGGTACGGTACCTTGCACGTGAAGCGCCCACAGCGCTGCTCGACAGCCACCTACGTATTGGGCGCGTCGTAGGAATCCCCACCAGCGCTGCAAGCATCGCGGCGCCTTCAACCATCTCCATCCAAAACCCCCACAGCGCTGCTCGACAGCCACCTACGTATTGGGCGCGTCGTAGGAATCCCCACCAGCGCTGCAAGCATCGCGGCGCCTTCAACTCGCCCCATTCCAAATCCGCGCCGAGGGTTCGAATTCGAAATCGAACTCCTACTCGAATTCGAACTCCCACTCGAATTCGAACTCCTACTCGAATTCGAACTCCTACTCGAACTCCTACTCGAGATCGAAATCGACCACTTCGCATAGGGGAGCACAGCTCCACTCCAGGGAAAGAAGCCCCCGGCCATTCCACTCTGACTTGGGCTGCGGGTCGTCCATGACGGGCACATCGTCTAGCCTGCACGTAGTCTGGCTGGAATCGGGACTGCTCCACCGACAGGATCTCAATCGCTCGCTGTTGCCCAATCAGATCCTCACGGACGGCAAGCATCACCACTTTATCAACGAGGCCTGTCGTGAGAGGACTGAGCCTTGGGAACGGCCGATTGCCAACGGGAGGCTTCACTCCGAATCGTGGGGGTGTTCCACCGCGGACTCGAACCGTTTCAATGACCTCCTTCGTATGGTCGTAGGAGAGCGTCGAGGTATTCCTCGCTATGCTGGTCCAGCTCGGGCTGAAGGCGGAAGTCCGGCGCCCATCCCCCGAAGAGTGCTATCCTCTGTCCTTCGCAACAGGAGTGCCCATGAGCCCCAGACCTCGCAGGCAGCAGAGGCCGATCCACTTTGGCAAGGGCTTGCCAAAGTTGAATGACGGCTCGCCCCCTGACACCCAGGACGTTCAAGGCACGGAGGAAGACCAGGACCTGGCCGCGCGGCTCGGCGAGCTGGCAGGCGGCGATATCGGGACGCTCGAGCCCACAGACGACGAGATCGTCTCCTGGAACAGGGCCATCACCAAGAACGCTCGCAGCGGATTCGAGCACCGCGTGCTCCTGGGGATCGCCATCAACGGCATTCGGCCCGCATACGGCAAGGTCAGCGAATTCACGGCGCAGATGGCCGATCAGCTCCGTCGTTCGGGTCGCTGGGTGAGGGAGACCGTACGCGTGTCGAGCGCAGTCTCGCTCGCCGTCGAGCAGGGAATCGTGCTGCCCCTCGGAATCCGCGACATGGCCTGGTCGTCGGTCCCCGGCGCCATCGACAACCTGCGAAACGGGCGCCCCCTGGACTGGAAGCAGCCCCAAGAACCGAAAGAGCCCACCGACGAAGAGAGGGAGGCTGCGGTCGCCCAGGCCCTCCATTCCTTGACCGAGGCCCTCGAGGCCGTCGCGGACGACCAACGCCGCAAAGAGCTCGCCAACCAGGCCATCGCCGCGCTCCAGCCCTTCATCGCCGACATCGAGGCTACCGAAGAGGAACGCGTCGAGGCCGAGAGCCCCTCTCCAAGCGCAGAACCCGACCGCCAGCGTCAGCGTCCCTCGTTCCCTCGCGGGCGACGCGGGTCGGGGCGGCGCAGGAGGCGCTAGCGACTACCGCGGATCGACCACCAGCGCGGCCGAAACAGACGAACAGGCCTACTCCAGAGCCTTCATCAGCTCCTCCAGCTCCGCTTTGAGCCTCTCCTTGTCCTCGTCCGTCAGCTCGCCGACCACCAGCTTCAAGGGCTGCAGCCGGTAGACCCCCGCCTCGCGTCGCGTAGAAGCGTCGTTGAAGATGGATCCCAACGGGACAGGACCGACCACCCTGTGGGCCTTGTTCACCGCCCTCTTGAGCTGGGCCACAGACAGGTGCCCGTCGTTCACGGCGGCGACCCACTTGCCGACCTCGAGATCGGCGTACGTGTTCGACAGCTGTCTCAGTGTGATCCCATGCGTGGCTCCGAAATAGCCGTCGGGATCATCGATGGCTTCCTTGACCACGTCCGGGAGCCGAAGCAGGCCCAGCAGGTTGTTCTTCTGCCTCTTCGACAGGCCCATCAGCTCGGCGACCTCCACGCTGGAGTAGCCCATCTTCTGATGCCGGTGGATGACCAGCGCCCTGTCGATGTCAGAGTAGGTCTTGCGCTGCTCATTCTCGACCACGG
Organism: uncultured Enterobacterales bacterium; assembly: GCA_964454135.1. Lineage (GTDB taxonomy): Bacteria > Myxococcota_A > UBA796 > UBA796 > JAFGLY01 > CAYVQL01. The sequence goes on along the minus strand of CAYVQL010000125.1, from coordinate 2,830 downwards.
CGGCACGGAAGGCGGCCTCGTCGTCATCCAGATCCTGGCGAACGATGGCGGCGATCGTCGGGAGCCCCAGCTCCTTCATGGCCGTGGCGCGTCGGAAGCCCGAGATGATCTGATACCTCATGCCCCTGGTCCTGCCTTTCTTGCGGACCACGATGGGGAGCTGCTGACCCTCCACCTCGATGCTCTTCTTCAACGGGCCAACACGGAGCGCCGCTCTGAACACGAAGGTGACGTCATCCATGTCCAGCTTTTCCAAGGGTATGTGGACGACCCTGGCCTCGGCGATCAGGCTCCGGGGAGAGTCTGTTGCCGTCGGTTCGGGGTTCTTCGATGTATCGATGTTCCGGTTTTCCACCATGCAGGCCTCTGATGACAGGATGTGTTGGTGTATGTACTAATCTCCAACTGCCGGGGATGCACGGATGGTGGAGCGGGAAATCAATTTCCCGCGGATAGTGTGCGAACGGAATGGGGCGTTGCGGCCATCCTGCAAACATGAATGCTTGGCCCATAGAAGGCGGCGGGGTGGCCAGATACCGGTTGGGAAGCAGACCGAAACTGGGGCATGGGACTGGCAGGACTGCGCGGGCCCCGGACGGTCGCTGGACTCCCGTTCCTGTACCAGAATGGCGACGAAGTGGTCAGGCCCAGCTCAGCATGCCCGGCGCCTCCATTGCCAGACCGTTGGAGGATGCTCTCAATCCCGAGCGGTCCGGACGATCGCAGGCAGTCTCGAGGAGTGAGGAACGGGCGCCTCATTCCGTGGAGGCGCAGGACTGCGGCCGCCTTTCGAGAAGAGCCGCAGCTGGCGCTTCGGTCCGATCCCGACTGCAACGGCGCGCCCGGCTTCGTCTTCAGGCGGCCTCACTGCACGGTGAGGGCCTGGCTCGACGAGGCGCTCGCGAGGGAGGATCTGGCACTCGGGGAGTGATGGGGCTCCGCGGTGGGCTAGGTGGTGGCATCGCACCTGCTGGACCTGAAGGGCGCCTTGGCCTTCTTGGAGGCACGCCGTGGCAGGGCTCGGCGGTGGGCTGTGGCACATGGGCTGCCGCCCACTGGGCTGCAGAAGGGCCGCGAGGTGAGCAACGCCGTCGACTGCCAGCGGCGGATCAATGCTCCCCGGGTAGGTCCAGGGGCACCGGAGGCGGCAGCTCGCGCCAGAGTGGCTCCAGGCGCAGCTTCAGCGGCTCCAGGCGCGGGGCTGGAGGCGGGAACGGTAGGGGATCGAAGGCATGGGGAAGCGCGACCGGCAGCGCGGGGACGCGCAGTTCACCTGGACCAGGGAGGCCAGGGCTCATGAACGTCGCGCCATGCCCCGACTCTGGATCCTCAAGAGTCAGGTACAGCCTGAACTCGTCCCCGCAGGTAGCGTAGTCGTAGGCGGGGCACAGCTCCACCTCTGAGGAGAGGGCCTCGCCGTCGTAGCCATCCGGGGCCGTTGGTCGCCCTGCATCGCGCTGTCACCGCCATAGCCCTCCGAGGAACCGCTCTGGCGGTTCACTCACCCCGAGGTGCCCAGGCAGGCTGCCATGCCGTCCTGGGCCGGCACGGGCCTGCTGCGGGGCATCCCGGGCCCGGAGCATCCAAGAGGGCGAGGTCTCCAGGCCGTGGCGGCCAGCGTCATGCGGGTGCAGTCGTCAGCTTCGTCGTGCAAGCCCGAGCGCTGGGTGGGCCGCGCGGGGCCTGTGCGGTGCAGTGTGTGAGCTGGAGACGGTGTCGGTGATCGGGCTCGTCGGGTCGGCTCTGCGTCGTGCCGCTGGCTGGCAAGGCCTTCACGGCGCTTGTGGAAGCCCTGGCCGTGGACTCGGCTCCCGCCGGCGGGGCTGATCGGGTAGAAGGCCACCGGGAGGGGGCAGGGCGGCTCGGTGGGGCCGCCCTTGGGGTTCTAGGGCGGCAGGTGCGGCCATTCTCCGTGGTCGTCTGACGGGAACCGGCCTTTACCGCCGCGGATCCTGGGGGTGTGATCATGGCGTCGGTCTGCGACGGAGCTTCCATGAACATGCGATACGCGAAGTTGCAGGTAGCTGCCTGGTTGCTCTTGGGCCTGGGGACAAGCTGCGATTCCGAGGCAGAGAAGCGCGAGCCTGGGCCTGGGCCCGAAGCGGATACCGATACCGATACCGATGCTGATTCGGACACGGACAGTGATGCAGACGCGGACGCGGACGCGGACGCGGATGCAGACGCGGACGCGGATGCCGACACGGATGGCGACGCGGATACCGACACGGACTGCACATCGGGTACGGTCTCCGACCACCAGGGCGCCTCCATGGCGTACATCTGCCCCGGCAGCTTCACCATGGGCGCCCCGGGGGCCGAGGTGGGAAGCGATCGCGGCGAGGAGAGCGAGCACGAGGTCACACTCACCAGTGGCTACTTCATCGGCGTCCACGAGGTGACGCAGGACGAGTTCGAAGGCTTCATGGGCTACCAGACCAGCCCCTACTCGGGCTGTGGCGATTGCCCGGTGAAGGAACTGCGCTGGTACGAGGCCGCCGCCTTCGCCAATGCGGTCTCGGACGCGGCCGGGCTGGATCGCTGCTACGACTGCTCCGGCAAGAAGTACTCGGTAGTCTGCGATCTGGACAGCGCCTATGCCACGCCCTACGAATGCGAAGGCTACCGCCTGCCGACGGAGGCGGAGTGGGAGCACGCAGCGCGAGCAGGGACGACGAGCGCGTTTTCGAACGGCGGCAACCTGTACACGGGAGACATAAGCGAATGTGGTGGCGGCCTGCAGCTCGACAACGGCACGTACCTCGACAGCATCGCTATCTACCGCGCCAACTATCCCGGCGTTAGCGGGCCCGTGGGCACGAAGAATGCC
>CAYVQL010000124.1:0-29012 GCA_964454135.1 uncultured Enterobacterales bacterium | reverse complement strand
GCCCTCCCGTGGTCGTCTTAGGCCTCCCCCGTGTTGATCTCGGAATAGGGGCCGCCGATGTGCAGTTCGTCGAAGCCGTTCGCGTCGAGATCGCCCGCGCCTGCGACGGCCTGCCCCGACCTCGACTCGGCCACCGCGCCCCCGAGCCGTGCGCTGGCGGCGTCCAGCGACAGGTGACCCGAGATGGGACCCAGGTACAGGTAGGCCGCCCCGCTCCACTGCTCCTCGCCGTCCTCGGTGGCCGCTCCGGCCAGCAGGTCCTGCAGACCGTCGCCATCCACGTCGCCCGCTGCTGATACGGAGCGGCCGAAGTACTGGCAGTACTGGTTGCCCTCGATGATGGCCAGGGCGTTGTCCAGCGGGCTGGCCTGCTCCAGGCCCGCCAGATGGAAGAACTCGTTCCCGCCCGCCAGGACGTAGACGCAGCCTGCGAGCTCGTACACCGTGTCTTGCACATAGGCCCCCACAGCCGCTTCGGCGTAGCCGTCGCCGTCCACGTCGCCCAGTATGGAGACCGACTGCCCTGCGTTGGCTGAGGCCTGGGTTCCTAGGAGACAGGTGGCGCTCTGCGTCAGGTCGCTGTCATCCGACAAGGGACCCGGCACCATCAGGCAGGCCCCTGCTTGCTTGTAGGACTCCGATGCACGCGGTGCGCCCAGCAGCGCGTCGTTGTAGCCATCGCCGTCCATGTCCCCGCTGGCCGAGAGGGAGAGACCCGCTGCGGCGCCTTCAAGGCAGGATCGCAGGATGACGTCGGCACCGGAGAGGGAGGCGTTGCCCGAGATGGGTCCGTGCACGAGGTAGAGCACGGACTCAGCGTCGTAGTGGTCATAGGTGGCCCTCGCTGCGACGAAGAGGTCCGCCTGGTCATCCCCGGAGAGCTCGGCGGCGGTCATCCCCCAGCCGGCCAGGTCTCCGGGCTCCTCGCCGATCAGCAGGGCGCTGGCGTGGGCCAGGGGCAGCTCGCCGCTGATAGCTGCGGATACCAGGTGGACGGCTCCGGCATCTTCGCCCCCCAGGTCACTCTGGGGCGCGGATACGAGCAGGTCCGCCAGCCCGTCGGCGTCGAGGTCCGGGCCCCCGGCCACCACCGTGCCGGCCTTGTCTCCAGGCGCTCCCAGCAGGCGAGCGTCCGCTTGGTAGGCCTGCCTCGTGCCAGAGAGCGGCCCCAGGAAGAGGTAGGCGGCGCCGGCCTCCTCACCAGCGCTGCCATCAGCGGAGGCGCCGATGAGCACGTCGCCATGGCCATCGCCATCCACGTCGCCGGCCCTCGACAGCGAGACTCCGAAGAAGCTCGACTCGGTCCCGTCGAGCTGGGCGTCGGCGTTCTCCAGGCTCAGGTCCGTCACGGGTTGGCCGCAGCTGGCGTCCGAGCCGCTGTCGCAGTCGTTGTCGAGGCCGTCGCCGCAGATCTCGTCCAGCCACGGGGAGCGCGCGGGATCGTCGTCGTCGCAGTCGCCGCTGTTCGCCACGTAGCCCGAAGGGGCTTCGCAACCCCACAGCGTGCTGCCGCCGTCTCCGACGCCGTCATCGTCGGCATCGAGGTAGAAGACCAGGGCGTCCAGGGCGCCCTCGTCGAGCTCGCCGTCGCAGTCGTCGTCTCTTCCGTTGCAGGTCTCCACGGCCTCGGGATGCACAGTGGCCTCGCTGTCGTCGCAATCCTCGCCGATGTCGAAGCCATCCCGGTCCTGATCCAGCTCATCCCCTTGCAGGCAGCCGCAGCTGACGAGCAGGCAGAAGACCAGGCCCCGAGGCCGCCACCGTCGCCCCGGCGGCATGCGCTGCGCTCCCGCGTTCCCTCGGGCGTTCATAGCCCCGATCCTCCGTAGATGAGGTAGGCCGCCCCGCAAGCCGCGGCTGGCTCGCTCGCTCCGGGGGCTCCCACCAGCAGGTCGGCCAGGCCATCTCCGTCCACGTCTCCCAGCCCAGCCAGGGCGCTGCCGAAGTACTCCTCCTCCTCCCCGGTCACGACGGCCTCGCTGCCGGTCAGGCTGTGCGCTCCCTCGACGGGCCCGTCGACGACGTGGACCCGCCCCCGCAGCTCCTCGCCGTAGTAGGGGCAGCCCACCAGGATCTCCACCCAGCCGTCGCCATCCATGTCCTGGGAGCCGGCCAGCGTTTCCGTCCCCGCCTCCTCGTCGCCGTAGAGGAAGGCATGGGCCTGGTCCAGGCCCAGCTCTCCATCGATGTCCCCGGAGCTGACGTAGACCGTGCCGCCACCCTCGCCGCCCGCGTCGCTGAACCAGGCATTCACGAGGATGTCGTCCTGCTCGTCGCCCGTGACATCCCGGCTCCAGGCCAGGCTCCAGCCGGCATTGTCGCCCTGCTCCTCGCCGACGAGGACGGCGTCCGCCGAATCGGGGTCGATATCGCCTTCCAGTGCCAGCTCGGACGAGCGTTCGCGTCCCCTGAACAGGTAGACCGCACCGCACCAGCTGCAGCCCGATCCGTGCCACGGGGCGCCGATGAGCAGGTCGGCCAGCCCGTCGTCGTCGCCATCGCCTTTCAGGCACAGGGAGTGGCCCAGCCTCGATGCCTCCTGGGCCTGGATGCGCGCGTCGGCCTCGCCCAGGTCCATGTCCGCGATCAGGTCCCCGCAGTCCTGGCCCGGAACGCCGTCGCAGTCGTCGTCGATGCCGTTGCCGCAGATCTCCTCTGCGGCCGGGCCCACGGCTGGGTCCTCGTCGTCGCAGTCGCTGGAGATGTCCACGAAGCCCTCGGGGGCGGCGCAGGCCTCGATGGAGCCCTCGGCGGCGCCGTGGCCATCTCCGTCCTGGTCCGGATACCAGGGAAACAGTGTGAGCTGCTCGTCCGTCTCACCGTCGCAGTCGTTGTCCAAGCCGTCGCAGAGCTCGGGCGCCTTGGAGTGCACGTCGGCGCGCGTGTCGTCGCAGTCGCTGCCGACGCTCTGTCCGTCTCCGTCCTGGTCGAGTCGATCTGCGGCGATCCGCATATTGCAGGCCGCCAGCAGGGCGGCGAGGATGGGGAGCGGAGGCGTGCGCGTCGGTTTCATCAGACCTGGTGTCTTCCGAGAGACGCCGGCAGCCTGCACGCGCTGGCGAGGAAGACCTCGACGCCCACGCCGTCGAAGCGGTCGGCGATGACGTACTTCATGCGCCTGCCGTTGCCGGTGATCATCACGCTGCTGTGGAACTTCGGGCCCACCGCGCGCGCGACGGTACGCCACTGGCCACCCAGGCGCCTGCGCAGCACGAAGATGAGCGGGCCCAAGAAGAGCAGGAAGACGATCAGCGACACGAAGAAGACGGCCAACACCACGGCGGTTCCGACACTGGCGGACATCCGATCTCCTCTCTTCCGGGGGGAAGGATACCACGGTGGGTGGGGCGCCGAGAGTCGCTCCAGCTGGCTGTCTGGCAGGCGCCCATGCGCGGAGACGCGAGGTCGGGATCAGCCTCCCTTGGGCGTACACCCGCCCGAACCGCAGTCGAAGTCGGCCTCTGTGCCGTAGTCGTAGGACTGGTCGGCGTCGTAGACGAAGACGTCGTCGGGCTTGTTGGCCTCCCAGTCGCTGGAGGTCACCTCGGCCTCGGCGTTGAGCAGGTACATGCCCCCGCCATGGTCCGTGGCCGTGTTGCCCGACACGATGCAGCCATCCAGGCTGGCCGAGCCGGCCTGCGTCAGCGCCAAACCGCCGCCCGCGCGCGCGCTGTTGCCCTCGAAGTTGCAGTCCTCGAAGCTGGCGCTGGTCTGATCCACGCTGACCCCGCCGCCGGTATTGCTGGCGGCGTTGCCTGAGAAGCTGCTGGAAGTGATGTCCAGGCTGGCGCTGTCCGTGCCCAGGCCGGCGCCGATGGAGGCGCTGTTCGAGGTGACGGAGGAGCCTTGCATGGAGAGCGAGGAGGCGGCTTCCGCCCAGACGGCGCCGCCGTTGTCGGACTCGTTGTCATGGAAGCTGGTATCGGTGACCGCGGCGCTGGCCTGCGAGGTGAGCAGGAGTGCGCCGCCGTCGTAGGTGCTGCTGTTGTCCTGGAAGCTGGAGTCGCTCAGCACGAGGCTGCTGGCCTGCATGTAGAGGGCGCCTCCGTATAGCTCGGCCTCGTTGCCCTCGAAGCTGCAGCCTGACACCTGGGCGCCTGCCACCTCGGTGAGATAGATGGCGCCGCCGTTGCGCGCGCCGTTGTCGATGAACACGCAGTCGGTGACGGTCAGCGTGGTGCCATCGGCGCTGATGGCGCCGCCCCAGCCCGTGCCTGCGGCCCCGTTGGCCAGGGTCAAGCCCTCGACGGTGACCACGGTGCCCGAGGTGCCGATCACCCTGGATTCGCCCTCTGCCGAGAGGGTGGTGCTGCCGGCACCGGCCTGGCTGGTGATGGCGATCTCCGCCGCTGTCACCACGAGAGCGGCGTAGTAGGTGCCGTCGCAGAAGCGCAGCGTGCCCGAGTCCTTCAGGGTCAGCTCCGTGGGCGCATAGGGGCCGCCGGATGCGAAGCGCTTGGTCAGGTCGACCCACTCGCCCTTGCGGTGCTGGAAGGACACCCTGCCATCGTCGGTAGTCCAGGTGTCGTCGTCGCAGTCGGTGCGCTTGCCGTCGCAGATCTCGAAGGCGCCGGGGAAGACGCCAGCGTCGGCGTCGTCGCAGTCGCCCCCTTTGGCCAGGTGCCCGCTGGGTGGTTTCTCGCAGGCGCTCTCGAGGGGCGTCGCGTCGTCGCCGTAGCCGTCGCCGTCGGCGTCGGGATACCAGGTGGCGACGCTGCCCTCGTCCACGTCTCCGTCGCAGTCGTTGTCGATGCCGTCACAGGTCTCGTCGGCGCCCGGGTGGATGGCGTCGTCGTCAGGAGCGCAGTCGCTGTCGTCGGGGGTTCCGTCGCCGTCACGGTCGGCCGGAGGGGCGGTGTCGCCGGTGTCTTCGCTGTCGTCGGTGTCGGTGGCGTTGGAGTCCGTGGTGGCGCTGTCGAGCTCGGCGGGGGCTTCGAGATCGTCGAGCCTGCCATCGTGGGTGGTCCAGGGGATCCACGGGCAACCGGTGAGGGCAAGGAGCCCCAGCGCGGGGATGCCTCGAGGGATGCGCTGCTGCCTAGGCGTCAGGAACATGGCGCCGCCTCATGGCGAGGATGACACGGACTGACCTCGGCCCCGGTGTTCGGGAAACGGGTCTTAGTAATATTACCAGCTTAGTACCTCAGCTATCGCGACGCATCCCTTGCGGGGCCTGCGCCTTTGCAGCTTCTGGGAGGCGACAGTCCGCCCAGGATGGCCGCGACTCAGAGCTCGGGGGGCACCTCGGGCGCCTCGCGATAGCCCGGGTCGTGACCCAGCAGGGCGGCCAGATCGTCTCCGCGCTCGATGGCCTCGAGCAGGCGGGAGAAATCGGTGCGCGCTCGGAAGCCCAGGCGTTCCTCCGCGCGCTTGGCCACGTAGACCCGGTCGATGCGCTGGAACATGGTCCAGCCCAGCCTGGCGTAGAGCTCCCGGAAGCGGGGGTGATGGCGCGCGACCACGGCCGGTGCGTCGCGGATCAGCTGCTCGCAGTCCTCGAGCGTGAAGGGGGAGGGGGCGGTGATGATGAAGCGGTCGAAGCCCAGGCGCGGGGCGTGTCGCAGCGCTACCAGGTGGGCCTCCACCATGTCCGCCAGCGAGGCTCTGCGGAACAGCAGCTCGTTGGCCTTGGTGTTGAGCCCATCTTGGGCGATGCGGCGCGCCTGGTCGTCATCCTCGGGGAAGAAGCGCGCCGTGCGCAGGATGGCCACGGGCAGTCCGAAGAGCTCGTGGTGCATGCGGCAGAGGTGCTCGGCGGCCAGCTTGCTGACCCCGTAGATGTTGCGCGGCGCCAGGGGGGCGCGCTCCTCGGTGATCCAGGCGGCCCGCGCGGCGCCCCTGGAGAGCGCCGCCTTGGTGCGGCGGTCGATCATCAGGGAGGTGGTGCTGGTGAAGACGAAGCGACCAACCTGGGAGCCCGGGCTGGTGGCTTCCTCGAGGAGGTTCTGGGTGGCGAGGAGGTTCTGTTCCAGGAAGGCCCGCCTGCTGTGCGTGGTGAGCTGGGGCTTGTGCAGCGCGCCGGCGTGCACGATGGCCCTGACGCCGTGCTCGCGCAGCGCGCGGCGCACCTGGTCGGCGTCGCTGGCAGAGGCGACGAGCGCGGTCTCGGGTCCGGGCCTGGGGTCCATGCCCACCCCGTTGACGCCCAGCTGCCGCAGGCGGCGCAGCAGGGCCTGGCCCAGGTGGCCAGATGAGCCGGTGACGAGGACGGGGCCTGGCAGCATGGGTGGATCTCGGTGCGAGGGCGATGCTCTCTAGACCTTGTACAGCACGTCCATGTACCGCTCCAACATATCTGCCACCAGACCCCGCACCGGCATGGAAGCCGCCATGCCGTAGACCGGTGCCATGCCGCCCTTGTCGCTGGGGTTGGCCCGCACGTGGTCCACGGCTTCGCCCAGATCCTGCAGGAAACGCTGGGCCACGCCCGGCTGGGTGTGGCGCAGGGTGACGCAGAGGTGCACGCAGGAGGGCTTGTGCAGGCCGTTCAGGTTCCAGCGTCGATGGGTCATGAACTCCATCACGCGGTAGATGTCCAGGCTGCGCGAGGCGAAGGCGATGACCCATAGGGGATCGCCCAGCACCTGCAGCTCGGGGATGGCCTCCACGCCGCTGCGGATCTCGGCCGCCGTCTCCAGGATGCGGCGCGTGGCGTCCAGGTAGCCCTGCTCGCCCATGGACAGCAGCGCAGCCCAGCAGGCGGCGCTCAGGGCGCCAGGGCGGCTGCCGGCGAAGGTGGGCGAGAAGTACAGGCCGCCGGGCCAGTCGGTGGTCTTGTAGAACTGGTAGTGGCGCAGGGCGGCGCTGCGGTAGAGCACTACCGAGGTACCTTTGGCCGCGTAGCCGTACTTGTGGGTGTCGGCCGACATCGACGTGACGCCGGGCAGTCCGAAGTCGAAGGCCGGCACGGGGTAGCCCAGCTTGACGGCCCAGGGCAGCACGAAGCCGCCCAGGCAGGCGTCGGTGTGGAAGCCGATGCCGCGGTCGCGGGCCAGCTCGGAGAGCTCCTCGATGGGATCCACCACGCCATGGGGGAAGGAGGGCGCCGAGCCCACCAGCGCGATGGTGTTGCGGTCGATGGCGCGGCGGGTGCGGGCCACGTCGGCGCGGCAGTCCTTGCCCACGGGCACGTGCCGCAGGCGGATGCCGAAGTACTGGCCGGCCTTCTCAAAGGCCGCATGCGCGGTGGTGGGCAGTACCAGGTTGGGGCGCCAGATGCGGCGCTGGGCGCGGGCCCGGTCGCGGTAGGTCTTCATGGCCAGCAGGATGCTCTCGGTGCCGCCGGAGGAGACCACACCGCAGACCTCGTCGCCGCGGGCGGCGGCCTGGCGCGCGCCCAGCATGTCAGCGGTCATGGCGACTACTTCGGCCTCGTACTTTGTATTGCTGGGCCACAGATCCGAGTGCAGCGGGTTGCTCTGGGAGTTGATGGCGTAGGCGCGGTTGAGGAACTCGATGTGCTCCTGGTCGCCGTGGTAGACGGCGCCCGAGACGAAGCCCTCTTTCCAGCGCGACTCCTCGCGCTCGTGCAGGGTCTGCATCTCTTGCAGGATCTCCTCCCGCGGCCGGCCCTGCTCGGGCAGGCGCGCGAAGCGCTCGAAGTCCTCGCGGTAGGGCTTGAGATCCGACTCCAGGTCGGCCATCAGGCCGTCGTACTGCTCGTCCAGTTTGCGCTTGACGAAGGGTACGGCCTTGGCTCCCCGGTAGATGCGCGCCAGGATGCGCGGGTGCACGCGGCCCAGGTATCGCTCGGCCTGTGCGGCCATGGTCTCGAGGTCCATGGGATTCCGCTCCTTGTTCTTTGCCTCAGTGGCGGTTCAGGCGGGCGTAGATGCCCTTGTTCCGCTTGTAGATGTTCAGGAACTCGGCGAAGAGCTGGTCGTAGACGACGCGGTTGGAAGCGCTGGGCTCGTAGCGGCGCTCCACCTCGACGATGCGCGGGATCTCGTCCAGCGAGAGCTCGCCGATGGCCGCGGCCGTCAAGAAGGCGATGCCGCGGGCGTTGGCGTGGATGGGGTGCTTGATCTGTTGGATGGGCCGCTGGAAGACGTCGGCCAGGATCTGGCACCAGATCTGGGAGCGGGCGCCACCGCCGATGAAGTTGACCGCCTCGAAGCGCCGCCCGGTGAACTTCTCGGCGTACATCAGCAGCCAGCGGGCGTTGTAGGCCACGCCCTCGAAGACCGCGCGCACCATGTGGCCGCGGCCGTGGTTCAGCGAGAGGTTGAAGAAGCCGCCGCGCACGCTGTGGTCCTCTACCGGGGTGCGTTCGCCGAAGAGCCAGGGCGTGAAGATGAGCCCGTCGCTGCCTGGCGGCACGCTCTCCGCCAGCTTGTCGAAGCCGGCGTAGGCGCTGTCGGGCTGGCCGGCCGGGCGGTGCTCGTCGGCGCTCAGCTCGTCGTCGGCGAAGAAGACCTTGTCGCGCAGGAAGTTGAGGGCGTTGCCTGCGGTCTCCTGCTCGTTGACCAGCAGGTAGCGCCCGGGCAGGGGCGCCGGGATGGAGGCCATATTGTGCAGGATGTCGGTCTTCTTGAAGGGCACGTGGCAGATGAGCCAGGACGAGGTGCCGATGTAGAGGTGGGGCTGGTAGTCGGCCACCGCTCCCGAGCCGATGGCCGCCGACTGCAGGTCGGGCGTGCCGCCGATGACGGGGATGCCCTCGGGCAGGCCCAGCTGCTGCGCCAGCTCGGGCAGCAGGGGACCCAGCACCTCGCTGGCACCCACCAGGTCGGGCAGCTTGTCGCGCGGGATGCCGGCCATCTTCAGCAGGCAGGGGTCGTAACGGATGTTGTCGATGTCCCGGTTGTCGGTCAGCCAGTGCAGCACGATGGAGTCGTAGGTGGCGACAGAGCGGCCCGTCAGGCGCAGGTTGAGGTAGTCCTTGGGCTCCAGGAACTTGTGGGTGCGGGCGTAGACATCCGGGTACTCGTTCTTGATGAGCAGGATGTGGGCGATGGGATCCTTGCCCGACAGCGTGGGCATGCCGCCGGTGCGCCGCAGCCAGCGCCACAGCGCCATGGGCCCGTAGCCCTGGATGTCCACCAGGCCCTTGGTGATCTGCTTGACGTAGGGGTGGCCGCGGGAGTCCATCCAGATGACGGCGTTCATCAGGTGCTGGCCGTCGGCGTCCACGGCCACGGTGCCGCTCCATTGGGCGGTGCAGCCCACGGCCGCGACGCTCTCGCGGGGCACCAGCTCGCGGTCCAGCAGGCGCTGGGCCGCGCCGGTGATGGCGCTCCACCAGCCGTCGGGATCCTGCTCTGCGCCGCCATTGGGCAGCAGCTGCACCGGAGTGGGCTCGAACTCGTGGCCCACCAGCGCGCCGTGGGTGGTGAACAGGGCCACCTTGGGGCCGGAGGTGCCCAGGTCGATGGCAAGGATGTGTTTTTCTTGGCTCATGGCTCAGGCCGTCTTGGCAGCGGGGGTGGCGTTGGCGCGGGCCGTGCGCCGCGCCTCGATGGCGCGCGTGAGCTTCTCGACGAAGTCCACGCACTGCACGATGTCGTCGATGTCCAGGTTCTCCAGGTTGTCGCCGGGTTGGTGGTAGTGTCCCGGCGAACCCAGCTCCGGGTCCATGGCCACGAAGCAGACACCCTCCCAGCCGTGGGCCAAAAAGGCCGCGATGTCGCTGCCGCCCACGGGGATCTCGAAGCCCTTGACGCCCTGGAAGCGCTCCTCGGAGGCGGCCACCTCGCCGATGACCTCGCGCAGCCAGCGGGCGATGGGGTGGCGCACCACCTCGCCCTCGATCTCGATGTAGGAGAGCTGTCCGTTGGCCACGGCATCCAGGCCTATGACCACGGTGCGGCTCTTGTCCCAGCGGCCCTCCATCTCCTGGGCCAGGGCGTCGGCGCCGCCCAGGGAGGCCTCTTCGCAGCCGGTGACCGCGAAGACGTACTCGACGTTGGGGGGCTTTTCGGGCAGCAGCCGCAACGCCAGCTCGGGCAGGGCGGCCACGCCGGAGAGGTCGTCGTTGGCGCCCGGCACCACCTCGTTGCGCAGCACCACCTGCAGGTTGACCAGGAAGCCGATCAAGGAGGGCACCGTCAGCAGCACCTCCAGCGGCCGCAGGGGCCAGGCCAGGGGGCCCAGGGTCATGTGCACCAGGTCCATGCCCATCAGCATGGCCTGGGTGTTGGAGATGAGCTGGATGGAGCGCCGCAGGAAGCCCAGGTGCTTGGGTGGCGCTTTGGCGAAGTGCTTGACCGCAAAGGGGCTGAAGAGCCAGCCCGTAAACGCCGCATCCGCATGCGCCACGAAGACCACCCGCAGGGCCGGCTCGCCCTCCGGGCCCGCCGGCGAGGTGGAATCAGCGGGCACGGTGGCCAGCAGGTTCTGGGAGGGCTTGAAGGGCAGCAGGCGCCGCAGGATGTAGGCGCGACGCGTGGTGTCGGCGTAGTAGGAGCCAAAGGCCAGGCTGTGCAGCAGCAGGCCCACCGAGGGGGCCACCCCGGACACGGCCGTGCCGGCCACGGCCACGCCGCAATGCAGGGCCAGGTTGGCGTAGAGGCTCTCGTTGAAGCGGAAGTGGTGCAGCTCCGAGTCCAGGCCCAGCGCGTCGAACTCGCGCTGCATGTACAGGGTGGCCTGTCGCTCCCCCTCGCTGGCCGGCCGGCGCTGGGGCCAGCGCTGAAGGATGTGGGCGATGCGGGCCCGGATGTCGGCGGCTTCTTGCTGCTTGGATTTCATGGGTGGAGGGCCTCTCGTCGATTCCGGTCGGTGGGTCGGAAGGGCTGGAGGTCCCTCTAATCCGCGGGGGTGGTGCGGTGTGGGGGGCGGGCCGGCTTTTCGGCGCTGGAGGGCCGGATCGTGGCCCGCGAGAGATGCGTTTGGCCCATTAGGACCGGGACGGTGCAGGATTTCGGAGCCGGATCATGTCCGGGCGCCCGTGCGCGAGGATCCGGGGCCCTGTCCCAGCTCCGATGGCGCGAGACAACCGCTGATCCGGATCATCACCCTGGATTTTCCCCTTGACAGCTTTCAAACCGTGCTGTCGACCCGGTCCGGGCGCCCCTCCGCGCTTGCCCCTGTGAGGCCCGGAGCGCCTGCAGGAGGCCTCGCGCGGGCCCTGTCCGCCTCGAAAGGGTCCGAGGGCCCGAAGACGCCTCCAGGGGGCGCTCAGAGAGCCGGAAAACGGCGAGTTATGTTCTTTACAACTGAACAACGGGAGAAGCGATGCAGGCGATGCCTCATTCCATGACCGCGGCCCAGGAGCTCGACGAGCGGATCCTCCGGATCCACGCCAGGCTGTGCAGCGCCGAGCGCGACTTGGCGCTTCTTCTGACCGAGATGGCGGACAAGCGGCACTTTCTGGACCTGGGCTACGCCAACATCTGCGACTACGCCCAGACCAAGCTGCAGCTCAAGGCGCGCAAGGCCAGCGCGCTCGTCCGCATCGGCCGGGCCCTGCCCGACTTGCCCCGCCTGGACAAGGCCCTGGCCTCGGGCGCGCTGAGCTGGACCAAGGCCCGGGAGCTGCTCTCCGTGATCACGCCCGAGACCGAGGCGGAGTGGATCGATGTGGCCAGCCGGTGCGCCAATCGCGATCTGGAGCGCATGGTGGCCGCGCACCGCCCGGGCGAGCCTCCCAACGGCGACACCACCAAGGAGGCCGGACCCGCGCGGCTGGGCTTCTCCATGGAACCGGCAGAGGCCGAGCAGGTGAAGGCCGCGCTGGCCGCCCTCCGTGCCGCGGCGGGGGTGTCGCGGGAAGAGGTGGGGGACGGCGCGCTGCTGGCGCAGCTGGCGGCCAGGGTCCTGGAAGACATGGACAGCTCCGAGGCGCCCACGGGCGAGCGCTTCCGCATCGCAGTCGAGCACTGCCCCCGCTGCGGAGACTTCTCCACGCCCGAGGCCGAGGTCTCGGATACCCACGTGGGTCAGGCGCTCTGCGACGCCGAGATCCTGGAGATGCGCCAAGGGCCCAAGCGGGGCCACCTCTCGCGCTTCATCCCGCCCGCCACCCGCCGGGCCGTGCTGCAACGCGACCGCCACCGCTGCCAGGTTCCGGGCTGCGGCAATCGCCTCTGGCTGGACCTGCACCACCTGACCTACCGCAACGACGGCGGCGACAACTCCGAGGAAAACCTGCTTACTATGTGCTCAGTCCACCATCATCTCGTTCACGACGGGCTGCTCGGCGTCGAGCGCTGCGAAGGGGGGCTGGTCTACCGCTTCGGAGACGGGCGGGAGGTGCGGACGACCCACGTGGGTCAAGGGCTCACCAGCGCCACAACGGCAGCCACCTGCGCTCTTGGCCCGTCGTAGGAACCGCCACTGACGACACCCCGGCAGCCACCATCCCACCCGATGCGACGGCAGCCACCATGCTTCCGGGCCGGCCTGAAGGTCGGCAAGCACCTCTCGCTGGGTCGCAACGACGTCGTCGCCATCGAGACCAGCCCGGTTCGGCAGCGCTACGCTCCCGCGCTGCGACTGGACGAGCGTTGGAGTAGAAAGAGGCTCATCGTGGACCAGTGCTCCGTGGGCCCGGATCACATCCGCGAGTGGACGCCATGAGAGCCCGGTGCTGATTCGTGGCACAGTCTGAACTCAGCCAACCGGATCCTGGCGTGGTGGAGATTGGGTGCCTCCGTCCGTTTGGATATCGTCTGTTGGCCTTGCCCCATGTCCCTCGCGATGATCCGGATCGCCATCTCGATCGCATCGTCGAGCGCCTCGAGCGGATCGCATCGCTCGCCCCCCCTGACAGAGAGTGCCAGCGGCGTCGCTAAGATGCCCGTCCCGCCGAGGATGAGGTGGGCTTGGCCGGTATCTCCGTCTACTTCTCGGGCGCCGATGAGCAGGTCGGAGAAGCCGTCGCGTCGGTGTCGCCGGCGCTGGCGACGCCGGAGCCGGCGTAGCCGAGGTAGTGCGTGCCTTTGAACTGCACGGCGACATCTGCGATCTCCTGGGATCCGTTCACAGAGCCGTAGAACCAGCCCGAGGCGCCGGTGGCTAGGTCGTCGAAGCCGTCGTCGTTGAAGACCCCGAAACCGTCTAGGCTCCAGCCCAGGCAATCACCCTCCTCGTAGCCAACCAGCTCTGCATCCGTGTCGGTCAGCTCCGTGTCCTCCAGGGCCTCTCCGCACGCGATGTCCAGTTCGCTGTCGCCGTCCACATCCTCACCGCCGTCCAGGGAGATGCCCGAGCTGCCGCCGGGAGTTTCGCCGAGCAGACGCGCCCTGGCGCTGCCCGCCAATGAGCCATCCTCCCCCTCCGTCACCAAGTAGACCACACCCTGAGTGGCGGATCCGGGCGCACAGCGGCTGCTGATGAGTAGTTCCTCCCAGTCATCGTCAGCCCGCGCGAAGGCCTGGCCGGCCCCGTCACCCTGCTCTCCCAGCCAGGTCGCGTCCGCGTCGGCCAGCGTGAATTCTCCCGTGATGGGGCCTCGCAGCAGATAGGCCACCCCCGCGCCTTCGCCGCCACGGCCGTTGGAGGTGGCCCCGATGAACAGGCCGGCTTTCGTTCCCGCCTTGAGATCGCCTGGACCGGTCAGACCTTGACCGAAACCATCCCAATCCTCTTCGCCATCCAACTCTGCCAGGGCGCCATCGAGCTTGGCATCGGCGGATAGCGGGCCCATCATCAAGAAGACCTTTCCTCGGCGCGTATCGTTGGGCCCGCAAGACGCACCAATGGCAAGATCGTCGTAGCCGTCGTCGTTCAGGTCACCTACGCCAGCCACGCTCCATCCCAGGCAACCACCGCTCTCCCCCGCCAGCACGGCGTCTGCCTCATCAGGCGCATGTCCTCGAGGGCTAGGCCGCAGTCGGCGTCGTTTTCGCCCTCGCAGTCATTGAATACCCCGTCTCCGCAGAGCTCCGGCGCTCCAGGGTAGACTGTGTCGTCCTCGTCGTCGCAGTCGCCAGAGACCTCCGTGTACCCTTCGACGGAATCGCAGGCCTTTGCCTGGTCAACGGTGATTCCGACGCCATCGCCGTCCTGGTCTCGATACCAGACGAGTGCCCCCATTGCCTGTGAGCCATCCACGATACCGTCGCAGTCGTCGTCGATGAGGTTGCAGGTCTCCTGTGCCGCGGGATGCACCGAGGGATCGCCATCGTCGCAGTCCGGGCCGACCTCGTAGCCGTCCTTGTCTTGGTCCAGCCCCTCGAGACCGATCCACAGCTGGCAGGAACAGAGGAAAGCGAGGAACAGGGTGGATATGCCGGTCTTCATGAACCCTCCCCGCCGTATTGCAGGTAGACCGCCCCTGCGTCGCTGAGGAAGAAGGGTGCGCCGATCAGGAAATCGGCGTATCCGTCACCGTTCAGATCTTTGGTCCCCGCCAGTGCGTACCCGGCCTGGTGCAGCGAGGCCTCCCCGTCCAGCCGGGCGCTGGCCTCCTGGAGGCTCGTCCGGGAGGTGCAGCGCAACGGATAGTGGGCCGTGTACGAGGTAGACGGCCCCGGCGTTCTCGCCATCTCGTTCGACGCCGGCGGCCCCAACCAGCAGATCGGGCACCTGGTCCCCATCCACGTCCCCCAGGCCGGCGAGCGAGCAGCCTGTGCTGCTGCCATTTTCGCCGGTGAGCTGCAGGTGGGTCGACTCCAGACCCTCGCTGCCGGAGACCGGGCCGAGCACCAGGTAGGCGAGGTTGGCCCCGTAGGCGCCGACGAGGAGGTCCTCGAAACCATCCTGGTCCACGTCCCCCGCCGCGGCCAGCGAGGCCCCGGTGCGGGCTCCGGCCACATCGCCCAGCAATACGGCGCTGGCCTCCTCTATGGACATCTGGCCCTCCCATTCCTCGTCCTGCTCGTGCCCGTCGAAGACGTAGACTGCGCCCGGCTCGTCCTCCTCCCCTGGCGCCCCAGCTGCGAAGTCCGGTCGCCCACTCCCCACCAGGTCTGCCCCACCTGCCAGGGCGTAGCCGGCCCGGTCGTCGAATTCCAGGCCTTGGAACCTGGCGCCCGCGTCGGCCAGGCTCATATCGCCCACGAGCTCACCGCGGGCGCCGGGGCTCCCATCGCAGTCCTCGTCCACGCCGTTGCCGCAGATGTCCTCGGCCTCGGGGTGTACGCCCGCATCCACGTCATCGCAGTCCCCGGCGGCGGCCACGTAGCCCTCGGCGCAGTCGCAGGCCTGGCCGGTGTTGAGCGCATTCCCGTAGCCGTCCTCATCCGCATCCCGGTAGCAGGTCAGAAGGGGCAGATCTTCGTCCAGGTAGCCATCGCAGTCATCGTCCAGCCCATTGCAGCGCTCGGCTGCTGCGGGATGGACGGCCGGGTCGCGGTCATCGCAATCCAACCCCGCCTGGTAGCCATCCCCATCCTGGTCGAGGGAGGCCTCTCCGATGCACGAAGCGAGCAAAGCAGCAGGACAGACCAGCGCAACCCAGCCCACAGCCCCGCGAGCGAGAGAACGAGCTTGCCAAGATCCTCTGACCACCATGCCCGCGAGCATACCACTCCCGCTCCCACTCGGATGAAGACACGTCCGCCCCACCTGCCACGTGCCCCTCCCCCCCGCCTTGATACAGGGTCCAGGCCCCTGCGCCGCAGCTGGAGTTCACGATGCCCCAAGCCCTGCGCTTCTTCCTCGCCAGCCTCTTCCTCTGGATGGTCGCCCCGCTCTCGCTCCAGACGGGCCTGGCCCATGCCACCCCGCCCACACCCTCCGACGCCGCGGCCTTCTTGAACGACGTCTTCCGGCGCATCCCCTCGGCCGGGGTCACGGAGTACAGCTTCCAGAGCTGGGAGCGCGAGGGGCGGCCTACGGCCGAGGGCTTCGGCCTGCTGCCCGTGGCCAACCTGGACGCAGAGGCCGTGGTGGCCAAGGTGATGGACGCCGACCACTACAAGGGCAATATCGACCGCGTGGGCGAGTGCCGCTCCGTCAGCGACGGCCGCTTCGCGGCGCCTGGCTCCAAGCGCATCTACCAGCTGATAGACCTGCCGGTCATAGGCGACGTGCAGCACGAGCTGGCCCTGGTGGACGGCGGCACGCGCGACGGCTTCCGCTATGTGTTCTGGTTCCTGCTGGAGCCCGAGACCGCTGCTCTCGATGCGGACAAGGCCGCCCGCAGCGCCTACTCCATGGGCGCCTGGATCATCGGCAAGGGCATGCTGGGCTACGCCCTGAGCTCGGCGCCGCGGCGCGAAGATGTCTCCTGGGCCTCCTGGCAGGCCCTGACCGCGGGCGCGGATCTGACCGCCAAGACCGTGGTCAAGCGCAACCTGGAGGGCATGCTGCAGTGGTCCCAGAAGCCGTGAGGCCCGGCGTGCTCCAGCCACCTGGAAACCCGGAAGGCTAGCCCCTTGTCCAGCCGCGCAGCCGACGTGGTGGTGGTGGGCGCCGGCGTGGTGGGCGCCTGCACGGCCCATCGGCTGGCCCAGCGCGGCCAGCGTGTGGTGCTGCTGGATCGCAGCGGTCCCTGTCGTGGCACCACCGCGGCCACCTTCGGCTGGACCAGCCTGATAGGCAAGCGGCCGCTGCACTACTTCCGGCTCAACCAGGCCGCCATCGCCCTGCACCGCCGGCTGGGCGAGGAGCTGGGCGAGGAGTTGGACTGGCGGCCCTGCTTCAGCCTGCGACCCGCCATGGACGAGCATGAGGCCGAAGAGCTGCGGGCCGACCTGCTGCCGCGCATCGCCGAAGGCTACGAGGAGAGCTGGATCGACGGCGCCGAGGCGCGCAGCCTGGTACCCCAGCTGGCCGAAAACACGGTCGGCGCCTGGCTCTGCCGCGATGAAGGCATCGTGGACATCTTCGCGCTGGTCTACGCCGCCATCGATCGAGCCCGCAGGCGGGGGGCCGAGCTGCGCTGGGGGGAGCCGTTGATGGGCTTCCAGCGCGAGGGCGATCGCGTCGTGGCTGTGCGCACGGCGCGCGGCACCATCCCCTGCGGCGCCGTGGTCCTGGCCGCCGGTCCCCAGACGGCGGAGGTGGCGCGGCTGGCGGGCTTTTCCTTCCCCATGCTGCAGGCGCGGGGAGACCTGCTGCTGACCGAGCGCTGGCCGCCTGTGTTCGGCGACGTGGTGGAGGCCGTGCGGCAGACCCGCTCGGGCAGGTTCCTGGTGGGCGTCACCTGGGACGAGGAGCGCCTGGATCCCAGTCCCTCCAGCCAGGACCTGCGGAAGATCGCCCGCCGCGCCTGCCAGATGCTGCCCTTCTTGCGCCAGCTGCGGGTGCTGCGCAGCTTCTCCGGGATCCGGCCCGTGCCTGGGGACCGGGTGGCGGTCGTGGGCCCGGTGGCCAGCCGCCCCGGCCTGCACCTGGCCGTCAGCCACAGCGGGGTCACCCTGGGGCCGCTGTTGGCCGAGATCACGGCGGATTTCCTGGCGGGGGGGCGGCACCCGGCCTGGGATGAGCGCCTGTCGCCGGATCGTTTCCAAGGGGAGTTGGCGTGATCTGGCGAAGAAAGCGCCGGGAGGAAGCGCCCGCGGGCCAGGGCGTGCAGCGCGTGCTGCGACGCCCCGGTGCGCAGGAGGTCCAGGCCCAGCATGATGGGCAGCCCCTGCGGGCCTACCAGGGCGAGACCCTGCTGGCCGCGCTGCTGGCCGAGCGCGGCTGGACGCTGCGCGCCAGCGCCAGGCGCGGCCGGCCGCGGGGGCCGTTCTGCGGCATGGGGCTCTGCATGGACTGCCTGGTGCACGTGCAGGGGCGCGGCGTGGTCTGCGCCTGCGGCACCCTGGTGGAGGAGGGCATGATCTGCCATTCAGCAGTGCCCGATGAGGCCGAGCATGGATAGGGCTCGGGCGGTGGTTGTGGGCGCCGGGCCCGGGGGCCTGGCCGCCGCCCTGGCCCTGGCCCGCCGCGGCGCCGAGCCCTTGGTGCTGGACGAAAATCCTCTGGTTGGGGGGCAGATCAAGCGGCAGCCCTCGGATCCGGTGGATCTGGGCTCCAGCGCAGTGTCGCTGGGCTCCCATCGCAGGGTGCAGGCCCTGTTGGCCGAGGTGCGGGGCGCGAACCTGCGTCACTGGCCGGGGACCCAGGTGATCGGCGTCTACCGGGCCGCCCGGGGCTGGGAGGTCCAGCTGTGCCGCGGGGAGCCGGTTCGCAGCCTGCGGGCGCGCAGCCTGCTCCTGGCCACGGGCGCCTACGACCGCGTGCTGCCCTTCCCGGGCTGGACCCTACCGGGGATTATCGGCGCGGGCGCGCTGCAGGGCATGCTCAAGCACCATGGCATCCTGCCCGGCCGGCGCGTGGTGCTGGCTGGGGCGGGCCCGCTGAACCTGTTGGTGGCGGCCCAGCTCTGCGCCATCGGCCAACCCCCCGTGGCCCTGGTGGAGGCCACGCGCCTGCGCGACGTGGCGCCGGCCGTACGGGGCCTGTGGCGGCAGCCCGGCCTGCTGCGCGAGGGCCAGCAGCTGTTGACCAGCCTGAAGCGCGCGGGCGTGCCGGTCCTGCGTGGGCGCGCCGTGGCGCGCGCCCGGGGCCGTGAGCAGGTGCAGGCAGTGGAGGTGGTGCCGCTGGACGGCGACTGGCGCCCCCAACCCCAGCGCCCGCAGATCCTCGAGGCCGACTGCCTGGCCGTGGGCTTCGGCCTGGTTCCCGAGGTGGCCCTCTTGCGCCAGGCTGGGGTCAGCGGTCAGTGGCAGGCGCACCTGGGTGGCTGGGTGCCGCGCTGCGACGAAAGACGGCGCAGCGACCGGTCCGATCTCTACGCCGCGGGCGACGGTTGCGGCGTGCGGGGCGCCGAGGTGGCCCTGCTGCAGGGCCGCCTGGCAGGCATCTCCATGGCCCAGGATCTGGGGCTGGATCGCGGAGCCGCGGATCGCGACGAGCAGGCCCGCCTGCAGCGCGAGATCAAGCGCCTCGTGGCGGCCCGTGAGCCCATGGACAGGGCCAACCAGGTGCGGTCCGGTTTGCTGGACCTGATGCAGGACGACACGGCAC
Source organism: uncultured Enterobacterales bacterium (assembly GCA_964454135.1). GTDB lineage: Bacteria > Myxococcota_A > UBA796 > UBA796 > JAFGLY01 > CAYVQL01. The sequence continues at coordinate 10,169 of CAYVQL010000124.1, read as the reverse complement.
TCTGCCGCTGCGAGGAGGTCAGCTGGGGCGAGCTGCGGCGTTGGATGGACCGCGGCGTGAACGGCGCCGTGCAGCTCAAGCAGGTCACGCGCTGCGGCATGGGAGCCTGCCAGGGGCGCTTCTGCGGGCCCAACCTGCGCTCGCTGCTGGAGTGGGCTCTGGGCAAGCAGGCGCTGCTGGACGACGAGCCGCGCCATCGAGCCCCGGTGCGGCCGGTGCCCATGGGCTGGCTGGCAGAATGAGGCGCGCCCACCGACGAGGCGCCCTGCTGGCTCTGCTGCTGGCCGCGGCCCCCGCACGCGCGCTGCCGGACTGTCCCCAGCCCAGCGATACGGCTCAGCTGCAGGTCGCCTTGAGCGACGCCGAGGCCGCCTTCGGCCAGTCCGCCGCTGTCTTCGCCCCGGCCATGCTGCAGGTCGCAGCGCTGCTGCCCTGTCTGGCGGATCCGCTGCCCTCCCAGCAGGCAGCTCAGCTGCATCGCATCGTGGGCCTGAGCAGCGCTGTGGCGGGCGATACGGATCGGGCCCAGGCCGCATTCGCCGCCGCGCGCGCCATCCAGCCCGACTACCGGCTGCCGGCCCTGCTCGCTCCGCAGGATGGGCCCGTGGCGCAGGCCTACCAGGCCGCGCCCGCCGAGAGTGGCGCGTTGGAGCCTCTTCCCGACGTCGCTGCGGGCCAGCTGAGGGTCGATGGGCGGGTCGCCGCGCAGCGCTCCCTGCAGCGGCCTGCGGCCATCCAGCGCTTGGACGGGCAGGGTGCCGTGGCCTGCACGGCCTACCTGTGGCCCGCCGAAGCCCTGCCCTCCTGCCTGTTGCCGAAGCCGCCCGCCGCCGTGCCCCTGGCGCTCGAACCGCCCGAGGCAGCGCGCGCCAGCTTGACGCGCAGGAGCGGGGTGTCCGGACCCTGGCTGGTGGGAGCGGGCCTGGCCGCGGCCGCCGCTGGCACCTGCCTGGCCTTGAGCCTGGTGAGCGCCGACGCCTTCTGGGATCCCGCTACGCCCCACGATCAGCTGGATGCCCTGCGCACTCGCACCAACGGCCTGGCCGCCGGGGCGGCGGGCGCCGGAGCGCTGGCCCTGGGCTCGGGCCTGGGGGCCTTCTTCCAGCTGGAGCTGCCGCCGCGGCCCGAACGGGGCTCCGTGGGCTACGTGCGCCTGCTGCCCACCGGGGATGCCCACCAGGTGTGGCTGGAAGGCGACGGCGCTCGCCATGCCTTGGGCGCAGTGCCGGCTGGTCGCTACACCGTGATGGCGCGCTTTGGCGGATTGGAGCCCGTGGCTGCCGGCGAGATCCTGCTGCGCGCGGGCCAGCGCGTGGAGCTGCGCTGCGTCAGCGCGCTCTCGCTGTGCCACCCGGAGTAGGCGCCAGCAGCTCGATGATCTTGCTCAGGAAGGGCTCGTACTCGAAGGGTTTCTGGATGAAGCCAGCCGGTTCTTGGCCATCGAAGTGACTGATGGCCTCCCGCTCGTTGTAGCCGGAGGTCAGCAGAACCAGGACCTGCGGATCGGCCCGCCGCATCTCTCGCAGGGTCTCGACGCCGCCGAGCTGGGGCATGGTCATGTCCAGGAGGACCAGCACGATCTCGCTTGCGTGCTCGGCGAAGACCTCAACGCCCTGCCTGCCGTCTTCGGCGAGCAGCACCTTGAAGCCCGTTTTTTCCAGGATGCGCCGGCAGACTGAGTGCACCATGGGCTCGTCGTCCACCACTAGCACCGTCCCCTCGCCCTGCCATTCCTCCACGGAGTCTTGCACAGGCTCTACGACGAAACTGCGCCTCTCCGAGGCGGGGAGAAGCACCTTGAAACGTGTTCCCTGACCCAGCTCGCTGTGGACCTCGACGGCGCCCCGGTGGCCGCGGACGATTCCTTGCGTGGCGGCCAGGCCCAGGCCGCGACCTGTGAACTTGGTGGTGAAGAAGGGATCGAAGACCTTGCCCTGTGTCTCCTCGTCCATGCCGCAGCCCGTGTCCGCTACCTCCAGGAAGACGTAGCGACCTGGCTCCAACTCCTGGGCAGGATGGGAGTTGGCCAGCTGGGCTGAGCCGAGATCCTCGACGCCTGTGGTCACCCGGATCGTGCCGCTGTTGTCGCCGATGGCCTCTGAGGCGTTGATCAGCAGGTTCAGCGCGATCTGGCGCAGCTGCGTCTTGTCGGCCTCCACATTGGGGAGATTCCGCGACAGCGCAAAACGCAGTACGGCCTTCTTGGAGGCGGAGAGCTGCAGCAGGTGCTCCATGTCCTCGATCAGGATCGAGAGATCCAGGGGCTCGATCACGAAGCGCCCGCGGCCCGAGTAGGCCAGCAGCTGGCGGCAGAGGTCGGAGGCCTGCAGGGCGGTGTCGCGGATCTGGTCCAGGCTCTCGAGGATCGCCACGTTGGCAGGCTCCTCCCTCACGGCCAGCTCCGCCGCGCCCAGCATGCCGCAGAGCAGGTTGTTGAAGTCGTGGGCGATGCCGCCGGCCAGCACGCCCAGGCTCTCGAGCTTCTGCGCCCGCTGCACCTGGGCCCGGAGCCGGGCCTGCTCGTTTTCGGCCCTTACCTGTTCCGTGATGTCCAGGAAGACCACCTGGAATGCCGGTGCATCCTGGTAGGTGGACAGCGAGCCGGAGATCATGACATCGATGATCTCGCCGTCGAGCCGGATCAACTTCTCAATGGTCGGGCCTACGCGGCCCTGCTCCTGCATGAGCTTCATGCGCGCGATGACATCCTCGCGGTAGTCCGGGTGGACGAATTCCATCACGGGGCGGCCGATGAGCCGCGCGGATTCCGTCTCTCCGATGGCCGACGCCGCCGCCCTGTTGACGAAGACGACGCGCCCCTCCCGGTGCAGGAACACTCCGACGGGCGAGGTCTCCACCAGCGTGCGGTATCGCTCCTCGCTCTCGCGCAGCCTGCGCTCCGCCAGCCTCTGCTCGGTGACATCGGTGCAGACGCCGATCCAGGTCCGAGGCAGGCCGTGCTCGTCCAGGATGGGCACGCCGCGGTCGATCCAGTGGCGCCAGGAGCCGTCCTCGTGTCGGATGCGGTACTCCTCGTGGATCTCGTCGCTGCAAGTCCGGTGGCGGTCCACGTCCTCTTCCAGCCGCGCCCGGTCTTCCCGGTGGATGCGCTCCACCCAGCTCTCGATGGTGTGGGGCAGCTGTCCCGGCTGCAGGCCCAAGACCTGGTCGATCTCGCCGAACCACTGCAAGCGGTCGGTGTCCACATCCCATTCGTAGATCAGGTCGCTGGCCACGTCCGCGGCCAGGCGGAAGCGCTGCTGGGCGTGCCGGCGGGCCTCGATGTTGCGCGAGACGCCCAGGATGGCCTGGGGCACGCCCTGCTCATCGCGGATGAAACGCAGGGTGGTCTCGGTCCAGACGCCGTGACCCTCGCGATGCTTGAACTCCAGCTCCATCACCACCGAGAAGAAGCTGGGCCGGACGGCCTTGTTGGCCAGTGCCTCTTGCATGCCCTTCATGGCATTAGCCAGGGACTGCGGCATCAGCATCCCGTCGGGCGGAAGGGCCATGGCCTCGTCCACCTCCCAGCCCAGCAGCCCCTTGACCGAGGGGCTCATATAGATGGGCTGCAGCTGCAGAGACAGCGACCAGACGAACTCGGTGATGTTTTCGGCCAGCAGGCGATAGGGGTCCAACCCGAGGATCTGCTCCACGCTGGGCCGATCCTGTCCCGTACTGTTCGACATGGTTTCTCCTGCGGACACGAAACGCCTAACTACTCCCTCTGGACAGATAGTCCGTCTGCGGCCGTTCTGCGCGTCTCCCAGACAGTAAGCTCAGATCAGCAAATCCTCTAGCTCCTCGACTACGCCCGCTTGCTCGAAGACAGCGCTCAGTCCCCCGGCCACCAGGGAGCGCGCGTCGCGCCCCAGTCGCCCCAGCTGCTCGTCCATCCAGGCCGCGATCGCCTCTTGCGAAGCGCCTTGTTGGTGGCGTTGCACCAGCTGCGGGGCCAACTCCCGCACGGCCCAGATGCGATCCTCCAAGGGGAGCAGGTCCGAGACGCGCAGCGCGGCTTGCGGCAGGGCGATGTCCGCCCGCGCCAGCGCCTGGATTACGAAATCGTCCGCCAGGGCTTGGGCGCTGCGCTCCAGGCGGCGGCGCTCCTGCGCCAAGTACTGCGACGAGGCGTCGGCCCCCAGGGGCTGGCCCTTGACCTCGACATAGGCCTTGTTCTTGGGCTCGGTGCCCGAGGCGCGGATGGTGAGCCGGCTGCCATCTTCGAGCAGGAAGCAGAGCACGTCCCGCGTGACCTCGTCGGTCTCGGAGAGGAAGGGCCCGAAGCGCGCCCGGTCGTGCCAGTCCACCACCTCTTTCACCGCCTTGCCGCCGATCATCGCGGGTGGCTGCTGGCGCAGGGAGGCCTGGATGGCGCGGATGCGTTGCAGGCCAACCGCGCCCTGCATCACGCAGGAGACCAGCCGGTTGACCACCACGCCGTGCTCGCTGTGGATGGCATCCAGCACATCGGCCAGGGTACGGCCCTGGTCCTTGCGCGTGGAGGCCAGCTCCGCCAACAGCAGCGCCGCTCCGGCGGCGTCCTTGTCGCGAATGGCGGGCGTGACCAGGTAGCCGTGACTCTCCTCGGCACCCAGCCAGAACTGGTCCAGCTCGCCCTCGAGTCTGCGGCCCCAGCCCAGCTCATGGTAGCTGCCTTCCTCTTCGATGGCCCGCAGCACCTCGGCGATGAACTTGAAGCCCACCGCCAGGGTTGGCACGCAGCCCAGGCCGGCCGCGGCGGCCTGGGCGCGCAGCAGCGAGGTGGTGACCCAGGTGGTGACCACGAAGCCGCCCGCTGCGGTGCCGCGGCGCTCCAGCAGGGCCTGCAGCAGCAGGCAGGTGATCTCATTGCCGTTGAAGATGCGCCACGCGTCGTGGGGATCGCGGGCTGCCAGCCCCAGGCGGTCGGCGTCCGGATCGGTGCTCAAGACCAGGTCGGCGCCCAGCTCGTCGGCTTGCGCCCGGGCCTGGTCCATGGACTCGGGCAGCTCGGGGTTGGCAATGCTGTGGGGCACATTGGGGAAGGCCCCATCGAAGCTGGATTGGTCCGCCACGGCGTCGACCTGGAAGCCCGCCTGCTGCAACACGACCTGCACGGTGGTGCTGCCCGTGCCGTGCAGGGGCGTGAAGACCACGTGGGCGGAGCGGCTGCGGGGCTGGGGGGCCAGGGCGCAGTTCACGGCGATGTAGCGCTGCCGGACCTCAGGTCCGATGGGCAGGATCAGCCCCTGCCGCAGGGCCTCGGCGCGGTCGAGCTGTCGTGCGTCATCCACGCGTCGCACGCAGTCCACCATCTCCTCGTCGTTGGGTGGGATCTCCTGTCCGCCCAGCTGGTTGTAGAACTTGCCGCCGTTGTCGTCGGGGTGGTTGTGGGAGGCGGACACGTTCAGGCCGCCGTCGGCCTTCAGCTCGCGGATCAGGAAGCTCAGTTCGGGGGTGGAGAGGTAGGAGTCCGAGTCGGCGGGCAGGATGTGCACCCGCACGCCGTTTGCGGCGTAGACCTCGGCCGCCTGCCAGGCCAGCTCGCGAGAGGTGAGGTCCTGCAGCGGCCCCGACACGCCCTCGAACTGCCGCCGCAGGTCGTAGAAGTGTCGGACGTCATAGGCGATCACCACCGACAGCTCGCTCTGGTCCTGGAAGCGCTCCCGCAGGTAGTCCACGTGCCCCTGCACCGAGGTGCTGAGCGTGTAGGGGTTGAAGCGGTTGGGCCCCACACCCACCGCACCCCTGCGACCTCCGGTGCCGAAAGGGATCATCTTGTAGAAGCTGTCCTGCAGCAGCCAGTACTGGCGCTGCTCCGCCAGGTGCTGGATGTAGGGCAGGTAGCGAGCGAAGCGCGGCTCGCTCAGCCAACGCTCCAGCTGGTCCAGGGCCAGCTGCTTGAGCTCCTGGGGGAGCGTCAGGGTGTCGAATCCCGAGCGGATTTCATCGAGCAGGGCTTGCATGGATTCCTCGGCAGCAAGAGGGTCGAGGGAACTAACATGACCGAAGACGAGGCCGCCGCGGTCGGGCTTACTTGTCCGCGGGTTCCTCGCGGGCCCCCTGCAGGTCCAGGCGCTGGCAGAGCAGCTCGTGCAGCCCCTGGGGCTTGAGGACGTCGGGCCGCCCCAGCACCTGGCCCGTCAGCAGGTCGCGCAGCTTGAAGGGGGTCAGGTGGTAGCGCCGGACGATCAGCTCGGGTGCGGCGGCTGCCTGGCGCCACGAGGGCAGCAGCTCCCCGGCCAGATCCAGGTTCTGCTGGAGCGTGCGCGCGTTCTGCAACACCAGCCCGCCCTCGCACTCCAAGCGCGAGCGCACGCGCCCGTCCCGCTGCCCTCGGGCCTTGAGCGCCCGCTGGGCCAGCACCCGGGGGCGCTCCTGCTGGTCGATCCAGGGCACGACGCGGACCCGCACCACGCCGTTGCGATCAGCCTCTCTGACGCGGTGCAGACCGGCTTCCAGGCCCAGGTAGCCGGCGGCGCAGTGCCCTTGCAGGGCCAGCAGGACGGGCTCGTCGTCGACCATGGGCTCGAAGAACCACTCGACGCTCATGCCCCGCCAGCCGGCCCAGGCCAGGTAGGTGTCCAGCAGAAGATCGCGAGCCAGGCGGCCCCCTTGCCCCAGGGGCTGCAGCTCGAGCAAGGCATCCCAGTGCCCCGGCAGGCCCATGAAGACCAGCTCGCGGCGGGCCGATGCCACGCGGCGCTCCAGGCGCAGCAGGCGTCGCGCCAGCCGCTCCAGGGCTGTGCGTTGATCAGGCGGCAGGGGCGTGGTGGCCAGATCTTCCGCCGCGTCGCGCAGGCTCTCCAGGCGCTCCAACCAGCGGGCGCAACGATCCAGGTCCCGCAGCGCCAGGGCGGCCTTGCTGGGCTCTTGCCAGAAGCTGGGCTGGGCGCGCAGTTGCTCGAGCTGGTTGCGCTGCGCTTCCAGCCCGGTGGCGTCCAGCTGCTCGGCCAGCAGCTCCATGTCCTGCTGCACGGCGGTGACGCCCTCCAGCACCTGGGCCCTGGTCAGCTTGCGTCCCGGGGCGGGTTGCACGGGCTCGCGCTGGCGGCGCCGGCTGCGCGAGGCCTGCGTGTCGAGCACGCGCACCCGCAGCTTGCCCCTGCGGTCGGCCACGCGCAGGATGGAGCCGGGCTCCACCTCGCGCTCCATCAGCGTCATGGCCAGGGGCAGGACCAGCTGGCGCTGGATCTCCCGCTTCAGCGCCCTGGCTCCGTAGCGCGGGTCGTAGCCGCGCTCGATCACCAGGTCCAGCACGCTGTCGTCCACGTCCACCACCAGGTTGCGCTCGGCGATGCCCTCGCGCCGCAGCACGCGCTGCAGCTCGTGTCGGGCGATGCGACGCAGCTGCTCCGGGGTGAGGGCTCTAAAGACCACCACGTGCTGGAAGCGGTTCAGGAACTCGGGCCTGAACGACTGCTCCAGCGCACGCCGGATGGCGTCGCTCTGGTCGGCCGCTCCGGACTGGCTGCCGAAACCCACGGTGCTGAAGGCCTGGTCGGAGCCGACGTTGGAGGTGGCGATGACCATGGTGTTGCGGAAGCTGACCGCTTCGCCGCGCGGAGGCGTCAAGCGGCCGTCGTCCAGCAGCTGCAGGAAGAGATCCCACAGGTTGGGGTGGGCCTTCTCCAGCTCGTCGAAGAGCACTACCTGGAAGGGTTGGGCCCGCACCGGATCGATCAGCCGCGCCGGCCGCCCCTGGTTCTGGGAGGCGCCCAGCAGCAGCTCGAAGGAGTGGTAGTCCTTGAACTCGGACAGATCGAAGCGCAGCAGGCGCTTGGGGCTGCCAAAGAGGAAGCGCGCCAGGGTGCGCGCCAGCTCGGTCTTGCCGACCCCGGTGGGCCCCACGAAGAGGAAGGTCCCGATGGGCTTGGTGGGATCGTGCAGACCGGCCTTGAACAGGGCGATGGCCTGCAGCACCGCGTCGATGGCCTCTTCCTGGCCCACGATGCGCTCCTGGAACCAGGAGCGGATGTCGCGCGCCGCCATGGTGGCCTGGCGCGAGACCACGAAGCGCGGCAGGCCGCTGTAGATGGAGAAGACCTTCTCGATGAAGGCCGGATCCAGGGGCTCGGATTCGCCTACGCTCTCTTTCTGCTCCTGGTAGTCGCGCACCTGGCGCAGCAGGCCCAGGGCCGGACCGGGCTGGGGCCGGCTGGCCAGGAAGCGGGAGGTGAGCTTCACCAGGGCTGCGCGGCAGGCCTGGTCCAGGGTCAGGCCCAAGCGAACGCCCACGCTCTCGAGCAACGCGTCCACGCGTTCGGGGGGCAGGGGATGCACCTCGACCTGCGTGAAGAGCGTGGCGAAGCCCGGCGTGCGCTCCATCTTGCGCAGGGTCTCGGCGGTGACCTCGCCCAGCAGGCGCACCCGGCCGGCCTGCAGGAAGGGCCGCAGCGCGTCCAGCAGGTTGGCCTTGTTGTTGGAGGTCTTGCCCACGTGGGCCAGGTTCCAGATGTCGGAGAAGCAGAGCACGGCGCTTTGCTTCTCGGCCGCCTCGGCGACGCGCACCACCTTGGTCTGCCACTCGCCGATATAGCGCGTGCCCACCATCATGGCGGTGGTGGACAGCTCGCGCAGGCCCTGAACGCCACGGCGCTGCATGGCGTAGGCCACGCCATGGACCACGGCCGTCTTGCCCGCGCCCTGGCGGCCCACCAGCAGCACGGAGTCGCCGTGAGCCAGCAGCTCGAGCACCCGCGCCACCTCCTCGTCGCGGAAGGCGACGCGTGGCAGCTCGCCCTTGCGCGCGGCTTCCACCAGGTCGCGGGAGTCCTTGTCGAGCGCTTTCAGATAGTCGTCGTCCGGCATGGGGCCCTCCTAACCCGCGGCGTGCCTGGCTCTGGCGCAATAGAGCCGTATGGAGGAGGTGCCTATGAAATCCCATACCGCGACCTTGAGCTTCCGCGTTCCCAAGCGCATGGAATTCGTGCACATCACGCCCATGGTGGAGGAAGAGCTGCGCAAGAGCGGGGTCCAGGAGGGGCTCTGCCTGGTCAACGCCATGCACATCACCGCCAGCGTGTTCATCAACGACAACGAGCCCGGCTTGCACGAGGACTACAAGCGCTGGCTGGAGCAGCTGGCGCCCTTCGACGCCAGCCCGCAGCGCTACGCCCACAACCGAACCGGCGAGGACAACGCCGATGCGCACCACAAGCGCCAGGTGATGGGCCGCGAAGTGGTGGTGGCCATCACCGCGGGGCGCCTGCACCTGGGCACCTGGGAGCGCATCTTCTACGGCGAGTTCGACGGCCGGCGCCCCAAGCGGGTCCTGGTGAAGATCATCGGGGAGTGAGCCGCCCCAGGGACGGGGCCCGGCTCTTCGCGTCCTCCCGGGCGGGGTGTTACCCCTGAAAGTTCGTGCCAGACGGAGCTTTCGCTGATCCCGCCCCGAGGAGGTCCCCCCCATGAGCATTCACCTGGACGCAGCTGCCGGTGCCATCGCCCCCACTGTGCTGCTCCCCGGCGATCCCCTGCGTGCCCGCCATATCGCCCAGACCTTCCTGGACGATGTCGTCAGCACCAACCAGGTGCGTGGCATGCTGGGCTTCACGGGCAGCTATCGTGGGCGACCCGTCACGGTGCAGGGCGCGGGCATGGGCGTGCCCTCCGTCTCCATCTACGTCAACGAGCTGATTCGCGACTACGGGGCGCAGCGCCTGATCCGGGTCGGCACCTGCGGCGCCTTGCAGAAGGACCTGGCCCTGGGCGATGTCATCCTGGCACAGACCGCCAGCACCGACTCGGCCACCAACAAGATCTGCTTCAGTGGCCGCGACTTCGCCCCCTGCGCGGATTTCGACCTGCTGCACCGGGCCTGGCAGGCGGCCCAGACGCTGGGCGTGCCCGTGCGGGTGGGCAACATCCTGACGAGCGATTTCTTCTACCACGTGGATCCCGACTGGTGGCGCATCTGGCAGGAACACGGCGTGCTGGCCACCGAGATGGAAGCCGCGGCGCTGTACACGCTGGCCGCGCGGCATGGCGTGCAGGCCCTGACCGTGCTGACGGTCAGCGACCAGATCCTGCTGGGCCAGAAGGCCTCGGCCGAGGAGCGCCAGAAGGCCTTCAACAATATGGTGGAGATCGCGCTGAGCCTGGCGTGAGGGGCGACCCCTAGTAGGCCTTGGTCATCGTTGCGGCCATTCGGCCGCAACGATTGAGTCGGCCTGTTTCTTTTGCGG
>CAYVQL010000123.1:0-29129 GCA_964454135.1 uncultured Enterobacterales bacterium | reverse complement strand
CCTGCGCCTGGCGGCCGATATTGCAGGTTGTAAGCCGCTATCCGATCACGGATGGCCTCCCCCGATAGGTAAGCGCCCCCGATTGCCAGGAGAAACCGATGCAGCTTGGACCCGACTCCCTTTTCAACCCGACCGAAGAGCACCGCATGCTGCGGGAGATGGTCGCGGATTTCACCACCAACGAGATCGAGCCGCAGGCCGAGGAATCCGACCGCCGCGGCACCCTGAACCTGCCCTTGTTCCGGCAGCTGGCCGAGCTGGGCCTGCTGGGCATCACGGTACCCGAGAAATGGGGCGGTGCGGACATGGACGCGCTGGCGGCCGTGATCGTCCACCACGAGATGTCCAAGAGCGATCCGGGCTTCACCCTGGCCTACCTGGCCCACACCATGCTCTTCGTGAACAACTTCACCTGGTGCTCCAACGACGAGCAGAAGGAGCGCTACCTGCCCAAGGTCCTGTCCGGCGAATGGGTCGCCGGCATGGGCATGACCGAGCCCTCGGTGGGCACCGACGTGCTGGGCATGTCCAGCACAGCGCGCCGCAGCGATGGCGGCTACGTGATCAACGGCCGCAAGATGTTCATCACCAACGGCGTGGAGGGCGATGTCTTCATGGTCTACGCCAAGCTCGACGGCCGCATCACGTCCTTCGTGGTGGACACCAGCTGCCCGGGCTTCTCCAAGGGCCAGGTGATCCACAAGATGGGCATGCGCGGCAGCACAATGTCCGAGCTGGTCTTCGACGACTGCCAGGTCCCGAGAGAGAACCTGCTGGGCGAAGAGGGCGGCGGCCTGGTGCACATGATGCGCAACCTGGAGATCGAGCGCCTGACCCTGTCCGCCCAGAGCCTGGGCATCGCGGACCGCTGCCTGGAGATCATGCTGCGCTACGCCAATGACCGGCAGGCCTTCGGCGCGCCCATCAACCGGTTCGGACAGATCCAGCGCTACATCGGCGAGTGCTACGCCAAGACCGAGGCGGCTCGCTGCCTGATCTACAACGTGGCCGCCAACGTGGGGCCAGGGCACCGCAACCGCATCGGCTCCGACGCGGCCAAGCTCTTCGCCGCCCCGGTCGGCAAGGAGGTGGCGGACAACGCGATCCAGGTGCTCGGAGGCTACGGCTACTGCGAGGAATACAAGGTCGAACGCCTGATGCGGGACGCAAAGCTGCTGGAGATCGGCGGCGGCACCATCGAGAGCCACCAGAAGAACCTGACCAAGGACCTGACGCGGAAGCTCTGCGGATGAGGGAACCCGGTTGTTGAGCGGGAATGCTACCCGGGCCTCGCGACGCTTCGTTTCACCTGCCGCTGACCAAAAAAAGTGTTGCGATTTCCAGGCGCGAATAGTAGAAAGCTACTGCTTGTTCGTCAACTGTCCAAATTCCTACGAACAAAGGTGGAGGAATACAATGCGCAAGGTTCTCGCGATTCTGGTTTTTGCCGCTGGCTGCGGCGGTGTTGACAACGTCACTGCCTGCGAAGACTGGCTGGCTGCCGTCTCCTGCGGCGAGTACGACTTCAGCACGAGCGTCGACTGCTCGGTCTATGGAGAGACCGAGTGCGACATCGCCGACTACTTCACGTGCCTGACCGACAACACGGTCTGCGACGAAGAGACCGGTGTGCCCGACATGTCCGGCTGGGGCAGCTGCACCAGCTACGCTTCCTGCGAGTAATCGCAAGGGCCCATAGGGCCAGAGCATTGGCGCGCCGCTAGCGTCGCGCCGTGTTCTTGGTACGCCGCAACCGCGGCGTACTTTTTTTTGTGCCGTCCTTGGTCATCGCAGGCGGCAGGCCATGGAGCGCGCCAGGATTCCTTCGTCCACTTGACGGCAGGCCCCATGTATGCAAAATCGCCGATGAATCGCAGACCGCCGGGCCACGCCGAGCTGGCTCCCGGGCGGGCGAGGGAGAAGCCCATGAAACGCATCGCAGCCCTGTTGGCCCTGTGCACGCTGGCGGCCTGCGGCTGGTCCGAGGATGAGTTCTCGGATGAGTACCTGGTGGCGGCCTGCGACAAGCTCGACGAGTGCGGAGTCCTCACCGAGGACTACAGCTACGAGGACTGCGTGGCCACGCCCGGGCCGGAGCAGGAATGCCAGGACTACGACAGCAAAGCGGCCGAGGCCTGCGTGGAGGCCACCAACGCCGTCTCCTGCGAGGATCTGCTCATGGAGCAGGGAACCGAGATCTGCGAAGAGGTCTGCAGCAACCTCTAGCAACCAGCGTGACCGCTGCGGCTTTCAGCCTCCCCTCCAGCCGTGAGAAAACCATGCGCTACGCAGCCCTGCTCCCCCTCCTCCTGGCGGCGTCCTGCTACGCCTACGAGGATTTCCTCGAGGAGCAGGGCACAGCCACCTGCCAGCTCTACGAGGAATGCGAGCGGCTGGGCTGGCTCGGCTGCGACGACATCGACTGCTGCTTGGCGAGCGTGCTGGAGGACCACTGGGAGTGCGAGGACTTCAACGCCGACGCGGCGAGGGACTGCGTGGAGGGCATCAGCTCCCTCGACTGCGAGTCCTTCCTGGGGGGCAGCTACCCCACCTCGTGCGCCGAGGTCTGCACCAGCCTGGGCGCCGCGCCGGAGGAGTAGACAGGGCGGCTAGTGTCGCCGCCCGGAAGTCCCTATCCAGGGACTTCCAGGGGGTGCTACGCACCCCGCCGCTTTGCGGCCAGGCGACACTAGTGCTTTTTGTGGGGGCTCCGCACCCAACATGCGCCCGGCGCATCCCCCCTGCCGCAACCGCGGCAGGACGTGCACGCGCAACAACGTCGATGGTGTGTGGTTAGGAACTTCCAGGCGCGTGCACTAGAGCGCCTGGTCCACGAAGGCCTTGAGCTTGGCCCGGTTCACGGAGCCGGCCTGGCCGACCACCTGGCCGTCCTTGAAGATCAGCAGGGTGGGGATGGAGCGCACGCCGTAGCTCATGGCGATCTGGGGCGCGTGATCCACGTTGACCTTGCAGACCTTGAGCCGACCCTCGTACGTGTCCACCAGCTCCTCGACGTAGGGAGAGATGGCCTTGCAGGGTCCGCACCACTCGGCCCAGAAATCAACCAGCGCGGGGATCTCGCTGTTCAACACGATCTGCTCGAAATCAGCTTGGCTGACGTGGATGGCTTTGTCGGACATACGGACCTCCGAAGGAAATTTCCTGCTGGCAGAGGACACACGGCTCCCCTGGGCGTCGCTTTTCTATCGCAGCGGCACCGTGCGCGGCAAGGCATGCGCCAGACCCGCTGTCCTGCGCCACCCTGGCTGCCCTGGGATCCCCGGGACTGCGCGACCGCGGGATCGCGGTTATCTGATCGATTGCGACTCAATGCTGCGGCCACGCTGCGCTGAGACCACGCACGCGCACCCATCTTCGTGGTGCGCATGGATTCACAGGGAGGCACTCGAGCTGTCCACGACCTTGCCGTCCGGCATCGATTGGCGCGACGCACGTGCCATGGAGTCGATCGATGGGCCGTTCGAGCGTTTTCCGCTCGGCTGCATCTTGTTCTTGGCTCAACGCTGCGCGTCCACGGGTCGCCTGCGCCTGGGGCTCGGAGAGCGCATCGCCATCGTGCACCTGAAGGATGGCCAGGTCTGCGAGGCGAAGTGGGTGCCCGGCCTCTTCGCCGGCCTGGACCCGGCGCTGGACGAGCTGACCGAGCTCAGCGCGGGCCTGGCTGCCGCCGTGCAGGGGGGCACCCCCCTGGCCGCGGCGCAAGAGACCGCCGCCCGCAACCTGGGCGCCTTCCTGGCGCGCAGCGCGGAGCGCGTCGCCGGGGCGATGATCTCCTATCTCCCCGACGCACCGGCCCCGGCCGGCGCCTTCCCCCTTCCCTTGACCCTGGTGCAGATGTTCAACTTCGGCCTGCGGCGCACCGGATCGGTTCAGCGCATGCGCGCCCGCCTGGCCCGGCAGGGCGAAGATCCGGTCCACGCCCTGATGCCCCAGAACGTCGACCTGCCCAGGTTGGGCCTGGACGCCATGGCGCTGCGCGTCCTGAACTTGACGGGAAAGCAGCTCTGCCTGGACGACCTGGTCATGCAGGCCACCGGGCGCAACACGGCGCGGCGGCCCGAGGTGCTGCACCGCGCCGACCTGCTCTTCCAGCTGGGCCTGCTGCAGCAGCCCCAGCCCAGCGCCAGCAGCAAGATCCCTGAAAAAGCTGTCGAAGCCGCCCCAGCTCGCACGCAGGCCCCGCCCGCCACCGAGAGGAAGAGGAAAGACCGGAAGCAGCACGCCGAGCACGCCGCCAAGTCCGCCAAGCTGCGGCGGCAAGCCGAGAACATGCGCGAGCAGAACCACTACGAGCGCCTGGGCCTGCAAGCTGCCACCCGCCAGCCCACCGCGCAGATGATCGACGCCGCGCTCCGGGAGCAATCCCGCAAGTTCCATCCCGACATGCACATCGAGGCATCGCCAGATGTGCAGAAGCAAGCCGCCAACTGCTTCGCCATGCTCCAGGAGTCGGTGGAGGCGCTCCAGAACTCCGCCGTCGCCGAGGAACACTGGGAGCGCGCCGACTGCGCCAGACGCGGCGTGCCCTACGTCTCCGACCGCGACCGCACCAGGGCGCGGGTGGCGTTCAAGAAGGGCGAGCGTCTCTTCCGCAGCAAGGAGTACGACATCGCCGAGGCTTGCTACCACGAGGCGATGCGGCGCGATCCGCTCACTCCCGAGTACGCGCACCAGCACGCCTATACGGCCTATCTGGCGCGTCAGCTCCAGCCCGCCGAGGCCATCTCCGTGCTCGATGGGCTCAAGCCCCCCACCCAGGTCGAGGCGGCCCGCTACCAGGTCACCTGCGGTCGCATCCTGCAGCTCTCCAGCGCGCCCAAGGCCCGCGCCATGGAGCGCTTCACCAGGGCCGTGGAGCTTGACGAGACGAACCACGAGGCCCAACGGGAGCTGCGACTGCACGCCATGCGCAAGCCCAAGAAGGAGGAGCCCGCCAGCCGCTGGTCGCTGCTGACCCGCTTCCGCAAAAAGGACGACGAAGGATAGGAGAAAGCCCGTCTAGGCGAACACGCCCCCCAGGTTCTCCTCGTCCTCCAGCGCCCGGGCAGCGCCCAGAACCACCGTGGAGAGCGGATCCTCGGCCACGACCACCGGCAGGCCGGTCTCTTGGCGGATGGCCGCGTCCAAGTCCCGCAGCAGGGCGCCGCCGCCCGTCAGCATGATGCCCTTGTCCACGATGTCGCTTGACAGCTCGGGTGGTGTGCGCTCGAGAGAGCCGCGGATGGCCTCCAGGGTCTTGCCCACCGCAGGAGCCAGCGCCTCAGCGACCTCTTGGCTCTGTAGGGAGACCATGCGAGGAAAGCCGCTCTTCAGGCAACGACCCTTGATGCGTTCGGCGCCCAGCTGCGCATCGGGGAGCGCGCTGCCCAGGTCCATCTTCACCTGCTCCGCGGTCCGCGGGCCGATCAGGAGCCCGTGACGCTCCTGCACGAAGCGCACGATGGCGTCGTCCATATGGTCCCCTCCAGCCGGGACCGTTCGACTGTAGACGATGCCTCCCAACGAGACCACCGCCACCTCGGTGGTGCCACCACCCACGTCCGCCACCATATTGCCTTCTGGTTCCGCGAAGGCCAGCTCGGCCCCGATGGCCGCTGCCAGGGGCTGATCGATCAGCAACACCTGACGGGCTCCCGCCGACTCGGCGCTCTCACGCACGGCCCGCCTCTCTACATCGGTGGTGCCGTAGGGAATGCAGACCGCCAGCCGTGGTCCCACCAGGGGACGGCGGCCGTGGACGCGGCGGATCAACACGCGCAGCAGCTCTTCGGTGGCCTGGAAGTCTTGGATCACCCCTTCTCGAAGCGGACGGATGGCCTGCACGTCGCTGGGGGTGCGCCCCAGCATGGCCTTGGCTTCGCGGCCCACAGCCAGCAGCTCGCGCCCCCCACGTTCGGTCTCTCCTACGGCGATGACCGTGGGTTCCCGACAGACCACGCCCCGCCCCCGGGCATAGACCAGGGTGTTGGAGGTGCCGAGGTCGATGGCCAGATCATGGGAGAGCATCCCCGTCACGGTGTCCAGCATGGTCTCTCCAGGGTCGGGGGTCCTGCGGTGGCCCAGGGCTCCCTTAATAGCCCATCCGTCTGCACGCGCCGGACAGCGGCGCAGCGCGGATCGTCCTTGGCGTCCCGGACTTGCCGGCGGATCGAGGCGCCTTTCGACTCCCGAGCGCCACTGAGCTATAGAGCCGGCCCGGTGAATGGAAAAGGCGGCAGCCGCGCGCCGCATTCGTGCCGAGAGAGGAGCTCTCCATGTCCGTCATGAGCAAGATTCGCAGCGGGACCGACAGCGGCGCGATGCGGGCAGTGCTGGGCATCATCGTGGTGGTGTTCGTCTTCTGGGGCATCGGCTCGGGCAACCAGGCCACCTCCCAGGTCGTGGCCACGGTCAATGGCAAGCGGATCACCGACACCCGCTTCCACAAGGTGATGCGCACCGTCACTCGCTCCCAGGGGCGCAACATGACCGAAGAGGAGCAGGCCGCCATGGCGCGTCGCGTCATCGCGAACCTGATCAGCGAAGAGGTCATCCTGCAAGAGGCCGACGACCTGGGCATCGAGATCAGCGACGAGGAGATCGCTCGCTACATCCTCGACTACGATGCCTTCAAGGATGAATCGGCCAGGTACAGCGGCGAGCTCTACCTGCGCCACCTGAAGCGCCTGGGCACCACCCGCGCCCTCTTCGAAGAGGATCTGCGCCACCAGCTCACCCTGGAGCGGCTGTTCAACATCGCCGTGGCCTCCGTGGCGGTGGCGGACGACGAGGTCCGCGAGAGCTGGGAGGCGGAGAACACCACCCTGTCGTTGCAGGTGGCCACCGTGCGAGCCATCGGCTTCTACGACGACATCGAGCCGACGGAGATCGAGATCGAGGCCTTCGTGGCGGAAAACCGCCCTGAGATCCGCGCCTGGTACGACAGCCACTACGAGTCCCGCTTCCACCAGCCGCCGCGCGCGCAGGCCCGCATGATCCTGTTGCGCTCGGACATCGAGGGCGTGGACGAAGAGACCCTGTCCGCCAAGATGGCTGCCATCCGCCAGGAAGTCTCCGCAGAAGGAGCCGATTTCGGCATGCTGGCGCGCAAGTACGGCGAAGACCACACCGCCGAAAACGGCGGCAACCTGGGCATGGTGCGCTTCGACCAGCTGAACCCCGCCCTGGCCGAGGCCATCTTCGGCCCCGAAGACGGTCCTCTCACCTCGCCCGGCCTGAGGGAGACGGTCCGGACGGATCGCGGTCTGCACCTGCTGCTGGTCGAGGAGATGTTCCCCGAGGAGACCACCCTGGAGGAAGACGCGCGCAGTGAGATCGCGCTGATCCTGATGCAAGAGCGCCAGGCGCCCGGCCTGGCCGCGGCCTATGCCGAGGAGCTGCGCGCCAGCTGGGCCGCGGCCGGCAGCGCCCCCACGGACAAGCTCCAGGCCCAAGGCATCATCCCGGCGCAGGTGGACTCCATCAAGCTGGCGCAGCCCGAGGTCCCGGGCATGGAAACCGTCGTCGAGCTGGGCAAGGCCCTCTCCGATGCCCAGGCCGGGCAGGTGCTGGACCAGGTCTTCGAGTCGCCCGGGGCATGGTTCGTCGTGCAGGTCCAGGAGCGAGACGAACCCGGAGAAGGCGCATTCGAGGCTGCCAGCGCCGACTACCGCCCGCGGGTCGAAGCGTACAAGCGCGCCGAGTTCCTCGAGGCCTGGCGCGACGACCTGGTGGCACGAGCGAAGGTGGAGCAGGCCTACCGGCCCTAGCAGCCGTCCGCGGCCCTGGGACGATCCGCCACGACAAACCCGCGCGCGCCCCGCCCGGGGCGCGTGAAGCGCTCTGTTCCCGACACGAGGAAAAACCTTGACATGTCAATGTCTTATCTATGGAGAGCATGAACTTTTTTCTTCAACACCTTGAAATCCATTGCGGTTTCGGTCAGACTGCTCTCATCGACAGCTAGCCTGGCAAGGCGGGCTGAGCTCTCCACCCCTTTCGGAGGACGGACAGACCAAATCGGCGCCTGCTGCTGATGTCCTCGCTGGGTTCTCCTGGCTGAACTGTTGCTGACGGGTCCGGCACCGCCTGGGCGAGGCCGGTGTTTTCGGACAGCTGAACGTCATCGCCCCCGATATTGGTCTGTCCCCCTCCGGCTCCCCTTCTTCACCCACCCACCCTCTCTTCCTCACCCGTCCCCCCCCCCTTCCCCCCCCTCTCGATGGGTCCCCAGGTCTCCACCCTCCCCGATCTGCGGCGCGTGTCGCCCCTTCCCCGACCGCCCTCGGACCTGCCCGCCCGCAGCTTGCGTCTGGCCCTGGCCTTGACCCACGGCTGCCTGGCGCGCCCCAGGGAGCCCTTCGCCGACGAGCCCCAGGCCCTGGCCTGCGAGCAGCTACGCTACGACACCGATGACGGCTGGCGCTGCTTCCTGCACCGCTGCCCCCCCGCCCCGGGAGCGCGGGGAGAGCCGGTGATCCTGGCCCACGGCCTGTCGCTGAACCGCCGCAGCCTGGACTACGGGCCGACCTGCTCCGCGCTGCTCAGCCTGCGCGCCGCGGGCTTCGACACCTACCTCTTGGAGCATCGCGCGGATCGCTCCGCCCTTCCCCCGCGGCGGCCCAGGCCCTTCGATGCCGACAGCATCGCCGCCCGCGACCTGCCAGCGGCCATCGAGGCGGTGCTGGCGCACAGCGGATACCGGCGCCTGGCCTGGATCGGCCACGGCCTGGGCGGACAGCTGCTGTACATGCACCTGGCCATGGATCCCCATGCGCCGATCTTCGCCGCCGCCTGCCTGGGATCGGCGGTCCGCTTCCGGGCTCCCCGCAGCACGGCCCGCAGCGCCGAGCTCGTGGCCAGGCTGCTGCCCTCCAGGTCGGGCCTGCCCGGGCGGCAGGTGCTGCGCCTGCTGTCACCCTTCGCCACGAGCACGGCGCACTGGACGCGCGGCGCCACCAACGGCGAGACCAGGGGACCGCTGCTGCGTGGCTTGATGAACCACGCGGGCAGCGACCTGCACGGCGGAATGGTGCGGCAGGTGGCGCGCTGGATCTCCAGCGGCGCGCTCTGCGACCGACACGACCGGCTCGACTACCTGGAGGCCCTGGCCGGGCACCCCCTGCCCCTGCTGGCCGTGGCCTCGCCAGGCGACGCCATCTGTCCTCCGCAAGCGGCCTCGCCCGTTCTGCGGGCCATGGGGGGAGGCAGCGACAAGCGCCTGCTCGTCACCGAGTCGGCCTGCGGCCACCTGGACCTGCTCTGCGGCGAAGACACGGGCAAGCAGGTCTGGCCCGCCGTGACCGACTGGCTGGACCGCTACCGCCAGCGGGCGCGCTGATCCGGGGCTACCAGGGCAACCAGTCCCCGGGCATCCAGGCCCGCGCCGCGAAGAAGTACAGGGGATCGATGGAGGAGCTGTCGCTGCCGAAGTACTCGCTGACGTAGCCGACGCCATCGGTGGACCCCTGGCAGGACCAGTAGAGCAGACCGTTGATGTTGCCCTGGCCGTCGGTCTCCCAGTCGATGAAGACCACGCTGTGGCCGCTACCCGAGTTGCGCCAGAACTGCACGAAATCGCCGGGCTGCAGGTCGGCCAGGCTGGTGACCTCCTCGCCGATGCCGTAGTTCTCCAGGGCCTCCAGCGGCCCGGAACCCCAGAGATCGCGCACGTACCAGTCCGTGCGGAACTCGAACATCTCCGCGACGTCCTGCCCGTTGAGGCTGCCCGCGCCCCCAGTCTCCAGGTCGATCTGCTCGAAGCTGCGCATGAACAGCTCCCAGGTGAGCCCGCAGCAGAAGCAATGCCCCTGCCCATCGGACTGGCCCACCAGCTCGTCCAGATACCAGATGTCGCGGGTCACCCCGTCGTAGCTGCCATCCCACAGGTAGTCGTGGCTCCCGTCGGTGGGGTAGCTCTCGAGGATGGCCACGGCGTAGTCGTTGAAGGAGGACGGATCCGGGCTGCTGCCCTCCTCCACGGTGATGCTGATGCGGTCGCTGGCCACGAGCTGCCCATCGGCGTAGCCGTGGGCGTCGATGTCGCGCGCGTAGCCGGTGCCGTTGAACTCGTAGGTCAGCAGGCCGCCGGGTTCCACGCTGCCCAGAGACCAGTCGTCGGCCAGCAGCTCCACCTCGTCCACGTCGTCGGAGGCGCCCACCACGAAGCTGACCGGGTTGACCACCACGGCCCCATCCGTGGGGCTGACGATGGTGACCCAGGAGCTGCCCTCCTCGGCGACGCGGATCGTGAGCTCGTGGCGCGACAGCTCGACCTGCTGCTCGTCGCTGCCTATCAGCGCGACGGCGTGCCGTCCCTCTTCCAGGCTCACCACCATGGTGCCGCCGTCTCCCTTGACCGCCGTGGCCTCCACCACCAGCTGCCCGTTGGCCTCCAGGCTCACCAAGCCCACGTCGGCACCCGCCTCGTACGACAGCGTGAAGGGGGACGCCACGGTCTCGCCATTGGCGGGAGAGAGCACGCGCACGTCGTCGTCGCCCATGAACTGCTCGCCCGAGTTGACGGGCTGCAGCGGATCGTCAGCGCATGCCGTGACGAAACCGAAGAGCGCGGCGCAGAGAAGAAGCCCTCGTTGCACGTCTTTTCATCCTTTTGTCGGCCCGGCCCGCTACCGGAGCTTGCGCCTGCAAGCTGGCACGAACTGGACCCGGTGGCAAGTGGTGAATACGGTTCGAGCCAGTGACCCACGGCCAAGGGAGCCCCGGCACCATGACTGAGCAAGGCAAGACCAAGACCAGTACGCGGCTCCTGCTCTGGATCGCGGTGCTGGGCTTCATCCTGTTCATCGCCACCGCTGCGGCCGTGGCGCTGATCCTCGCCTTCGACGACGGCTTCAGCTCCAGCGAGCCGAGCGTGCTGGCCATCACCCTGGAAGGGGACCTGCCAGACGCGCCGCAGCAGGGCGCCTTCATCTTCGACGAGGCCGACTTCCCTCCCCTGCTGACCGAGGTGGCCCAGGCCATCCGCATGGCGGCCGACGACGAGGAGATCGAAGGCCTGCTGCTCGAGATCAAGCCGGTCTCCCTGGGCCTGGCCGGGGTCCAGGAGCTGTCCGCCGCCCTGCAGTACTTCGTCGCATCGGGCAAGCCCTGCACGGCCCATGCCGACATCCTGACGAACAAGGAGTACCTGCTGGCCGCATCCTGCGGCGAGATCCACCTCGCACCGGCGGGCATCGTGATGGTGAATGGCCTGTCCATCAACCAGACCTACTTCCGGGGCACGCTGGACAAGGTGGGCGTGCGCGCCAACTTCGCCCACGTCGGGGACTACAAGTCGGCGGTGGAGCCCTACGAACGCGACGCCCCCTCCGAGGCCGCGGATCAGGCCACCCACGCGCTGCTCGACAGCCTCTACACCCAGTTCGCCAGCTTGATCGCCAACGGCCGCGGCATGGAGATCGAGCGGGTCATGGCCCTGATCGACGACCCGCCCATGACCCCGCAAGGAGCCTTGGACAGCGGCATGGTGGACGCCCTGAGCTTCCGCGACGAGGTGATGGAGGGCGCGGGCGACGAGGATCCGATGGGCCTGGGCAGCTACCTGAAGAAGCTGCGCCGGGTCAACAAGGAGCGCCCGCGGGTGGCGGTGATCCACGCCGAAGGCTCCATCGTCTCGGGCGAGGGGGGCAGCGGGATGTTCGGCGGCAGCTACGTCGGCGACGAGTCCCTGATCGAGCTGATCCAGCAGGCCCACGAGGACGACGACGTGGTGGCCGTGGTGCTGCGGGTGAACTCGCCGGGCGGCAGCGGCCTGGCCAGCGACAACATCTGGAACGCCATCCAGTCCATGCGCGAAGACAAGCCGGTGGTGGTCTCCATGGGCGACCTGGCGGCCAGCGGCGGCTACTACATCTCCATGGGCAGCGACCTGATCGTGGCCCAGCCGGGCACGCTGACGGGTTCCATCGGCGTCTTCGGCGGCAAGATGAACCTTCGGGGGCTCTACGAGAAGCTGGGCATGACCATCCACGGCTACAAGCGCGGCTCCATGGCGGACCTGTTCTCACCGGTGGACGATTTCTCGGAAGAGGGCCGAGCTCGCTTCCAGCAGTTCCTGCAGTCCTTCTACGACCTGTTCATCTCCCGGGCGGCACAGGGGCGGGACATGACCCCGGAGGCCGTGCACTCCGTGGCGCAGGGGCGCGTCTGGACCGGATCCCAGGCCCTGGACCGGGGGCTGGTGGACGACCTGGGAGGCCTGCACAAGGCCATCGCCCATGCCCGGGACCTGGCCAAAGTGACCGAAGAGACTGGTATCCTGCGTCTGCCCGCCCAGCGCACCCTGCTGGACGAGCTGATGGAGGACTTGTCCAGCGAGCCCATCAGCGATGCCGCAGCCGCTGCCCGGGCGCTAAAGCTGATCGGGGGCAGCGTCACGGTCATGAGCGCCGCGGAGCGCCTGGCGCGAACCCTGGACGGCGACACCGGGGTGCTCGCCATGCTGCCCTACGCCATCGAGGTGCGCTGATCCCGAGCGGACCGGACCTTCCGCCGAGCACATCTAGAAGGTGTAGAGCGGCAGGAAGCGCATCTGGCCGATCAGGAACGACGAGAGGATGGTGTTCATATTCTCGTAGTCGCTGTCGCCGGCGTAGCGCATGCCGGCGATGCCCACGCCGTAGATGGACTGGGCCCCGAAGGCCCGCCCCGGGATCTCGTGGCGCTTCACGTTTTCTTCTTCGTGGGTGAACCTGTAGATCTCGGCGATGGTCTCCGGCTCGTTGGAGTAGGTGACCTCGGCGGCCAGCACGTCGACCACCGCCACCAGCACCGCGTCGAACTGCTGGTCGCTCAGATCCACGTTCAGGCTGGCGCCCTGGTCGTGGTCCGCGGCCACGCGGACCTCGGGCGCGAATGGCGCCGAGCTGACCACCGCGCTCTCTTCGCCGTCCACGTTGACCTGCACCGTGTACTCCTCGGTCTCGAAGTACTCCAGCCCGTCGAGGCCGGTGGCCGTGTACAGCCCGCCGCCCCTGTTGTGGAGGATGATGCGACCCACCCCGGGCGCCAGCACGGCGACATGGGCGTCGTCGATGGCGGCCTCCGAGAGCTCGCTGCTGGTGGTGGCGTCCGCCACGAAGACCGTCAGCAGGCAGGCCTTGGCGTAGTCCGTGCCGGAGAGGTCGATGTCGGTGCTGTTGGGCTCGGCGATGCCGATCATCGTGGCCTCCACCACCAAGCGGTTGGTGAGGCCCTCGATGCCCTCTTTCAAGGCACAGGAGCCCAGGAGCGACAAGCCAAGTATCCAGGGGAACATGGCCGATACCTCCGTACTGGGACCGAGACAGGGATAGCACGGAATCCCGGCCAGTCGCCACCCGTAAGAGCCATCAGGATCCCGTTCGCCAGCCTTCATCCCCGGCGAAGTTCACCTGGTAGACATCGGAGAAACCGCTCTCTTCGTCGTAGAGGCGATAGACGGCCTGCAGCTCGTCGCCCTTGAGCGTGATGCGCCAATAGCCGAAGAGCGGAAAATAGCGCGCGTCGAACATGCCGGGGAATCCCTCGTAGGAACGCTCGGCGCGGGCGGCATCGATCACCAGCTCGGGAAACTCGCGATCCAGCGCGCGCTCGTTGAAGATGCGCAGCATGGCCAGGTCGAAGATGGGCTCGAGCTTGATCACCTCGACGCCGGCCTTCGCCCCGCTGCCCCAGCGCTGCAGGTTGTCGGCCTGGGCTCCGCCTCCACCCGCTGCCACGTGCAGGGTGCCGTAGCGGCCCCCCACCAGGTAGGCCTCGCTGGTGGCGGGATCGCCCACGAAGACGGCCCTGAGCTTCATCAGGCCGATGCTGTCCTCCACCGCCTCCAACAGCTCGGCGGGCGCTCCCTCGGCGTTCACCTCGCGCCCCTCGGCCAGGGTCAGCAGGGGGTGGTGCATCATCACCACCAGGTGATCGTAGTCGTCGCCCTCGACGGCCCGCGGGATCCAGTAGAGCTGCTCCTTCCAGCGCGCCCGCAGGGCGGCCTTGTTCGTATCCAGCGTCACGAAGCGCCAGGTCGAGGCGCCCACCTGGACGTCGAAGGCGTACCAGCTGGCGACGCGGTTGTAGCCTATTTCGGCGCCCACGCCGGGGAAGGCCGCCCCCATGCCCTTCAGGAAGCGATCACGGCGATACTCCCGCTCCCCGGCCACCGGCAGGACGGGCATGCGGATACGCGGGCTGTCGGGATCTCCCGAACCATCCAGCAGGTTGCGCATGCGCTGGCCGAAGAACCGCCACTCCTTGGTGGAGGATGCGGCGACCATATCGCCCATCAGGACCAAGAAGGCCAGGCGCTCGTGGCGCAGCTGCTGGGCCAGGTCTTCCACCAGCAGGGCCGAGATGTCCGCCTGCTGCTCGCCATCCTTGCCATTCTCCAGCGCCCCCCCGAAGCTATTGCCCACCACGGCGAAGCTCATGGTGCGCGTGGCGCGCAGCTGTTCCCCATCGTCCGCGTACAGGCGATGGCTCCGGATCTTGTTCGGGTTGATGCCGCAGGACACGCAGCAAGCCAGGACGAGCAGACGCAGCAGGGATCGCATCGGACGCACCTCCGAAGCCGAACTTGCCACTGCGCAGCCCACCTGACAAGCGCCCCCGACGCCCCCTACGGCTTCCTTACAAAACCCCGCGGCCAGAGGGCTCACTCCACGGTGACGCTCTTGGCCAGGTTGCGCGGCTTGTCGATGTCGCACCCCAACAGCACGCCCGTGCGATAGGCCAGCAGCTGCAGAGGCAGCACCGCCAGCAAGGGCGTCATCAGGTCGATGGAGCGCGGCACGGCGATGGAGATGTCCGCCATGGCCGCCGCCTCGTCGTCGCCCTCGCTGTGGATCATGATGATGCGCGCACCGCGGGCCTGGCATTCTTGCACGTTGGAGAGCGTCTTTTCGCGAAGAGTATCGGCAGGCGCGATCACCACCACCGGCGTACCCTCTTCCAGCATGGCGATGGGGCCGTGCTTCATCTCGCCCGCCGGGTAGGCCTCGCAGGGCACATAGGCCACCTCTTTCAGCTTCAGGGCCCCCTCCAAGGCCACCGGATAGGCGAAGCCGCGCCCCAGGAAGAGCGCGTAGCGGGCCCTGTGCACGGCCGCAGCGGCCTCGTTGATAGGCCCGGGCTCGGCGAGATAGCGGGCCATCTGCTCGGGCAGGGCGGCCAGGGCCTTGGCCACGTTGCGCCCCACGTCGGGCGCGATGACGCGCGTACGGGCCAAAGAGAGGGCGAAGAGCATCAGGGCTGTCACCTGGCTGGTGAAGGCCTTGGTGGAGGCCACGGCCACCTCGGGCCCCGAGTGCACGTAGACCCCGCGGCCGCAGGCCCGGGCGATGGAGCTGCCCACCACGTTGACGATGCCCAGCACCTCGCCCCCCTTGATCTGGACCTCCTGCACGGCTCCCAGGGTATCGGCGGTCTCACCGGACTGGCTGACCGCGAAGAACAGGGTGTCCCGATCCACGATGGGGTTGCGGTGGCGGTACTCGCTGCCGATGCGCGCCGTGGCGGGCACGCGCGCCAGCCGCTCGATGGCCATGGCGCCCACCATGGAGGCGTGGAAGCTGGTGCCGCAGCCCAGGATCAGCACCCGCCCGATCCCCAGCAGGTCGCGCGGCGTGAGCTCGGGCCCGCCCAGCTTGGCGTTGCCCTCGTCGGGCAGCAGACGGCCGCGCAGGCAGCGCCGGATGGCGTCGGGCTGCTCGTGGATCTCCTTCTCCATGAAGTGCTGCCAGTGGCCCTTGTCCGCCACGCCCCAGTCGTTGTCGATGCGTTCCACCTCGGGATCGGTGGGGGCGCCATCCAGCATGGTGGTCTCCACCCCGTGGTGCCCCACCTGCGCCACCTCCCCGTCCGTCATGTAGATCACACGCCGCGTGTAGCGCACCAGGGCCTGGGTGTCGCTGGCCACGATGGTCTCGCGCTCGCCCAGCCCGATCACCATGGGGGAGCCCATGCGGGCGGCGATGATGGTGTCGGGGTGATCGGCGAAGAGCACCGCGATGCCGTAGGTTCCGGAGACGCGCTCCAGCGCCGCGCGCACGGCGGCCACGGGATCGCCCTGATAGCAGCTGCGGATCAGGTGCGGCAGCACCTCGGTGTCCGTCTGGGAGCGAAAGACCACGCCCTCTTTCTCGAGGTGACGCCGGATGGCACCGGCGTTCTCGATGATCCCGTTGTGGACCACCGCGATGCGCTCTTCGCCGTCCGTATGGGGATGGGCGTTCTCCCTTGTGACACCTCCATGGGTGGCCCAACGCGTATGGGCCACGCCCACATTGCCCCCCAGGTCATTGGGCACCTCCCTGTCCAGGTCAGCCACCCGCCCCACGGACCGGAAGAGATCGACCCCGTCGGCGCCGAGGATGGCGAGCCCCGCCGAGTCGTAGCCGCGGTACTCCAGCCGACGCAGCCCCTCGAGCAAGAGGGGAGAGACCCTGCGATGACCGACATAGGCGATGATTCCACACATGGTTGCCTCCTTCTCAGCGTTCCTTCTCTTGAGCCGGATCCAAGCCGGCCAGCCTGCGGACCTCTCTGTCGAGAGAGGCCATGATCTCGCTGCTATAGCCCTCGTGCCAGGCCTCGATGCGGTCCGGACCGAGGACCAGGGTCGTGGGCACGCCCTGCAGCGGCAGGGCTTGGCCCAGGTCAGGTGCCCAAGCAAAGACCATGCCCAGCTCCTGATACCGCTTGCGCCCGTGCCGGTAGTCGCCTTCGCGCTCATCCACCGAGACGGCGACGACCTCCACCCCCAGCCCCTCAGCACGCCAAGCACGGGATAGTTCGGCCAAGCGGGGAAGCTCGGCTTGACAGGGGCGGCACCAGCTGGCCCAGAAGGCCAGCACCACCACGGCACCGCCCTCTTCCATCAATGATAGCGGCCCAGCTGTCGTGGAGAGCGTCCACTGGGCCAGCACGGCCTCGGGGCCCTTGGGGGCCAAGGGCTCGGGTGCCAGAATCGCGGAACGCCCCTGCAGCCCAGCCTGGGCCGCGTCGAGCACGGCCTGGGGTGCTGCCGGGCCCCGGTAGCGCCCCTCGACACCGGCCAGGGCCTCTTCGGAACCCAGGGCGGCAGCCTCTGCGTAGGAGGCCAGCGCCGCAGCGCCATGGCCCAAGCGTTCCTGCAGCGCCGCCAGGTGCAGCAGAGTCTGCGCCCCTGATCCCAGACGCGCAGCCAGCAGCTGCGCCGCCAAGGCATCCTCCCAGCGATCCAAGGCCTCCAGGGCACGCGCCTCCAGCAGCAGGCTGGAGAGCATCAGCGAGCTCGCTTCGTCCCCACCGGGTTGCTGGGCCAGCGCACGACGCGCGCGGCGCAGCAAGGCGAGGCAGCGCTGCGGATCCCCGTCGAGGGCGGCCTCCGCGACCTCGATCAGCAAGGCGACGTCGTTCTCGTCTCTCTTCAGAGCCTCGCGGTAGGCCTTGGCCGCCTCTTCTCTCCGCGCCTGCTTCATGAGCGCGCGCGCCTGCTCCAGCGCCACGGTGCGCGCCTCGCGCTCCGTCAAGGCCAGGCTGTCCAGCCGCTTGCCCGAGCGCGCCAGGACCTCGCCCAGGTGGCGCATCATGGCGCCGCCATAGGGCAGGCGTGGCGGCAGGGCCAGGTCCGGCACCAGGGCTGTCAAGGCCTCTGCGGCCTGCGCGGCCTGGCGCTCGCTGTCACCCCGCGCCAGCACCTGCCAGGCCCGGTACAGCGCCAAGGGATCATGGCTGTCCAGCAGGTCCGCCGCAGCGGCCCCGGCCTTGCGTCGAGCGCGAGCCAGCGCTCTCTTGTCCGCTCCACGCCCCCAGAGGCCAACGGCCATGTCGGGCCGCTCGGGGTGCTCCTGCAGCGCATCCTGGACGAGCTTGGAAGCCTGCCGCTCCTTCCCCTGTCGCACCAGGGCTCGCACCCGCAGCCTGATCGCCTCCGGTCGCTCATCCTGTCCCAGGGCCTGCAGCGCCCGCTGGGCTTCGCCCGCGCTCAACAAGGCGGAGGCGTGCAACAGGATCCCGGGATCGGGCAGGACCTGCGCCGCCTGCCCCAGGGCCTCCAACGCAGGCTCCACGTCCTCGCCGGAGGCCAGGGCGGCGTCGGTCCAGGCCCGGAGCAAGCGCATCAGGTCGCGCTGCTCAGGTGGGCAGTTCTCGGCCAACCAGCGATACTCCTGCTCCAGATACCAGCGCGCGTGGGTCGCCTGCGCGGCTTCGACGTAGACCACGTGGGCGCGCCAGCTCTCGCTGCGCTGCGCCAGAACGGCGCTCGACTTCTCCAGCGCGAGGTCGGCGTCGCCCAGGACCAGCCAGGCCGAGAGCAGCTCCGGCGGCGGCGCACCCTGCTCCGCCATGGCCGGCGCGATCCGCAACAGGCAGAAGAGCGCCAGCAGAAGAGCCGGGCCCCTGCCGCTCCGTCGCAATGCGGGGGCGCGCTCTGCGGGTGGGCTCATTCCCCGCCTCGCGGGGCGGCGCCGTCGCGGCCCAGCGCATCCTGCAGGGCCGCGATGGAAGGCAGGGGCAGGTAGGTGCTCACCTCGCCACCGTTGGCGAAGATCTCCTTCACCAGCGAGCTGGAGATGAAGATGAAGCGCGGTGCCGGCAGAAGGAACACCGTCTCGATGGAAGGCGCCATGTCCCTGTTGGCCAGGCCCACCTGGAACTCGAACTCGAAATCGCTGACGGCTCGCAGACCCCTGATGATGACCTCGGCACCGATGGAGCTGCAGAAATCCACCAACAGGCCCCGAAAACAAGCGGCGCTCACGTTGGGAAGCTCCGCCGTGACCTGCTCCACAGCGGCGAGGCGGGTCCTCCTGTCCAGCAGGTAGCGCTTGGCGCTGTTGTCCCCCACGCCCACGACGACCTCGTCAAAGAGCCCCGCAGCCCGCTGGATGATGTCCAGGTGGCCCAGCGTCACAGGATCGAAGCTACCAGCATAGACCGCCCTTCGACCAGTCATGTGAACACCTCCGCCGGCAATGTACCTAGTGGAGCCAGGAGCGCAATGGGATCCGACCCATTGCCTGACCTGGCGGCCGGCCCCCCTCAGTTGCGGAAGG
This sequence comes from uncultured Enterobacterales bacterium, assembly GCA_964454135.1. GTDB lineage: Bacteria > Myxococcota_A > UBA796 > UBA796 > JAFGLY01 > CAYVQL01. Next base: position 10,098 of record CAYVQL010000123.1, on the reverse strand, counting down.
GCCGCGGGCCAGCCGCGCCCAGGTGCCTGGCCAGCATGCCGCGGAAGCGATCGTCCGCGCGCAACGAGGCGAAGGCAGGATCAAGGGCGATATCCCTGCGCAGCTCCACCCGGAATTCCTCGGAGAGCTGCTCGCGCTGCAGCAGCACCTGCTCCAGCAGGTCGATGGCCTCGAGCTCGCGCCCCTCTTCGGCCGCGATCAGGGCGGCGTGGACCTTGAGGTAGCCGTCTTCGGGTGCCAGCAGGGCGGCCTGCCCGATGGCATGCTGCGCCTCGTCGTAGCGGCCGAAGCGCGCCATGACCGTGGCCAGCGCGCCGATGGCCCTGGCGTCGTCGGGGTTCTGTTCCAGAATGAGCCGGTAGAGGCCGGCTTCCACGCTGTGACGCCCGCGCCGGCGCTCCGCCCGGGCCAGGCGAGCCAGCAGGTCGCAGTCGTCAGGCTCATTCAGGAGCTCGCGTTGATCCGCCAGCCAGTGGAAGTGCTTGGCGGCCTCGTCGTAGCGCTCCGTCTCGTAGGCGGCCCGGGCCACGATCTCGCGCGCGCCGGCATCTGCGGGATTGCGCCGCAAGCGATCCACGGCGGCCTGCGCCGTGGGAGAGGGGGCGGGCACGGCCAGCTGATACCACTCGTAGTAGGCCATGCCGCTGCGCTCATCGTCCGCCGCCGCCTCGGGCCCATCCCGCAAGTCGCCGGGCCTGATGACAGGCAAGGCTTCTTCCCCTCCGGGCGTGACCGCGGCCGTGCGGTTGCCCGCCCCCGTGATGCGGGAAGGGATCTGGTTGCTGGGCAGCCAGCCGTCATCCCTCATCTGGGCCACCTCGCGGGCCAGGAAACCGCGCTCTCCGCTGGAGCTCAGCACGGCGTCCATCGTCTCCAGCCACAGGCCGCTGACCGTGACCAGCACGGCGATGGCCAGGAACTGGGGATCCAGGTGGCCGCGCCAGCTGGGGGGCACGCGGCTGCGCTCCGTGTGCTCCAGCCAGACACGAACCGGGCCCAGCGAGACGCCGATCCCCTGGCCTTCCACCAGGCGCCGCCCGCGGATGGCCAGGTCGCGGCCCACGCGCACCACGGCGATGTCGGCCCCCGGAAAAGCCACCCGCGCACCCCGGGATTCGCCGATGCGCACGATCTGCCGCACCGGCAGCACGCGATCCTCCACGGGGACGCCGTTCAGCGTGACGCTGACGCGCAGCCTACCCATGGGCTCCCCCTCTCAGGCCGCGAGCGCCCTCTTCCCCGTAGAAGCGCCGCAACAGCCGAGCGAAGCGACGCTCGGATCTCAACTCGCGAAAAGCAGGGTCAATCCTGATGTCCTGACGGAACTCTATATGGTGCAGGGTGTCGAGCCTGGCCATGCCCTCCAAGGCGCGCTCGAGGTACGAGTAGGCTGCATCGCGGTCGTCCATCGCAGCGTGGATCTTGGACCGGTGCAGATCTCCGTAGGGCTCGATGCCTTCCAATTCCTCCAGGCGTTCCATGATGGCCAGGGCCTCTTCGAATCTCCCCTGGTGGGCCAGGTTGACAGCCAGGTTGTTGAGGGCGTGGGTGTCTTGCGAGTCGAGTGAAAGTGCCAGGCGGTAGTAGGCCTCCTCGGTCCGGAACTCGCCCAGGCGCTTATACGCCAGCGCGATATTGTTATATCCTGCTGATTCGTCCGGGTTCAAGCGGATGAAACGAGAATAGACACGAATCGTGCGGTCGTAGTCCTCTGCCAGGTAGAGGTAGTAGGCCAGCTGAAGCAGCGCCCAGGGGTCTTGATCGGAGATGCGCAGCATGCGCACGGCTTGCTGGATCCGCTCCCGGATCTCCGCGTCGTCGCGCCGTGCGTCCTCCACGTCGTACCAGTCCGAAAAACCCCATCCCTTGCGCCGCTCCGTGGCCTGCGCGCCCTCGCTCAATGGCTCGGATTCGGCTTCGTAAGCGTTGGACAGGCCATCCAGCCAAGACTCGTCCTGTCCGTCGGGCAGCAACGTCGGTGTGGGCGGGACGGGCTGGGGCACGATCTCCGCCGCGGGCGTTCGCCGCGTGCTGGCCAGGGGCGCCGCCCCTTCCCCCTGGCTGCCCCTGGCGTCGGCCCGCCCGGGCTGCCGCTGCTCCGCCACGCGCTCGCCACCTCCGCTGCGATGTTCCTCGCTGGCCTGCCCTGCCGGCATCCAGTAGTGCGGCGCGGATGCCGGGGCCTGGGGCCGCTCGACCTGGGGAGCCAGCCGCCCCTCCTCCCCGCCGCCCAGCTCCTCGTGCAGCAGGCGCGCGATCAGCTCGGGAGAGGGTTCCACATCCACGACCGTGGCTTCGGGAGAGCCTAGCAGCAGCCGCCACACCAGCTCGGCCTGGGCCGCGGCCACGGTCAGGGCCAGGACCAGCACGAAGAAGGCCAGATCCGTGCTGGCGAACCAGGGGCCTCGGCGATGGCGGTGCTGGGGAACCAGCTCGGCCTCCAGCCGTACGGGGCCATCGCCGCCCGTCCAGCGACCTGCAGGTCCCAGCGTGGCGCTGCCGCCGAGGGCATCCACCACCTGCAGATCCCCGGCGCGCCAGCGGAAGCGCGCCAGGGGGCGGCCATCGGCGCCCGCGGGCAGCGAGAGCGCGGGATCGCTGGAGGAGATGTCCTGACCTGCGGGAAAGACGCGGTCGACGACGACATCCCCGTGGAAGCGCGCCAACACGCGCAACGCCAGGTTCCTTGGCCGGTCTTTCTTGATCACGTTCATCCCGACACCACCGAGCGCGCCTGGTTCCACCGGAGGCCGAGCGTTCTCCTTGATTGTAGACGATCGAGAGACAGATGGGGGAGGGGGACACCCCCTCCACTGCGTACGCCCCATCCCGCGCTTCGCGCTCCCCCTCCCCCGCGATGTTCCCCACCGTGAAAGCGCCAGGCCGCCCCTGGTTTCATAATCCAGGGACGACCAGGCTGGCCGGCGGGGAACTATCCCCAGGCCGCATGGGCGCCCAGCTTCTCCTCGCGTCATATCCCCCGCCCCAGCTTGCCCTCGCGCTGGGGCGCGGTAAGCTGGAGCAGCCCAGCGAAGCAGCGTGGCGAGAGACTCCGGAGCGCAGCATGGCCACGGCGGCGGCGTTGATCGTCGGCGACGAGATCCTCAGCGGGAAGTTCCCCGACCGCAACGGCGCCTACCTGGCCCGCCGCCTGCGCGAGTTGGGCTGTGAGCTGCGCCACATGGCCTTCATCCCCGACGACGTGCGGCGCATCGGTGAAGAGGTCGCGCGCCTGGCGGGCGGCCACGACTGGCTGTTCACGTCGGGGGGGGTGGGGCCCACCCACGACGACATGACCTTCGCCGGCATCGCGCGCGGGCTGGGCGTGCCCCTGCTGCGCCACCCGGTGCTGGAGGAGGTGATCCGACAGCGCTGGAACAGTCCCGTGAACGAGGACGCGCTGCGCATGGCCGAGGTGCCTGCAGAGACGGAGTTCTGGTGGGATGGCGAGATCGCCTTCCCGGTCTGCGTGGTGCGCAACATCATCGTGCTGCCGGGCATGCCGCGCCTGTTCGAAGCCAAGCTGGACGCCATCAGCCAGCGGCTGCGGGCCCAGCCCCTGCACACGCAGCGCCTCTTCGTGACGGAGCGCGAGACCCGCTTCGCGGGCCGGCTGCGCGAGGTGGCGGCGCGCCATCCCGGGGTGGCGGTGGGCTCCTACCCGCGCTGGGAGTCCGAGCGCTACCGCGTGATGCTCACGCTGGAGAGCCGCGACCGCCAGGCCCTGCGGGCCTGTCGCGCCGAGCTGAAGCGCGCCCTCGGCAGCTGGTTGGTGGCGGGTGGCTAGCCCGGGTCCGCCCTACGGTCCTCCCCCCGACGCGGAGCAGGTCCTGCTGGCCGCCGGCCCGCTCGACCTGCCCTGGGCCTGGGCTCTCTGCATCGCTGCGGGGCTGGGCCTGGCCGTCGCCGGTCTGGCCCTGCGCGAGCGCAGCCAACCCGGGGCCGTGGCCTTGGTCTGCTGCGGCCACGTGCTGGCCCTCACCGCCCCCCTGGGCGCCCTGCTGGAGCGCAGCGTCTTCGGCGCCTGGCCCACGGTGGACAAGGCCGGCAGCTACCTCTTCTACATGGACGGCGTGCACCTGCGGCCCCTCCTGGAGCCCGCCAGCGCCCTCTCCGATCCCGCGCTGCGCCTGATCGGCCTGCACCTGGGCCACCTCTGGGTGACCCACCTGCTGGACCTCGCCCTGTCGGCCCATGGCGCCTTCAACGCCCAGGGCCTGCTCTACCCGGCGCTGGCCTGGTTCTGCGCCTGGCTGCTCTTCCGTGAGGCCGGCGCCCGCAGCTGGCCGGCCTTTCTGGCGGCCTGGCCCTTCGCCATGGGCCTGCACGTCTTCCGCGACCTGCAGTGGTTCACCATCGAGAAGGCGGCCGTGTTCGGCATCCCCTTGTTCTGCTGGACCCTGCTGCGCGCCCGGCGCCGCGGCGGCTGGTGGCTGCTGGCCTGCGCGGCCGCGCTGCTGGGCAGCGCCTGGCTCAACTGGTACCTGGCGCTGGTGAACGGGGCCGTTGTCGCCCTCTGGTTGCTGGCGGCCCACGACAAGGGCGCGCTGCGCGTCGCCGGAGCGGCCCTGGCGGCCCTGGCGCCCTTCGTGGCGCTGCAGGCGCTGCTGCTGCACGACGCGGGAGCGATGGGCGATCCGCAGCGCTTCCTGTGGCAGCGGGCCGCCCTGGACGTGCTCAGCGTCTATCCGCCGCGCTGGAACCACCTGGAGCTCTGGCGCGCTCTCAACCTGCCCCTGCTCGTCCTGGGCCTGTGGGGCTTCTGGCGCTGCCGGGCCGAGCCCCTGGCGCGCTTCGCCGCCCTGATGGCGCTGGCGCTGGGCGCGCTATCGCTGGGACCCATGCTGCTCGGGCGGCCCGAGGGCGGTCTGCCCAATCCCGTCTTCTGGGCGGCCTGGAAGACCGTGCCCGGCTTCTGGCGCGTGGCCAAGCCCGAGTTCTTCTTCGAGGCGACCTACCTGGCCCTGCTGGGGGCGGCGGCCCGCGCCCTCTCCGACCAGTGCAGGCGCCGCGCGGCGCTGGGCGCGCTGCACGTGGCGCTGGCAGCGGGCTGGATCGCGGGCGTGCGCAGCCATCCGGCCTACCCGGTCTTCACCGAGCCGGTGCCGGTCTCGCTCTCTCCGCACTGGGAACGGAGCGTCTTTGGGGATTGAGGCACGAGCCAGCCGTTGACGCCCGCCCTCGCCGCCCGGTACGTTGCCCTCCTCCCCCCGAGGCAGCCATGATCTACTACCGCGAAATCGGCCACGAGGTTCGCCTCTTCGAGACGGCGGCGGCCCACAAGCTCCCCGTGCTGCTGAAAGGCCCCACGGGCTGCGGAAAGACCCGCTTCGTGCGCCACATGGCCCAGCGCCTTGACCGGCCCCTGGTGACCGTGGCCTGCCAGGAGGACCTCTCCGCCGCCGACCTCACGGGCCGCTATATGCTCGAGGGCGGCTCCACGGTCTGGCGCGACGGCCCCCTGGCCCGCGCCGTGCGCAGCGGCGCCATCTGCTACCTGGACGAGGTGGTGGAGGCGCGCGCCGACGTGCTGACCGCCATCCACCCCGTGACCGACGACCGGCGCATCCTGCCGCTGGAGCGCCTGGGCGAGGAGCTGACCTGCCCGGCCGAGTTCCAGCTGGTGGTCTCCTACAACCCCGGCTACCAGTCGGTCACCCGCGAGCTGAAAGAATCCACGCGCCAGCGCTTCGTCAGCATCGCCTTCGACTACCCCGCCGCCGAGGTGGAGGCCGAGATCGTGGCCCGGGAAGCGGGCTGCGATGCCGAGCTGGCGACCACCCTGGTGCGCCTGGGCGCGGCCACGCGCAAGCTGCGCAGCCATGGCCTGAAAGAGGGCGCCAGCACGCGCCTGCTGATCTACGCCGCCTCCCTGGTGGGCGCGGGCCTGCCCCTGGACGAGGCCTGCCAGGCCACCCTGGTGCACTCCCTGTCCGACGACGCCGAGCTGGTGCGTGCCCTGCAGGAGCTGGTGCGCTCGGTGCTCGGCTAGCCGCTGCCATGGGCGCGCCCACCTGGCCCCCGGATCCCGAGAAGGCCTTCGCGCTGACCGCCGAGGAGTACGGGATCTCGCCCCAGTCCATCGGGGCCGACGAGGAGGACGAGGAGGCGGAGCGGGCGCTGCTGGCGGCCTTCCTGTTCCGGCCTCCCGAGCGCCAGCTGGTGTCGGGCCAGCAGGTGGGTGCCAGCCTGGTGGAGGTGCAGCGCTGTCTGAACGCCACGCTGCGCATGCTCAGCGGGCGCGACGTCGCCCTGGCGGCATCGGATCCCGCCACCACCGACGGCCGACGCATCTTCCTGCCGCGCGCCGTGCCCGCGCCGCGCGAAGACGAGGACCTGCTGCTGTTCCGGGCCATGGGGCTGGTGCAGCTGGGCCTGCTGCACTTCGGGCTGCTGGACAGCCCGGCCGTGCTGGGCGAGCTGCACCGCGACTGGGTGCTGCGCAGCTGCTTCCACCTGCTGGCCACCAGGCACGTGGTGGCGCGCTGGAGCGCCAGCCTGCCTGGGGTGGCCGCAGATTTCCGCAGCCTGCGGAGCATGGACAAAGCCGGCATCATGCGGGTCAACCTGACCGAGGTGCCCCGAGAGGGCATGCCCGGCCCCTTCCAGCCCCTCTACGAGGGCCTGACCACCTGCCTGAACTGGACCCCGCCCGGGCCCGAGGGCGAGCCCGCACGACGCGCGGTGGCGGCGGTGGCGGCCCTGAGCGCCCGCCAGCGGCCCGCGCTGGCGCCACAGCTGGACGCGGACGACGGGGCCGGGGCCCGCACCGTCATCCTGGGCCAGGCCCAGCGCCTACGGCTGGTCTTCCGGCGCATGCGCCTGGGTCCCCCTCCCCTGCCCTACTTCGCCGGCCTGCTGCGCCCGGAATGGCTGCTGGCCGACCTGGCCCGCGACAGGAACTACGAGGAGGCCTGGCGCCGGGGTCCGGCGCCTCTCCGCCAGCTGCAGGCGGCCAAGGCCCGCCAGGGAGCCGCGCCGCAGCCAGCGGTCGGGGAGCGCAGGCGTCCACGCCCCAGCCTGCGCCAGCGCATCAAGCGGCGCCTCAAGCGAGGACTGCAGGGCCCGGGAGATCCCGCCGAGCTGGCCCGGGCGCCGGCCTACGGCGCGCTGCGCGACGAGCACCAGCAGGAAGCCGAGAAACAAGACGGCCCCGCCCGCTGGCGTCCCGACCTGCCCATGGAGGCCCTGCTGGCCGAGGCCGAAGCCGCCCTGCCCGAGGACGAGGAGGGCACGCGCCACGACGAGTGGGACGACGACGCCGGCATCTACCGCATCGCCGCCACGCGCGTGCTGGAGCGCCCCGCCCACAGCGGTCCCCTCTCCTCCTACGAGCGCCTGGTGGCCGCCAACCAGCACCGCATCGCCCAGGTGCGGCGCCAGTTCGAGGCCCTGCGCATCGAGGAGCGCTGGCTGCACGGCCAGCAGGACGGCTCCGAGCTGGACCTGGACCGCGCCATCACCGCCATCTGCGACCTGCGGGCGGGCTGCGATCCGGACCGACATATCTGGAAGCGCTTCCAGCGCCAGCGCCAGCAGGTGGCCATCCTGACCCTGGTGGACCTGTCCGGCTCCACCCAGGGACACGTCATCCACCTGGAGCAGGAGGCGCTCGTGCTCTTCGCCGAGGGCCTGCGCACCCTGCGCCTGCCCCACGCCTTCCACGGCTTCCACAACGAGGGGCCCGAGAACTGCTGGTTGGAGCGCATCAAAGGCTTCCAGGAGGGCTATGACGAGGCGGTCTGCAAGCGTCTGGCCAACCTGCGCCCCGGCGGCGCCACCCGCATGGGAGCCTTCATCCGGCACGCCTCCCTGCTGCTGGAGCGCCAGCCCCAGGGCCGGCGCATCCTGATGGTGCTGTCCGACGGCCGGCCCGAGGACCGCGATCCCTACCGGGGCGCCTACGGCATCCGCGACACGGCCATGGCCGTGCAGGAGGCCGCCCGCTGCGGGATCCACGTGCACTGCGTCAGCCTGGATCCCGCCCCCGACGCGCCCGACTGGCTGGAAAAGGTCTTCGGCCCCCGCCGCTTCCTGACCTTGAAGCAGGTGGACCAGCTGCCCCAGCGCCTGCCCGAGGTGTTCCGTTCTCTCATCCGCTGAGGAGGTGATCCATCCCTTCCCGCTACGCCATCGCCGAAGCGCTGCAGCAAGAGCTGAGCGCCATCTGCCCTGAAGAGACCCTACGGGCCGCGCTGGAGCGCTGCGCGGCCTGGCACATCACGGGCGCCTGGTATCACCGCTTCACGCGCTTCGACCTTCCCGGCGCGGACGAGGCCCACGAACTGCAACTCGTCTTCATGGTGGGCAAGCGGGGTGCCCTGGCGCATATCCGCGCTGCCTCCGACGGCTTCTCCGAGACCCTGGTCCCCCTGCGGGCGGTGGACCGGCTGCGCCTGATCCGCAAGCCCGACAAGACTCAGGTGGAGATCCGCCACGGAGACTGCATCCACTGGCTCGAGAAGGGAACCGAAGACGAAAATGCCGGCGACCTGGAGGCTTTCCTGCTGGCGCTGCAGCAGGCGTTGGCCGAGCGCTGATGCGCATCGCCTTGTTTGTTCAGCGTTGTCCGGACGCAACGGTTCTGCTAGGCTTTCCTGGCACCTGCACCGGAGCGAAGCTTGCCCCAAGCCGAGAAGCTCATTGGCTCGGATAGATTCGTCGAAGAGATAGGCCTGGTCTTCGATCGCCTGGGCCATCCGCGCATGCTGGGACGCATCCTGGGCTGGTTGATGGTCTGCGATCCTCCGCAGCAGTCATCGACGGACCTGGCCCGAGCGCTGGCAGCCAGCAAGGGCACCATCAGCACGATGACGCGCCAGCTCGTCAAGCTGGGGCTGTTGCAGCGCGCGGCCCTGCCCGGCGACCGCAAGCTCTACTTCCAGCTGCAGCCGCGGGCCATGACCGGGATGTTCCGGCAGGAGTTGGCCGCCCTGACGGCCCTGCGCGCAGCGACCGAACGCGGGCAGCGCCTCCTGGAGGGGCAGCCGCCCGAGCTGGGCGCGCGCCTGCACGAGGTGCACCACTTCTGCTCCTTCATGGAGCGCGAGCTGCCCGCGTTGCTGAGGCGGTGGGAGAGCGAACGATGCGCGGAGTGAGACTGAAAGCGGGCCTGGCCGCCGCCACCGGCCTGGCCATGTCCTGCGCGCCGACCCTGGCCCGCGCCACTCCCGTGCTGGAGGGCGAACGGGGCAGCCTGGACATCGGCGGCGACCTGAAGAGCTTCTTCCACTCGGTGCATCCCTACAGTTGGGAGCTGGTCTACCCCGAGGAGGTGGCCGCCTTCACCGGGGAGGAGCGCGTAGCCCTGATGCCCGAAGAGGCCATCGCCCAGGGCGCCCTGGATGGCCGGCTCAAGATCGAGGGGCGGCTGGGGGAGCACCTGCGCCTCTCGGCCCACGCCCGCAGCGCTGGCACGGTCTACTCCCAGCCCCTGGAGGCGGGCTTCTTCGCGCTGGGCTCCAGCGGCGGCACCCCTGAAGCCGTGGACATGTCCTGGGAGCCCATCGACGACAGCGGCTACCGCTTCGAAGGCCGCGTAGACCGACTGAACGCGGTGATCAGCATTCCACACCTGGATCTGACCCTCGGGCGGCAGCCCGTGTCCTTCGGGTCCACCTTCTTCTTCAACCCCATGGACCTGGTGGCGCCCTTCTCCCCCATGGTGGTGGATCAGGAGTACAAGCCCGGCATCGACGCGCTGCGGGCCGACGCCTACTTCGGCATCTCGGGTCAGGTGACGGCGGTGGCGGCCTACGCCGGCGACTGGGACCTGGAGGGCAGCGTGCTGGCCCTGCACGGCAAGCGCGCCTTCGGCACCACCGACATGGGCCTCTTCCTGGCGCTGAACCACGCAGAGCCCGTGGTGGGCCTGGACATGTCGGGCAGCATCGGAACAGTGGCCGTGCGCAGCGAAGCGACCATGAGCTTTCCGGAAGACGAGGAGGAGATCCCCTTCGCGCGCATCGCCCTGGGGGGCGACTATATGTTCAGCTTCCCCCTGACGCTGTCCGGGGAGATCTACGCCCAGACCTTTGGCGGGGCGGATCCCAGCGAGTACCTGGCCCTCTACGACAGCGAGCGCTTCGCCCGCGGCGA
>CAYVQL010000122.1:7303-29369 GCA_964454135.1 uncultured Enterobacterales bacterium | reverse complement strand
CCCTACGATGCCGACAGCAAGCGCCGTGCCAGATCCGGGCCGACGATTATGGACCTGAGACAACGCCCGGGAAGCCGCCGAGACCCTGCGGTGTCTGAATTTCAGAGCTATCCTGGAGGATGAGAGGCCCGATGCGATCTTTCGAGCGAGCGACCGATGGCGCCGAGATCATCCCCTTCGCGCCCTTCCTCGAGCGGGCGCGAGCGCGGGAACGGGCCTTCATTGAGGCCGTGCAGGACAGCTTCCGGCCCCGCAGGCGGGGCCTGGTGGCGCTCATCGTGGCCGTCTCGGTCTTCTGCGCGCTGGCGACCTGGGAGCTGGCGCGGCGCGGAGCGGAGCTGAACGCCGCCGAGCAACAGGTGGCGGCGGCCATGGCCGAGGACGCCGTGGCGCAGGCCGGGCCGGAGGCGGGCGCGGAGCAGGCCTGGCGTAGCGTGGTGACCGTCGGGGATTGAGCGAGGGCGCTGGAGCTAGTGCACGCGCCCGGAAGTCTCTATCCACCCACCATCGAAGTCGCTGCGCGTGCACTTCCTGCCGCGGACGCGGCAGGGGGGGATGCGCCGCAGGCGCATGTTGGGGGCGGAGCCCCCACAAGAAATGCGCTAGTGTCGCCGCACCGCATAGCGGCGGGGTGCGGCAGCACCCCCTGGAAATCCCTGGCTAGGGATTTCCAGGCGGCGGCACTAGTCTTGCGCCAGCTCGAGCGCATCGCGTGCCGAGAAGGCCTGCTCGATGGCGCTCTGCCAGGCCTCGGCGGAGATCCCCTGCTGCCGGAGCGAGGCGCCGAGACCGGTGGCCAGGGAGGTCTGCATCAGCAGGCGCTGCTCCTCGCGCCAGCCCTCCACCTCTTCCAGGGACTGGGGACCGGCGACCTGCTTCCTCCGTTCGGGAGCTTGGGAGACCGGCGCCGGCGGGGAGGCCGAGGGCTGCTCAGCCCCCGGATCATGGGCCGCCACCCGCCGCAGAACCGGGCGCGCGCCCGAGTCGGACGCGCTTGGCCCGGCCAGAGACGGGGTCGCGTCAGGCTGGCCGCAGGGGCACTGGCGCCCGAAGAGCGCCCAGGCCAACCCGACGGTGGTGGCAGCCAGCGTAGCGATGATGGCGCTCTTGCGCATGGTGGCACCTCCCAGCCGCGGTTTGGACGCGCCTAGAGCTTCTCCCCCTCCATCACGCCGGCGTAGGTCAGGCCCAGCGTGAAGACCAGCAGGTCACCCCCGCTGGCCGCGGCGCAGATCAGCTCGCCGTCCAGGCCGAACTCGGCGTCCAGGTCGTAGCCGGCAACCGGGTCGATATTGCCCGTCACCAGGCCCAGACCCAGGGCCATGCAGCCCACGCCGCTCCAGGGAAAGGAGACGCCGAAGGCGGCGCTGAGCAGGTTGCCCGTGTAGCCGTCGCGGTTGTCCAGCAGGTAGTTGCTCTCGTACTCGCCCGCGGGCGCGTAGGAGTAGACGCCGGCGGGGTAGAGGCCCAGCCACCGGGAGACCCAGCTGGAGTCGTCCACGGCCAGGTCCAGCTCGTAGGGCAGGATGCCGTAGCCGGCATTGCTGATCTCCAGATAGGCGTCGGCCACATCGCCGGCCAGCTGATCGCAGCCCTCTGCGCCCACCAACCAGGCCGGGCAGTCGGCGTAGACGTCGTCGTAGACCTGATACCAGGTCTCGTCGTACTGCACGACCTCATCGCAGCTCAGGTCCACGGTGACGCCCGTGCCCCAGGAGCCGCTGGCGCCTCCCACGGACGCGAAGGCGCCCAGGTGGATGTTCATGGCCACGGCGACGCAGTCGGTGGCGTAGCTGCCGTCGAACTGGCCCACGTCGTGGGACTGGGCAGCCTGGGACGGCGTGGCGAGGGCGAGCGCGCCGAGGGTGAGAATAGTGATCTTCATGGCTTTTCTCCTTCTCTTCTGCTTGACGGGCGGGGATGGTCTGGGTGCCCGCAGGGCTGCCCCCATGGCAGACAGGGGGAAGTTCTCAGTTCGCGCAGCGAGCTGCGTAGCGATCCCGAGAACAGCCGGCGCTCGGCGCGCAAGCTGCTGCACGAACTGAGAACGGGCTCTGGATTGCCAGCCGCGTGGAGCTGCCATCTCCTGCCCGTTGAAGCTGAAAGGAGCTCGTCATGCTGAAGATCGAACGTCAATCCGCCCTGAGCCTGCTGCCCGCTCTCCTGTGCGCCTGCGCTCCCCAGGAGGCCGCCCCTCCCGAGGAAGCCGCCCTCTCCGCCATCGCAAGCACTCTCACCATGGAGGAGGCCGAAGGGATCGTCATGCAGGTGGCCGCCCTGGAGGGCTCGCCGCTGTCCCAGGCCGACCTCACCCTGGATGAGGTGGCAGCTTGCATCAGCCTGCCTGCGGAACCCAGCTGGCAGGAAAGCGACTGCGATGCCGTGCGCGGCTGGGGCTTCCAGGTCGAGTTCAGCGACTGCCCGCTAGGCAACCAGGCCATCAGCGGCAGCCTGACCTACAGCTTCGGCAACCTGCTCAACGTGGCGGAAGGCGCGGCCGACGCCTGGGTGACCCTGGCCTGGCTGGCGGACATGGCGGCCCTGGCCGCAGGGGAGGTCGACATGGCCTTCGCGCTGGAGCTGGACGACCCCGGAGGGGCCGGCGCCGGTGCCTGCGGCGACTTCGCCGGGGATGCTCGAGGCTCGGACAGCGCCGGGAGCTTCGACATCGAGGCGACGGGCGGTGCCGTCCTGCTGGGCGAGTGGGATGCCAGCGACGCGCGGATCCCGATGGAAGAGGACGTCCTGCGCCTTCGCGACGCCTCGCTGGCCCTGCTGCTGGAGCGGGCCGACGGTTCCTCCGTCGAGGCCGAGCTGGCCATGGTGGGCGTGGCACGCCTGATGGCCGATCCCTACCCCTACGGGGGCAGCCTGGAGGCGGGCTGCGACGGTGGCTCCATCAGCCTGGTCTTCTCGAGCGCCACGCCCCGGACCGGCCAGGCCACGCTCTTGTTGCCCGACGGCACGTCGCGCACGGTCTGGCTGCCACTGTCGGACGCGAGCTGAGCGAGGGATGGGCGCGCTGGGGCAGCAGCCAGGTGCAACACGGCCCCTGGACGGTGTAGGCTGGTGCGCGATCGCGTTGTTCCGACGCGTCCGCAGGTCCCCTCCCGCGTGCGGGAGGGGGCGGGCTGAAGGTCCAGGAGGTCATGAGCGAGCTGCAGCTGGCCCCCGACCAGGTCTTCCTGGGGCGCTACACCCTGCTGCGTCCCCTGGGCAGCGGCATGGGAGGGCGCTCCTGGCTGGCGCGCGGCCCTGGCGGCCAGGTCGTGCTCAAGCTGCTCTGTCGGGACGAGGATCCGGATGGCCAGCGGCGGGCCGACCTGCTGCGAGAGGCCACCTTGCTGCAGGCCATCAGCCACGATCACGTGGTGGGCTACGGCGGCATCCACGACCTGCCCGAGGAAGGCTGGACGCTGCTGATCACCGAGTTCGTACCGGGCGGAGATCTGGAGCAGCTGCTCGAGGAGCGCGCCCAGGCCTTTCCCCCCGAGCAGGCCGCGGCCCTGGGCCTGCAGCTGGTTGTGGCGGTGGAGGAGCTGCATCGGCGCAGCTGTCTGCATCGCGATCTGAAGCCCTCCAACGTGCTGGTCACCCACCTGTCCGATCGCCCACCCCTGCTGCGCGTGGCCGATTTCGGGATCTCCCGGCGCCTGATCGAGGGTCGGGCGCATCCCTCCCAGCCTCTGGGGTCCATGGGCTACGCCGCCCCCGAGCAGTACGACGCCCGGCCCCTGAGCGCGGCGGCGGATCGCTACGCGCTGGGGGCCATCCTGCTCTACCTGGCCTCGGGCCGGCACCCGCCTGCGCTGGCCCCCGGGCCGCATCGGCTGGCACGAGAGCAGCTCCTGAGCTCGGAGTTCGCCGCCCACCCGGCCATGCCCGCCCTGGCCGCGCTGGTCGGCGACCTGATGCGCGTGGATGCTGCCCAGCGCCCGCAGCTGCCCCATGTGCGGCGGGTGCTGGAAGCCATCGCCGAGGGGCGCCCGCCGTCGCTGCCGGCGCCGGCCACGACGGACGTGGAGCCCGAGCCCGGACCGGGCCCTGCAGCGCAGGAGGGGGCCGGCGCGGATCCCTACCGCACGCGTCCGCCGCCCGCCCCGGGGCCGCCCCTGGCGCTGGTCCCCGAGCCCCCGGAGCTCCCCCCCGAGCCCCCGGCACCGGCCCCCGACTCATCTCCGGTCCAGCACAAGGAGCGGGCCCCCGTCGGGCGCGTGCCGCGCGTCCTGTTGGCGGGCGCGTCCCTGCTGGCCCTGGCGCTGCTGCTGCTGTTGGGCGTTCCGCCATTGCGTTCGACGTGGAGGGGCGACGCGGAGAGGCCGGACGGCCCGCCGCAGAGCGCTCCCAGCGGCGAGGCCTCGCAAGTTCCAAGCGCCTCGGACGCGCCGGCCCTTCCCGACGAACCTGCCGCAGTGGAGGACGGCTCCCAGGCGGAGGGGGAGGCCATGCCACCCGAGCACACGTCCGCTCCGAGCGCGGCGGCTGCGCCGCTGCCCGAGCAGCCGGCAGCCCCCTCCCAAGAGCTGACGGTCAGCAGCCGGCCCGTGGGCGCCCGCGTGCTGTTGGACGGCGCGCAGCAGGGCGTCACGCCGCTACAGGTCGCCATCCCCGCGACGGCATTCACCATCACCTTGGAAGACGAAAACGGACAGCGCTTCCAGGGGCGCTGCGTGCCGCCACTGGCACCGGATGCGCCGCTGTGCTGGAATTTCAAGGTGGGTGCCTACTGCCGTCGCTCGCAACCCGTCTGTCCCTGACGAATTCTCCTCCCACGGTGTTTTGGCACCTGGACGCGACATGATGCCTCTTGCGCCATCCCTCTCGCTGCTCCTGGCCCTGACCGCGCAGGCGCGCGCCTCCGAAGACGAGCGCAAGCTGCTGCTGTACGCCGATGACGCCTATGGCTCGCTGGAGCAGGCGGCCGCGGCCACCTGCTCCCGACCTTCCGAGTTCGAGCCCCGCCGCATGGGCGAGCTCTGGGGGGCGCAGGCGCCTTTTGTCCACGGCGCCCAGGCGACGCGCTGCCACGGCCTGCCCAGCAGCAACCTGTCCCTACGGGCCGAGGTGGATCTGGCCGAGGATCTCTTCTTCAAGCCGGATCACGGCACGGCCTGGCAGCACCTGGACGCTGCCGTGGATCAGCTTGTCTGCCTGGACGGCGCGCTGGAGTCCTCGCTGGCCGCGCGGGCCTGGTTCCTGCGCGGTGCCATCCTGGCCGCCCGGGGAGACCTGGAGGAGGCCCACGCGGCCTTCGAGCAGGCGCGCATCTTCGAGCCCGCCCTGCCATGGGATGCGGATTTCGGTCCGCGTCCCATGGTCTTCGACAGGCACCCGGTCTGGGCGGGCGGGTCGGAGCAGGCGCGTCTGGACCTGGGACCGCCTTCGGGGGCCCGCATCCTTGTGGACGGACGCGCGCCGCAGCCGGGGAAGCGCCAGGTGCTGCTGGCGCCCGGGCTGCACCTGGTGCAGGTGCTCGATCCGCAGCCCCACAGCCTGCGCGTGCAGCTGGAGGCCAGCCAGCAGGCGCTGCTGATCGTGCCCCAGGCCCTGACGGACGAGCTGGCGCGCAGCGCTGCCCAGCCCGAGACGCAGGCCTACCTGCAGCTGGTGCTGCAGGCCCTGCCGGGCGGTGCCATGCAGGGCGCCTGGGTGGCCACGGGCGACGAGGTCTGGGCCTACGCCGCCCCTGACCGCTGGTCCCTTAGAACGGCGCCCCCGTCCAGCAGGGCGGTCCCCGCCCTGAAGACCGCTGGGGGGGGCGCGGTCTTCGGAGGCCTGCTGGCCACGTCGGTCTTCGGCCTGGATGCCCTCTGGGTGCGCCGCGCCGCCGACAGCCTGGAGGAGCGCGACATTCGGGGCGAGGGCGCCACCATGACGCGCTCGGAGCTGAACCGCCTCTACCGGCGCGACACCGCGGGCATGGCCATCTCCGGCGGCGTGGCCCTGGGGGGCGCGGGCCTGCTGCTGCTGGCCCGGCGCCTGAGCGGAGGCTGCGGCCCGCAGCTGGCCCTGGCGCCCTCCTGGAGCCCGGGGCAGGGCGGATCGGGCCTGGTCCTGTCCGCGGGTCTGGGCTACTGCACGAACTGAGAACGGCCCCCTCCTTGCCAGCGAGATCCAAGCCACCGTGAACCACGGAGACCCGTATGCCTCATCGCCACCTCGTCCCCCTCATCCTGCTGGCCGCCTGCAGCCTGGACGAGGTCTGCAGCGAAGAGGACGCGCCTGCCTGGCACCCCGACGGCGACGGCGATGGCTATGGCGACGTCGCGCTCGAGGTGCGCGCCTGCTGGGCCCCCTCGGGCTACGTCAGCGCCGAGCGGGCACAGGACTGCGACGACGGAGACGGCGAGGTGCATCCAGGCGCCGCAGAGCGCTGCAACGGCGCGGACGACGACTGCGACGGCGAAGCGGATGAGGATCTCGAGCAGACCTGGTTCGCCGATCAGGACGGCGACGGCCACGGCGATCCCCAGGGCCTGACCAGCTGCGGCTACGCCGACGGCTACGTGGACAACCAGGACGACTGCGACGACGGGGACGCCTCCACGGGCCCCGGCGCCGACGAGGTCTGCGACGAGCGAGACAACGACTGCGACGGTGAGACGGACGAAGATGTCCGGACCAGCTGGTATGCGGACGCCGACGGTGACGGCAGCGGCGTGCAGGAGCAGACCGTCCAGGCCTGCAACGCGCCCTCGGGCTACGCCGCCTCCGCCGGGGACTGCGACGACAGCGATGCCAGCATCAGCCCTGCCGCTTCCGAGACCTGGAATGGCGTCGACGACGACTGCGACGGAACGCTGGACGATCTCGCCATCGAGGCTCTGGCCAGCGGCGCCCTGCGAGGCGATGAGCCTGGCCAGGGAGCCGGCTGGGATCTGGCCTTCGGGGGCCGCTTCGTGCTGGAGGGAGACAGGGATCCCGGGGGGGATGACCTGGTGGTGATCGGAGCCCCCGGCGCCGAACAGGCGCTCTGGGCCGTGGACGCCAGCTGGTACGACGCCTGGGATCAGCTGGGCCTGCTGGCGGCCGCCAACGTGGTGATGCAGGATCCGGTGGACCTGCAGAGCGTCACCGGGCCCATGCGCGAGGTCGCGGACCTGGGCGACGAGCTGGACGATCCAATCTTCGTGGCCTCCATCTTCGAGGTGCACGCCGCCGTGCTCTTCCCGGGAGGGGGCCTGAGCGACGATGCGGTGGAGAGCTTCGGCTGGCTGGCCAGCTTCTCGGACATCTCCATCGGCTCCTTCCTGGCGCAGCTCCTCTTTGGCGGCGAGTGCGACATCGAGTGCTCCCACCCCAGGGTGGCGGTGGCCGCGGACCTGGACGGCCTGTCGCCCGCCGAGGTGGTGGTGGGCTTCGAGTACTTCAGCGCCGACGACGAGCTGGGTGCCGAAATCGGCGCCGTGGCCGTCTTCACCGGGCCCTTCGACGGCAGCGTCAGCGAGCACACCGACGACGCCGACGCCGCCCTGCTGCTCTATGGAGGGGGCACGGGGCATCGCCTGGGCAGCGACCTGGCCGCGGCCTCCTTCACCGGAGACGACAGCGATGATCTGCTGATAGGCGCGGCCGACTACCCGGGCTCCGGCGAGGAGCGGGGCGCCGTCTTCCTGCTGGCCGGCGAGGATCTGCCCTTCGAGGCGACAGAGGCCTATGTGGGCACGGACCTGGACTACCGGCTGCGCGTGGCTGGCAGCACCCGCGGCGAGGCCCTGGGGGAGCTGGGCTCTCTGGTCCAGCCCGGTGACGTGGACGGCGATGGCTACGCCGACCTGGCGCTGCTCTCGCCGCGCACGGAGCGCGTCTACATCTTCCTGGCGCCGGGCACACGCGTCTCCGCAGAGGTGGAGGCCTCCTTGGACTCGGTGGCCCACGAAGAGGATCTCTACGTCTTTGAGGCCGAGGGCGTGGCCTTCGCCGCCAGCGCGGCCGTGGCCAGCGATCTGGACGGCGATGGCCTGGACGACCTGGCCGTGGGCGCGCCCGAGGCCGACAGCCAGGATGGCAGCGACGACGACGTGGGGGCGGTCTACGTCTTCTCCTGGGCGGCCGATCCCGATCCCAACGCCGCCAATGGCATCGACCAGGCGGTGATGACGCTGCGGGGCGAGCGCCCGGGGGATCGCCTGGGCAGCTCGCTGGCGGCGGGCGGAGACCTGGACGACGACGGGACCGAAGACTTGGTGCTGGGAGCCCCGGGCTGGGACCTGGTGCAGGGCGTGGACACGCAGGAAGGCATGGTCTACCTGCTGCTCGGCACGTCGTGGTGAGCGCCGCCATCCGGGAGCGCGCCATCCTGACCCTGGGCGCCGGGCAGCAGGGGCGCGGCGCCATGCTGATCGAGGACGGCCGGCCTCCCATCCTGGGCGTCCTGCGCGCTGCGGGGCCGCAGGCGGCGGCCGAGCGCATCGTCGCGCTGCTGGCTCCGGCAGCCGGACTGCTGGTGCCGGGCGACGACGCCCACGCAGCGCAGCGCGAGGCGCAGGCCGCGGACCTGCTGGCCGAGCTGCTGGGCGGCGCCGGCATGCAGGAGGTGCAGGATCGCCTGGCCTGGTTGCGCGGCGGGGCCGAGAGGGGAGGCGGCCGGCTGCTGCTGCTGCTGGACGCCCGCGGCCAAGTGCTGCGCGGCCTGCCATGGGAGCTCTTGGAGGCCTTACCTCCGGAGAGCTCGGTGCTGGCGGGTTGCCGCGTGGCGCGCATCGCCAGCGGCTTCCGGCGGCCCCTGACCATGGAGCGGAGCCACCTGGAGCTGGTCTGCTGGGCTCCCGACCGACAGGATGCGGTCACCGACGGCGTGCTGGCGGAGCTGCAGCGCTGCGTGGCCGGCCTGGAGCGGGCCAGCCTGCAGCTGGTGCGGGCCGGCGACGACCCCGAGCCGCCCTCGCCAGGCGTCTTCCGCGCAGTGCACGTGGTGGCCCACGGCCACGAACGCCTGCAGCAGGTGGCCCTGCAGCTGGGGCGGGGACGCAGCATGGCCGCGGACAACGCCTTCCACGGGCTGCGTGAGCTCTTCGACAGCGCCGGCCTCGCCGTGCTCGACGTCTGCAGTGGTGGCTCGGGACGCCACTCCTCCCAGTCCGTTCCGGCCTGGCGCTTCGTGGAGGAGGGTCTGCCAGCGTGCATCGCGCCGGGCGTTCCCATGGGCGTCGAGGCCTCGATGTCCTTCAACTCGGCGCTCTACCGGGCGCTGGCCGGAGGCGAGACGCTGGCAGGAGCGGTGGCGGCGGGCCGGCGCGCGCTGCGGGCCATGGGCCTGGACCATCCCTCCTGCCGCTGGTGGAACCCGGTGCTCGTGCTGGGCGAGGCCGCTGCCAGCGCCTGCACGCCCGCCCTGCGGCGCAGCCCGCTGCCGGCCCACTGGCCCACCGGCGATCCCGGGGCCGAGGCCCTGCTGCGCCGCGCCCTGCACCTGGCTCAAGCCCAGGGCTTTCTGGGGCTGGAGCACCTGGCGCTCTGCCTATCCAGCTGGGAGCGACCCTCGCCCCTGCTCTCTCTGGCTCGCCCGGCGCTGCCCGCGCTCTGCCGCGACCTGCCCGTCTTCCTGCCCGGAGTCGGCGACCAGCCGCTACCCACACCCCGCCTGGAGAGCTTGATGGGGGGATTGGAGCCCGGCTTCGACCTCGACGCCCTGCTGCGGGCCCTGGTTGCTCAGCGCTGGGTGGCCGAGCGACTGGATCGGCGCGTGGTGTCCCGGCTGCTGCTGCGCAGCGTCAAGGACCGATCCACGCGTCCTCTGGGGCCCGGCCTGCCCGAGCAGCCAGGGCGGGCAGCTGGTGCCGGCGTCAGCTTCGAGGTCCTGGGGGGGCCGGACGATGGGCGCCTTCTGCGCCTGGCAAGGCCCGGACAAGAGCTGGGGCGCTGGGATCCAAGCTCCGAAGCGCGCGAAACACGCCTGCACCTGGACGACGGCCCGCGGGATCCCCATCTGTCTCGCCGGCACCTGCGCTACCTGGGCGACGCCGCCGTGGCGGTGCTGGCGCCCAGCTGGCGCCTGCTGGCGGGCGAACCCCCCACGGCGCTGGAGGGCCAGATCGTGCTGCGCGCCGGTGATACTCTCCTGCTGGGAGGCGGCACGCGCCTGGTGGTGCGCAGTGTCGGCTAGCCCCACCGGCTCGAGGCTGCGCAGTGGCGAAGAGCTGGGCCTGCGCATTCGGCAGGCTGGGAAGCCCGCGGCCTGGCCCCAGCTTCTAGGCGCCTGGCCTTTCGCGCAGCGGCGAGACCTGCTGCGGGAGCTCTTGCAGGGATTCCAGCCCCCGCAGAGCGGGGACATGCGCCGGTTGATGGGCTGGTTGGACCAGCTTCCAGCGTCCGGTGCGGGTGAGGGCTCGGAGCTGCGGCGGGACCTCAGGCTGCTGGCGGCTGCCGATGCCGAAGGGGGGGCCGCAAAACGCAGGCAGGCCGGCATCTACCTCTTGGCGCGCCTGGGCGAGGAGCTGGCACGCCGAGAGCACCTGGCCTGGCAGCAGCGATCCTGGCCTCAAGATCTGCGCGACCAGCAGGCGCGGCGCTTCTGGCGGAAGGCCCTTTGCGAGCCTGCCTCGGTGGAGCTGGGCCAGCGCTACCGGGAGCTCTGGGGTGGCGAGGTGGCGCGCGCCTTTCGCGGGGTCTGCATCGCCGTGGGGCTGTCGTCTGACTTCGCCGGCCAGCAGGCGCGCAGGGCTGTGGAGCAGCTCGATCTGCTGGCCCTGGGTGCCCAGCACGACATCGCCTCGCGGGTGCTCGAGACCGCAGGCGAGCCCATCCGGGCCCTGGCCAGCGGCCTGAGCGAAGCTTCTCTCGAGCTGGCCTGGCGCCGGCTGCGCGTGCGTCGCAGCTGGGATCAGGCGCGCAGGCTCCTGGCTGCGCGGCTGCGCACCCCCAAGGCCGCGCTGCTGGGGGAGGGAGCCGACCTGGTGGTCTTCCTGCGGCTGCTGGCCCACCTCGCGGCGGGCCGGGCAGCGCCCCACAAGCTGGGCCCGCCCGGCTGGGGCGTGGTCGTGGCCAATCGCGCTCGCATGCGCGGCCGCCTGCGGGCCCTGGCCGCTCTGGATCCCCTGACCATGGCGCAGCAGTTGGAACGCATGGATGGGCTCTTCGCCCGCAGCGCCGCCGCTGCGGGTCGCCACGCCTGGGCCTGGGCCTGGCGCGAGGCGCGCGTGGGCTTCGGCTTCCACGCGGATCGCATGCGTGCGGCCAGCTGCGACGCCAAGACCGAGGAACAGCCCTGCCTGGAGCCCCTGGGTCCCGAGGAAGAACCGGCGGTCCGGACCTTCCTGCTGTCCATGGTGGGGAGGGGCTGCTGGGACGCACTGGAGCGCTGGCTGCAGGGCGCGGCCGGGCGCAGCCTGGGGGGCAGCTTCTACCGTCACCTGGGCCGGGCGCCGTCCCAGCTGCGCGATCAAGCGGGCAGCTCGGGCTATCGACGCATCTGGCGTCACCTGGCCGACGGCGGTGTGGACGCCTACCTGCCTGCGCTGGAGCGGGTCGCGCTGCGCGTATCCGCGGTCTCCAGCGGCCGAGGCAGCAAGCAGGCGCTGCACCGCGCCCTGCTTCCCGAGTGGGAGCCCGCGCATCTGGAGCTCCCAGCCCACCACGTCGCTGGCTTCATCCGTTCCTGCCAGCGATTCATCTCCTGCGGCGATGCCAGCCTGGAGGGAGTGTCGACATGATGCGAAGCGACCGTGAGCTCGTGGGGTACGCCATGGGACTGCTGGAGCCCGGCGATGCCCTGGCATTGCAGGAGAGTCTTCCCGGCGATCCGGGGGCCTGCCTGCAGGTGGCTGGCATCTCCGCCCTGGAGGACAGGCCCAGCCCGGGACCGGCGGCGCCCAGCCCGGCGTTGAGCTGCCAGCCAGCGCAGACCCTGGCTGCGGGCGAGGCCCCCGGGATCGGAGAACGCGTGATCCTGCGCTTGCGCCCGGGCTTACCAGCGGCGCAGGCCCGCTGCGTGCTCTTCCGCGAGGCCGGGGGCGAGCGGCAGCTGATCCACCCCCAGCCGGGGCGCACCTGGCCCACGCTGGATCGCTTCCGCGCCGAGGGTCGGCTGCGCCTGCTGGACCTGGTGTTGGCGCCACCTGCGGGGGAACAACGCTTCACCGTGGTGCTCGTTCCCGCCGGGATCTTCGAGGACTGCTGGCCAGCCGAGGATGAGCGCTGGGAACGCCTGCGGGCCGCGGCCCAGCGGGGCGATCTGCCGGCGCAGGTTGTGCAGCTGCAGGTGGCGGAGGGCTAGAGAAAGCACTCCACGATCACCTCGTCCACATAGCGCCCCCGGATGCGCGCCTGGCGGCGGGCCGTGCCCACCACCTCGAAGCCCAGGGCGCGATGGAAGCCCAGCGAGGCCTCGTTGTCGCTGCGGATGGTTGTGAAGATCTTCTGGTAGCCCAGTCGCAGCGCTCGCGGCCTGAGCTCGTCGAAGAGCAGCCGTCCCACGCCCTCGCGCCGCTGCTCGAGATCCACGAAGGTGCCCATGATCCCCACGTGGTCGAAGGCCCCTGTATAGCTGGCGAATGGCTCCATGCTCTGAAAGCCGGCCAGGCTCCCGTCGCCGCGCTCGGCCACGAGGAAGAGGCCGCGCGCGGGAAAGGCGGCCAGGTAGTCCCGTTCCTGCTGCGCGCTGAAGGGGCGGTCCAGCACTGTGTAGCGGCCGTCCTCGATGATGGGGTTCAGCACCGCCACCAGCCCTGCGGCGTCTTCCAGCCTCGCGGCGCGGATCCTGAGCGGCACGGGGCGACCCTCTCAGAAGTCCTTCAGCAGGTCCGCCTTCTTCGCCTCGAACTCCTCTTCTGTGAGCAGGCCGGCGCCATGGGCCTCCTTGAGCTGGGCCAGCTTGTCTTTCAGCGAGGCATTGCCGCGGTTGGAGGCCTCTTTTTCGGCCCGCTTCTGCTTGTAGACCTTCTTGAACATGCTGCGCAGGTCTTCCTGGGGCACGCCCCGGCCCTGCCGGAAGTAGAAGTCGCTCACCTCGCCAACCGCGTAGGTCAGGGCGTAAGCCATGGAGATGGCCACGATCCAGCCGCCGATGGGCACGAACTTGGCTGCCGCCATGATCACGTTCTGGGCCACGATGGAGGCGCCGAAGGTGCTCAGGATCTCCAGCACGGACTTGCGGTCCAGCGTGTGCCCGTGCACGCGCCCGATGGCCTGCACCATGGCGATCTGGATGGGCGAGATGAGCAGGATGTCCACCAGGGGAAAGGGCTGCACGGCCACGGCCGCCGCAGCCACGCTGCCCACCTGGATCACCTCGCGTACGACCTCGTCGCGCTCTTCCTGGGTGGCATCCTGGAAGTCGCCCTCGATCACGCGCTTCAGGTTGTCGATGTATCCAGCCATGCTTCGCTCCGTGTCCAGGGATCAGCTGCCATACGCAGCCGGCGCGGGCTTATTGCCGCGATCCTGCTATCACGGCGCTGCGCCTGGGCGCGTTGGCGCTTGCTTCAGTCTGCCACGAACTCCAGCAGGTAGCGTTGGGGGATGAAGTTGCGCTGCCCCTGCAGGCGGAAGCCATGGGCCTGCAGCTGGGCGATCACCAGGGAGCGGGCGATGCTGATGCCGCGGTAGGGCACAGCGTCGCGCACCAGGGGATCGTTGTCGGAAATAACCAACCGGGCCCCCGGCTTGAGGGCCAGCTTCAGGCTGGCCAGGAAGCGCTCGCGCTCGTCCTCGCGCAGGGAGGCGTAGATGACCTGGTAGGTGGAGCACATGAAGGCGTAGTCCAGGCTGTCTTCCTCCAGGCCCAGGTCCGTGGGAACGGAGATGCGCGGCTCCAGGTTGGCGATGCCTTCCTGGCGCACGACCTGCTTCATGTAGCGCACGTGGCGCGGGTTGATCTCCAGGGCGTGCACGCGGCCCTGCGGACCGACGAGCGTCGCCAGCCGGAAGGAGAAGTAGCCCGCGCCAGCGCCCACATCGGCCACCACGTCGCCTCGAGCCGGTCCGAAGACCTCGAGGATCTGGTCGCTCTTCTCCCACTCGTTGCGGCCGGGGCCGTTGAAGCGCACGATCTCGTCCACGAAGCGCGCTGCGTCCTGGTCGGTGCCCTTGTAGAGCTTGTACTTGTCCAGCAGGTAGGCGCGGAAGCGGCTGGGATCCTCGTCGAAGAGGAAGCGCAGCAAGCGCGCCCCGTCCGCATCGCTGGCCATGCGCTGTTTTTCTTCCGGGGTGGCCAGCGCGTGCTTGCAGAGCCAGCGCAGGCTGGTGTACTCCCCGCCGAAGTTCTCCAGGGGGATCACCCGGTCGTAGATGGCCACGGCCGCGCGCAGCGAGGCGGGATCGCCCAGGTCCAGGTAGTCCAGGATGTGGCGCCCCGCCTCCACGCCGGCCTCGGTGACCGTGGCGCTGCCCAGGGGGATGTAGAAGAGGGAGGGCTTGGGGTCCTGGATCAGGAGACCGCTCTCGCGCTCATCAGGGACCGCTGCGGGGGCCGTGGCCGGCCCGGGCTCGGCGCTGCGACGACCCATGGCCAGGCCCAGCAGGAGCGCGGCCCCCAGGGCCAGCCCCAACAGGGTGAAGCGCGTGGCGTTGCGTCGCGGCATGGGCGCTCTCTAGGCGATGGGCGGCTGAGCCGCCACTAGGGCGACTCCAGTCCCAGCCGCTGGGCCATCCGGAGCACATCGGGGCTGCGCCCGCCGTAGAGCAGGGTCAGCAGCAGCTCCTGGCGCGCCTCCTGGGGACGGCCCAGATCTTCCAGCAGCTTGGCCACGGCGAAGTGGGTCTCGGGCACCGCGCGGCGCGTGAACACGGCGCGCCGCGCCTCCAGCAAGGCGTTCTCCTGGTCGCCCAGCACGCTGTAGGCCTCGGCCGCCAGGCTATGGGTCTCGCCGTTGCCCCTGTTCCACAGGGTGATGGCGCCGCGCATGGTCTCGTCGAGCTGGGCCCAGAGCTCCTCCTTGCGGTCCTGGAAGAGCTCCAGCGAGCGAAAGCGCGAGGCCGAGCCGCGCACGGTGGCCAGGCGGTAGAAGCTCTCCATGCGGGACAGGGCGATCCACTCGTCGGCGGGGGAGAAGAGCAGCTCCTGCTGCAGCTTTGGCAAGGAGGGCAGGGCCCCTTCGTCGAGAGGCAGCCCGGCCTGCGCGGCCAGGGCCCGCGCCAGCTGTCGCGCTGCCACGTAGCTGCCTTGGGGATTGAGGTGCACGTGGTCGTAGAAGACGCGGTGCCCCAGGATGCCCAGGGTGCAGGCCTCGCGCAGGGGCTGCTCCAGGTCGATCACCAGCAGGCCGCGGTCGGGATGCCGTTGGGGCAGGTCCCGGGTGGCTGCGCGCAGGGCCGCCGTGGCCCGGATGGGCACGCTGTCAAGGTCAATGGAATCCGCCAGCAGATCCCGGGCGCCGAAGGGATCGCCCTGCAACAGGGTGCAGATGCCCAGGGCGTGGTGCAGCCCGGCGTGCTGCGGCAGGGAGGGCAGCAGCGCTTCCAGCTGCCCGGCGTTGGCTTGGCAGGCCTGCGCGGGGCTGCGCTCCACCTGCTGAACCAGCTGGTCCGCCCGGGCCCCCAGGGACTCCTGGCCGGCTGGCACCCAGGAACCCAGGGGAGCCAGGTCGAGCTCGTTGCTGGGCAGGTCCAGCAGGGCCAGGGGCACGGGACCGGCCGCGCGGACCACCCGGTCCAGGTCGGTGCGGAAGCGCGCCAGCACCTGGGCTCGTTCCATTCCCCGCGGGGCCAGCTCGTAGTCGGCCCGCATGCCGATGCGCTCGGTCTCGGCCGGTGGATCCCGCAGACGGTTCGCCAGGGAACCCAGCAGGCGCGACAGGCGGCGATCGGCCCACCACGATGGCTCGCTCACGCCGTAGAAGGCGTTGTGCGCCGCGTAGAGCAGGAAGAGGTCGGGCTCGTAGGCGTGCAGCTCCTCCAGGATGCCGGGCACGATGGCGACGTCCGAGGCCCGCATGGCGCAGTTCAGCACCTCGACGTGCCGTTGGTCCTGCCCACGGTTCAGCAGCGCTTCCAGCATGGCGGCCCAGGTGGCGTTCTCGTCCATGGGCGTGCCGAAGGCCGCTGACTCCCCCAGGACGAAGATGCGCAGGGTCCGGGGGTCCTTGTCGGCGGCGAAGCGCTCGAAGCGCGGGTGGCGGATCATTCCTTCCCACTCTGCGGAGCGGAACCAGTTGGAGCCCACCTTGGGATTGCTGATCATCCAGCGCTGACCCGTCCAGTCGCTGCGCTGCTGGAAGAAGGGCTGCCGGGCTCCGACGCCGGCCAGCATCAGCGCGGCTTCGGTACCCACCAGCACCAGGGCCGCCACCAGCAAGCCCGCCAGGGCCTTGACAGGGATCGGTAGGCCGGATGCGGGGCGGGCGCGGCTCATCCTTCCAGCCCCTTGGCGGCTTCCTCCACCGTCAGGGAACAACCGCGGGGCCGCGCCCCGGGCAGGCGGCCCTGCAGCTGCACCGCGCCGTCCTCCTGCACCAGGCCCTGGTCCATGGTCTCGATGGCCAGCACGCTGCAGTCGTTGGCCAGGTCCACGAAGCGCAGCTGCCCGGCCTCGCCCGGTGGCAGCACCTGGCCGCTGCCCGGATCCGCCGCCAGCACGCGCAGCCAGGGAGGCGGCAGGAAGCGCGGGCTCTTCGCTGCGGCCGGCCCTGCCGCGGGCCGCGTCCAGAGCTGGCTGCAGAGCTCGGTCATGCCGTACTCGGTCACCAGCCGCACTTGGGGCCCCAGGCGCTCCAGCGCCTGGGCCTGGAGCCGCTCGGGATCCAGCTCGAGGTGCCGGCCTTTCGTACCCCCTGTGCTCATCAGCAGCGAGCCCGCGGGCAGCTGCGCCCGGCCTGCCGCGTCCAGCAAGGCGCCCAGCGCCAGCGAGGTGCAGGCCAGAAAGACGGGCTCGCGGCTGGCTGCCAGCTCACCCCAGGCCCGCGGGGCGTCCACGCGGCCCGAGGCGCCCACCAGGTAGCGCGCGTCTGGAAAGAGCAGGCCGATCATGTGGGAGAGGGAGCTGCGCGGCGCGTCAGCAGGGGACGGGATCAAGCTGAGCGCCCGCTGGGGACAGGCGGGCAGGCAGGCGCGGAACCAGCCCGCGCTGGCCAGGTCGTAGGTGGCGCTGTCCAGCAGGCGGTGCACGCCTGCCCGGCCGCTGGTGGTGCCCGAGGTGTGGAAGGCGCAGCGCGCCGCCTGCGGGTCGAAGCAGCAGAACGCCACATCGCGGAACAGGCCCACGGGCACGGCTGGGATCTCGCGGATGCGACTGGGCGCGGCGTCGCCGCAAAAGGCCGCGTAGTCGGGATTGTGAGCCCTTTGCCAGCGAAAGAGCTCCAGCGCCATGGACCTCAGCTGCTCAACGGGCGGAGCCTGGCGCAGGCAGCGGCGGATGAAGTCACGGACGCGAGGTCTCACGGCAGCTCCGCCAGGATCTCGCCCAGGGCCTGCAGGGCGCCGTCCAGCTGGGCGCGGGCCACGGTGAGCGGGGGGGTGAAGGCCAGCGTGTCGCCGGCCTGTCCGCTGGGCAGCACGATCCAGCCGCGCCGCAGCATGGCGCGGCTGGCCGCCAAGGCCTCGGCGCCGCTGGTCAGCACGGCGCCCACCATCAGGCCCCGGCCGCGCACCTGCACCACCCCCGGCAGACGCTGCAAGCCGGCCATCAAGCGGGCCCCCTCGCGCTGCGCGCGCTGGCAGAGGCGTCCGTCCTCGATCACCTGCATCACGGCACGGGCCATGGCGCAGCCCACGGGGTTGCCCAGGAAGGTCTGCGTGTGGATGGCCTCGCCGGTGGAGGCGCCCCAGGCGTCCATGGCCTGCGCCGAGCCCAAGCAGGCCGAGATGGGGAAGCCGCCGCCCATGCCCTTGCCAACGCAGAGCAGGTCGGGGCGCTGCCCAGCGCGCTGAAAGGCGAACCACGAGCCGGTCCGACCGAAGCCCGTGAAGATCTCGTCGAAGATCACCAGCGCTCCAGCAGCGCGGGCCTGCTGACAGAGCGCTGCCAGCCAACCCGGCGGGGGCGGGCGGATGCCGCCGCGGCCCTGCAGCGGCTCCACCAGCACGGCGGCGAAGCCCGCGAGCGAGGGCAGGTCGCCGCCGAACTCCGCGTGGCGCACGTGGGAGCCCAGCTGGCCCTGGAAGGGCGCGCGGAAGGCGGCGGCGTGGTAGGCGGTGGCGGCCAGGGCTCCGTAGGACAGGCCGTGGTAGCCACCCTCGAAGGCCAGCACCCGGTCACGACCGGTGGCCATGCAGGCGGTCTTGAGGGCCGCCTCCACCGCATCGGAGCCGCTGGAACCCAAGATGGCGCGCGCCATGCCCGTCTTCCGGCAGAGCTCCTCCAGCAGCTCCACCCGCCCGGGGTGGAAGAAGGCGTCTCCCATGGCGTGGGGCAGGCGCCCCAGCTGCCGTGCGCCGGCCTGCACCACCCGCGGATGGGCGTGGCCCACGCTCGCCGCGCCGAAGCCCGCGGTCAGATCCACCAGCAGGTTGCCATCGACGTCCTGCACATTGGCGCCCCGCGCCCGCAGCCAGACCGGGGGATCGTCGTCGGCCCGGCCCAGGACGGCCGCACGGCGCGCGCGCCGGGCCGTGATGGCCGGGCATTCCCGCAGGGCCAGGCGGTCCACCCAGGCGCGGGAACGCGGCCCGGAGATGGGGGTCTTGATACGGGGCAGCTGGTTTCCGTTCATGAAGACACCGGTTTCTTCGCCAGGGCGCGGCACAGGCGCCCCTCTATCATCCCTGCCAGGGGGCCGGCGCAGGTTCCGGATGCGGTTATGGCTTCGTCCGCCCAGCACCCGAGGCACGCCATGCTCCGCACGCTCCTTCTCGCCAGCTTGCTGGCAGCGCCGGCCCATGCCCGGCGCAAGCCCCCTGCCCCCAGCGTGGAGGAGGGCGCCGCCCAGCTGCTGGGCCAGGCGCTGCAATCCCGAGAGGCCTGGGAAGAGCTAGCCTTTCTCTGCGATCGCATCGGCCATCGCCTGGCGGGCACGGCGGCGCTGGAGCAGGCCCTGGACTGGGGCCTGGAGCGTATGGCCGAGGACGGCCTGCAGGTCCACGGCGAGCCTGTGACCATCCCGGTCTGGATCCGCGGTGAAGAGCTCGTGGAGATCACCGAGCCCCTGCCGCGCCGGCTGGACGCCATGATCCTGGGCCGCAGCGTGGGCACGCCGGCTGGCGGCCTGGAGGGGGAGATCCTGGTGGTGGGCAGCTTCGAGGAGCTTCAGGAGCGCGCCGAGGAGGTGCCGGGGCGCATCGTGGTCTACGACCTGCCCTGGGTCGACTACGGGCACAACGTGCAGTTCCGCGGTCGCGGCGCCATCGAGGCCGCTCGCCATGGCGCCATCGCCGCCCTGGTGCGCTCGGCAGGTCCCGACGGCCTCAACACGCCCCACACAGGAGCCATGCGCTACGAAGAGGGTGTGCCGCCCATTCCCGGCGTGGCCGTCACCGCCGAGGACAGCGCCGCCATGCGTCGCCTGAGCGAGGCCGGCACTCCGGTGCGGGTGCGCCTGCAGCTGGGCGCGCACACGGCCGAGGATGCCACCTCCCGCAACGCCGTGGGAGAGCTCACGGGGCGCGAGCTGCCGGAGCAGGTGGTCTTGCTGGGCTGCCACATGGACTCCTGGGACGCGGGGCAGGGCGCGCAGGACGACGGCGCCGGCTGCGTCACCGTGATGCAGGCCGGCGCCCTGCTGGCGCAGCTGCCCACACCGCCGCGGCGCAGCGTGCGCGTCGTGCTCTTCACCGACGAGGAGCTGGGCATCGTGGGGGGCAAGGCCTACGGCCAGGCCCACACCCAGGAGATCTCCTCCATCGTCGCCGCCCTGGAGGCCGACACCGGGGCGGGCCAGCCCCTGGGCTTCCGCCTGGACATACGCGATCCCGAAACCGACGAGCGGGATGAGTCGGCAGAGGAGCGGCTGCGCGGCATCCTGGAACCCCACCTGCCCTTGCTGGCCCCTGTGGGCGCCGCCACCCTGGAGAGCTCCTGGTCCGGCGCCGACATCTGGCCCCTGGTGCAGGCCGGCGTGCCTGGGTTCGGCCTGAAACACGACACCTCGGGCTATTGGCCGGTGCACCACACGCGGGCCGACACCCTGGACAAGATCCAGCCCGAGCTGCTGGCGCGCAACGTGGCCGCCATGACCCTGATGACCTGGATCCTGGCGGAGCTCCCCGAGGATCTGCTGCGCGAGTAGGCCCCGCAGCGGATGAAATCACGGGGGAACATGCTAGGTATGGGCGTGCACCGCCCCCGGAGGTCCGCCATGACGCGCCAAGCCGCCGCCTTGCTCCTGCCCCTGCTCGCCGCCTGCAAGGACGCCACCGAAGAAGAGCCATACGATCCCACGGGCTGGCCCCTGGGCGAGATCGTGGCCGTGGAGGGCAAGGGCATCCTGGCCGAGCTCGACACCACGCAGGGCACGCTGCAGGTGCTGCGCCTGCGCGGCACCCACCAGGAGATGGGTCGCCAGATGGGCGTGCTCATCGGCGACCAGGTGCCCCCCATGTGGGACGCCTTCATGGCCTACATGGCGGGTGAGATGGAGATGGATCAGGACACGGTCGAGCGCGTCTACGGGCCGCTGCTGACCGACGTCTGGGACAACTGGCTGCAGTACATCCCCGACCCCTACCTGCAGCTGGTGGAGACGGCCAGCGCCGCCGCCGGCTACGAAGACACCTGCTATCCCTGCGTGATCGTGGGCATATCCAACATCAGCGACCTCAACCTCGAAGACATCACTGACGGCGTGCTCACCATCACCAGCGGCATGTCCGAGCAGCTCGAGGCCTACTACGAGGACGGCCCGGACACGGCCTCCCTGATGCCGGCCGCCGCTGCCGATCGCGCTATCCCCAACCCCTTCCACAGCTGCTCCTTCTTCGGTGCTTGGGGAGACCGTACCACCGACGGCCACTTCATCGGCTCGCGCAACCTGGACTGGAACGCCGACACGGGCATCGGCCCCATGCGCCTGCTCACCATCTTCGTGCCCGAGGGCGAGGGAGCCGGTCATCCCTACGCCACCCTGGGCTACACCGGATCGGTGGGCGCGCTGGCGGGCATGAGCAGCGCGGGCATCGCCCTGGGCGAGGTGGGCAGCACCGGCGTGCTGGAGCGCCTGGTGGGCGAGCCCTGGGTGCTGCGCAACCTGGAGATCCTGGAGCACGCCACCGACCTGGACCAGGCCCTGGCCTACCACAGCAACCAGGTCTCGGACGGCTTCAACCGGCCCCAGACCATCGGCTACAACTTCATGCTCGGCTACGGCGATCCGCAGGGCGACGGCGCCGCAGCCGAAGGCGCGGTCATCGAGGCCAACGGCGCCATGGTCAGCATCCACCGCGGCGGTGACGGCGGCAGCACCGAGGTGCACCACTTCGACTTCGACGGGCTGCACGAGCGCACCGCCTACGAAGGCGAGTCCGACGTCAACACCGAGGCCGAGGCGGTGGAGATCGACGCCAGCGGCGAACCGCGCAGCTTCGCCTGCGAGGAGGGCGAGTTCCTGGTGGACGAATACGGCGAGTACATCGAGGACCCATCCGGCCAGCAGATGCCCGTGGGCCTGCCCCTTGAGCAAGCCCTCTTCCGCGGCGACGAGGCCTTGTCCCACGCCAACCGGCGCTTCCAGGTGGCGGCCCACGGCCCCCAGGACGGCGACGATCTGATGGTGACCTCCAGCTCCTACGGGCATCGCTACCTGCCCAGCCACGGCATGCTACGGGCCTGGGAGCTGGGCGAGGCCTACGAAGAGGACAGTCAGGTCATCGTGGAGGACAACGGGGGCCAGCAGGTCTTGATCGGGCTCGATCAGGGCGTGGAGCTGGCCGCCCACGTGGCCATGGGCAGCAACATCCTGTCCGTGGTCTACGACGCCACCTCGCTGGAGATGATGTTCTCCTACGAGCAGGGCACGGGCGATGCCTGGGAGCCGGCCAATGAGCAGGACTACGTGTACGTCGATCTGAAGCCGGCGTTCGAGTTCGACTAGTGCACGCGCCTGGAAGTTCATAGCCACCTGCATCAAGTGGTGCCGCGCGTGCACTACCGGCCGCAGCAGCGGCCGGGATGGGGGAGCGCCGTAGGCGCGGGGGGGGCCGCCCCCCCCGCAAACCCACTGGGCAACCCCCCCCCACCCGCCCGCCCGCCCCCCCCCCCCGC
>CAYVQL010000122.1:0-7293 GCA_964454135.1 uncultured Enterobacterales bacterium | reverse complement strand
TGGCGCTGACACTGGCGCCGGCGTGGGGGTTGGGGGGGGGGGGCCCCCCCCCCCTTATAACCTGTGTGCCCTTGCGCCCCTAAGGGGCTGGCGCGACAGCGCCACAGGAGATTTCTGGCCACCCGACAGGGTGGTCAGGAACTTCCGGGCAGGGGCACTAGTGCCTATCGCGTCGGCAAGGCGCTGAGGGGAGAAGCCGCCCGCAGCCTGCGCACCTGGCTCGTCACCTGCCGCACCACATAGTCGATCTCCTCCGCAGTGGTGAAGCGCCCCAGACCGAAGCGGATCGAGCCATGCGCCAGGTCCTCGGGCACGCCCATGGCCCGCAGCACGTGGCTGGAGTGCAGGCTGGCGGATGTGCAGGCCGAGCCGCTGGACACGGCTACGTCGCGCATGGAGAGCATCAAGGCCTCGGCCTCGACGTGGGCGAAGGAGAGGTTCAGGTTGTTGGGCAAGCGTCGCTCGAGGGAACCGTTCACTTCCACGCCGTCCAGCTCTGCCCGCAGCTGGTCGAGCAGGCGGTCGCGCAGGCTGCGCATGCGTGCGATGCCTCGGCCCTCCGCCAGCGCCTCGCGGGCCAGCTCTGCGGCCTCGCCGAAGCCCGCGATCTGGTGCACCGGCAAGGTCCCCGAACGAAGGCCGCGCTCGTGACCGCCGCCGTGCAGCGCTGGCTCCAGGCCCACGCGGGGGCGACCGCGGCGCACGAAGAGCGCGCCGATGCCCTTGGGGCCGTACATCTTATGGGCCGACAGGCTCACCAGGTCCAGGCCGAGCTCCCGCACGTCAAAAGACAGCTGCCCCAGCCCTTGAGCCGCGTCACAGTGCACGAAGACGTCCGCCTCCAGGCAGATGGCGGCCAGCTCGCGCAGCGGCTGGATCGTGCCCACCTCGTTGTTGGCCAGCATCACGGAGCAGAGCACCGTGTCGGGGCGCAGGGCACGCCGCAGCTCGTCGGGGTCCAGCAGACCCTGGCCATCGACGGGCAGGCGCGTCACCTGCCAGCCCAGTCGCTCCAGGGCGGTCATGGGATCCAGCACAGCCGGATGCTCGATGGCGCTGCAGATCAGGTGTTGGCCGCGCTCGCGGTAACGCAGCGCCACGCCCTTCAGAGCCAGGTTGTCGGCCTCCGTGGCGCCCGAGGTGAACACGATCTCCCGCGGCGTGGCGCCTATCAGCCTCGCCACATGCTCGCGGGCCAGCTTGACCGCCGCCTCGGCCGTCCAGCCGAAGATGTGGCTGCGGCTAGCCGAGTTGCCGAAGTGCTCGCGCAGATAGGGCAGCATGGCCTCCAAGACCTGGGGATCCAGGGGCGTGGTGGCGTTGCAGTCCAGGTAGACCGGGGTGCGCGGCGTCATGGGCCCCGGGGCATAGCCAGCTTCGCCAGCCCGTCCACGTCCCGCAGCAGCAGCCCGTCTTCCACGTCCGCCAGCAGGCCTTCCTCGCGCAGGCGGCTCATGCTCGCAGCCAGGTCCGGACGCGAGGTGCCCACCAGATCGGCGAGCTCATCCTGTCCCAGCCCCAAGTCGAGCAGCACGCCTCGGGTTCCCCGGCGGCCCGAGCGGCCCGCCAGCTCGAGAAGCAGCGAGGCCAAGCGCGCGCCGACCTCCTCGCTAAGCAGCTGTCGGATGCGACGCAGCAGCTCGCTCCGGCGCTGCAGCAACAGCGTGTTGAGGCCCGCGAACAGCGTCTTCTCGCTGCGGGCGGCGGCGAGCAGCGTGGCCGCGGGCACGGCCAGCGCTTCCGTGGGCAGCAGCGCCTGGGCCTGGTCCCCGCTGCGCAGGCCTGGTGCCAGGCTGGTCTCACCGCAGATCTCATTGGCGTGGACCAGGTGCAGCGTGGTGAGATCCCCGCTGGATTCGATGCGCGCGATCTTCACCAGGCCGGAGGCGACGAAGAAGACGCGTCGGGGTTGGTCGCTGGGCTTCCACAGCAGCTCGCCGCGGCCGTAGTCGCAGCGCTCCGCCGCCTGCGCCAGCGCGAGGCGTACGTCCGCTTTCAGGTCCCTTGTGTAGGGATGCTGAGCGAAGAAGGCCGCGATGCCGGCGTCGCTGTCCTGTCGCAGGGCGGGTTGCGCGTTCATATTCCACCTCCGCTCTCGAGGCCTGGGGCTTCGTGTTGGGCGATACATGTCATTCCCCGCCCTCCTGTGCGAGATCCGCGAGGGTCTTCGAGCGCAGCAGATCGCTGATGCACTCTCCCAGCTCAGCCCACAGCCCGCGCGTCACGCAGCCGACCATGGCGTCGCAGTGGGCCTCGTCCGCTAGGCAATCCACGACCTGTACGGGGCCCTCGAGGGCCTCCAGCACTTCGAGCAAGTTGATGCGCTCGGGGGGTAGGACCAGCTCGTAGCCGCCGCCGGCTCCTCGGCGACTCTGAACCAGGCCGGCGCGCTTGAGCGAGCTGAGCAGGGCGTGCAGGTACTTGGGGGAGAGCTGCTGACGCTCGGCCACGGTGGCCAGCAGCACGGGCCCGTTGCCGAAACCCCGGGCGAGCTCCAGCATTGCACGCATCCCGTAGCGACCTCTCGTTGATACCTTGAGCATGTATGCCATAAAGTCTATGGAAATGGTAGTGTATAGCCCTGGGCCTGATCGTCAAGGGCTATTCCGATGTGCGCCTACCAACCTGTCCTCCGCGGGCGCTGCGGCTCGCAGGCCCTTGTTTCCACCCCGGGTGCTACAGATCACGGCTCCAACAGAAGATGATCGGCGCGATGAGCATCTCTGTCGAACCCAGAATATAGGGACAGCGGATCCAGGAGTGTTTCGAACGATGCCATCGGAAGACTGCCAGCTGCTGACAACCGGGCAGGCGGCGGAGCTCTGCTCGGTCAAGCCCGACACCATCCGCAAATGGATCAAGCGTGGTCGCTTGGTGGCTATGCGCACGGGTGGGGGACACCACCGCATCGCCCTGCGCCAGCTCGCGCCCTACATCACGCAGCCCGACATGAAGGAGGGCCTGGCCGATGATTCGCTGGCCTGCGCCGGGGCGCCCATACGCTGTTGGGATTACCTGTCCGACCAGGGGCAGGTGCGCGAGAGCTGCAAGGAATGCGTGGTCTACCGCATCCGTGCGGCGTGGTGCTTCGCCGTGGCCGAGATCGACTGCGACATCGGACACAGCCGACAGTTCTGTGGCCAGTCCTGCGAGGACTGCCTCTATTTCCAGCGCATGAAGGGGCGGGCTGCCGTGCTGGTGGTCTCGGAGGAGCGGGACATGCTGCTGGCCGACGAGGACGAAGAGGCAGGGGTGCTGGATCTGCGCTTCGCCAGCAACGCCTACCAGGTCTCGGCCCTGCTCAACCAGTTCAAGCCACTGATGGTGGTGGTGGACCAGGCCTTGCCCGCCAATAGCGCTGTCGAGCTGCTGGGGAACCTGGCTGCGGATCCGCGCGTGCCGGGCATCAAGTGCGCACTGGCCGTGAACAGGGGCAAGCTGGGCAGGGTCGCCCTGCCACCCAGCGTCCAACTCGAGCTGGAGAAGCCCTTCACGCACCGTCTGCTGCGCAACCTGCTGGATCGCTTTCCCGTGGAGCTGCCGGAACCGGGCGAGCTGGAGACGCTGAAGAGCGCGAAATAGCCCGCCAGGCAGGGTGGGGAAAAGCGAAAACCGGGACAAGGGCCCTGTAGAGTGGCGGTTCTTGTCCTGTCTGGGATAGGTTCATGTCAGAGACAGGCGCCCACGGCGCCACCAGGTCGAACCTATGCGGCGGGTGCCCCATGCGAACGGCAATCTACGCCAAGAAGAGCTACACGCTGAACGACTACGGCTTTCTGGATCCCGCCGACCAATGGGATGAAGACTTCGCCTAGGGCATGGCCAGGGAGCTGGGCATCCGGCTGGGACTCAGCGGCGAGCACTGGAAGATCGTCCGCTACATCCGGAAGCAGTACATCGAGGAGCGCAGCGTCCCGCTACTCGTGATGGCTTGCTCGGCGAGCGGGCTGCGCCTCAACGACCTGCGGCGGCTGTTTCCCACGGGCTACCATCGCGGAGCATGCCGCATCGCGGGCATCAACTACGCCTTCCTGAGCAAGGACAACCTCTGGCACACCTACGAGACGGCGCCGCTCCCGAAGCCGAGGTTTCCCATCGATCCCCTGGGCTTCTTGAAGGACTTCGACAGCTGGGACGAGGACTTCGCCCCCACCGCGGCCCAGGCGCTGGGCTGGGGGCAGGAGCTGAGCGAGGAGCACTGGCGCGTCATCCGTTTCCTGCGACGTTCCTACGCCGAACAGGGCACCATCCCCACCGTCTACGAGACTTGTTCCGAGAATGGGCTCGAGCTGCACAGCCTGCGTGCGCTCTTTCCCGCGGGCTATCGCCGCGGAGCCTGCCTGCTGGCGGGACTGCCCTTCGAGAGCTGACAGCGGCAGGCGCTCGGCCCTGACGAAGCGCCAGGGGAAGACAACGCTCAAGTGGGCGATTGTCAGGCATGGCCTGCCTCCCGTCCAGGGAGCGGGGTTGTCACGTTGTCGATCCTGATCGATATCAAGAAGAACGGGATAGAATGATTGACAATCCCGTTTATGTCCCGCTATGCGTGGAAAGAAGATCCGAGAAAACGAAAATGCGTTCTCAACGGGGTGCTGACTATCGCTATGGCAGAAAAAGGCCACAAATTGTTGACAACGGGACAAGCGGCAGAGCTCTGCGCCGTGAAACCGGACACCATCCGCAAGTGGGTGAAGCGAGGAAAGCTGCGGGCCGTGCGCACCGGGGGCGGACACCACCGCATCTCCCTGGCCGATCTCTCGCCCTTCATCACCCGCGTTCCCGAGTCGCCTCGCTCGCCCCAGGCCGACACCTGTCTGCTGCGCTGCTGGGAGTATCTCAGCGACCGGGGCGCGGTGCGTGAGGACTGCAAGCTCTGCGTGGTCTACCGCGTCCGCGCTGCCTGGTGCTTCGCCCTGGCGGAGATGGGTGAGGGCATCGGTCACAACAGGCGCTTCTGCCAGCAGTCCTGCCAGGATTGCCTCTACTTCCAGCGGGTTCAGGGCGAGATCGACCACGTGCTCGTCATCTCCGAGGATCCCGAGCTGATCGACGGGGACCAGCCGCAGTCCGGCAACAGCGAGGCGGGCTCGTCCTCGCGCCTCGAGCTGATGGTCGTGCGCAACGGCTACGAGGCCTCCGCCGCCATCGGGAGCTTCAAGCCCGGCTTCGTGGTCGTGGACCACGCCTTGGGCGGCGATCTCGGGGCCTTGCTCCAGTCTCTCGCCAGCGACCCGCGCCTGCCCGGACTGAAGACCATTTTGGCAGTTCCCCGCGGCGCACGCGGACAGGCCAGCTCCAGCGCTCTGGCCCACGCCCGCATCGTCAAGCCCTTTTCCCACGAACGGCTCGACGCGGTGCTCCGCAGCTTTGCCGTGGAGACCCCCGAACCGCCTGTCTCCTTCATGCCTTGAACCAACAACCTCCGCTTCCAAAGGACTTTCGGAATGGAATCCCTCCGGCTCATCTTGGGAGTCGCGCTCCCCTATGTCGCCATCCTGGTCTTCCTCTGTGGGATGATCTACCGCCTGGCCAAGTGGAACAAGCTCCCTTCGCCAGCCATGACCCTCTACCCAGCCGTGGAGCCGCAAACGGGTACTCTGGCGTACCTGGTCAAGGAGTTCGTCCTCTTTCGCAGCCTGATGCAGGGCGACCGGCTGCTCTGGGCCTTCGCCTGGGGCTTCCACGTCGTGCTGGCCCTCATATTCGTCGGCCACTTCCGCGTCTTCACGCCCATCGACGCCGTGTTCATGAAGCTGGGGATGAGCGAGGAGGCCATCCTGGCCATGTCGGGTGGCGCCGGTGGTGCGGCTGGCGTGATCATCCTGGTCACCGCCGTGGTGCTGTTGGTGCGTAGGCTGGTGGTGCCGCGCGTACGCGAGATCACCGGACTGACCGACTACCTGGCGCTGATCATGATCGCCGCCATCGTCTTTACCGGCAACATGATGCGCTTCGGGAGCGAGCACTTCGATCTCGCCACGACCCGCGAGTACTTCGGCAAGCTGTTCACCTTCTCGGGCGCGGCGCAAGCGCCGGTGCTGGAGAACAACATCTTCCTCGTGCACATGACGCTGGCCTTCCTCCTCATCATGTACATCCCCTTCAGCAAGATCCTGCACATGGGCGGCTTCTTCTTCAGCCACCAGGCGCTGCGCAAGCACTGAAGTCTGGGCCCGCCGGCGAGGCAAGAGCGGGCCCGCCGGCGAGGCAAAGACCGATCCCAGCACGTTTTCAGCCCTTTCAAAGAACTGAGAAAGAGAGGTAGCGATGAATGACCAGGCGATGAAACAGAAGGTCGTCGATTCCATCAAGGCCATCGAGAATGGCCCGCGGGCCATGCAGATGTACATGGACCTCTGCGCCAAGTGCGGCACCTGCGCCACGGTCTGCCCCATCTACTTCGGCAGCCAGGAGAAGCGATACAACCCAGCGGATCGTTCGGACATGATCCGGCGGATCTACCGCAAGCATTGCACCTCGGCCGGCAAGCTATTGGGGCCGCTGGTGGACGCCCACGACTTCGACCCGGCGGACATCGACGAGTGGGCCAAGCGTTTCTACGAGTGCACCGCCTGTCGCCGCTGCGCCACCTTCTGCCCCTTCGGCATCGACAACTCGGTGCTGACGCGCAAGGGCAGGGGGATCGCCGACATGGTGGGCAAGACCCCGGGTACCATGCAGAAGGTGATCGAGGTCTCGCTGGCCACCGGCAACACCGACAACGCCTCGCCCGTCGCCTTCAAGGAGGCGATCAAGTTCCTGATGGAGGAGATGGAGGAGGAGCACGGCGGCACCAAGATCGAAATCCCCATCGACAAGGAAGGCGTGGACTACTTCTACGTGCCCCCATCAGGCGACGTGCTGGTGAACCCCGAGGCCACCATGGGTATCGCCAAGGTCTTCCACATCCTGGGCCTGTCCGATCGCTGGACCATGAGCTCCAAGGCCTTCGACGGCGCCAACTACGGCCTGTTCACGGGCAACGACGGCTTCATGAAGGAGGACAACAGGCTGTACATCGAGGAGGCCAAGCGCTTCGGCGTCAAGTACATGTTCATGGGGGAATGCGGCCATGCCTACCGCATCATGAAGATGATGATGGAGAAGGGCGGCTGGTGGGGCGAGCTGCCCTTCAAGGTCATCAACTGCATGGAGTGGACCGCCGATGTCATCCGGGCTGGCAAGCTGCAGTTCGACAAGAGCAAGAATCCCCAGCCGGTGACCTACCACGACCCCTGCAACTTCGCGAAGTCCTGCGATATCCACGAAGCCCCGCGGGTGATCCTGGAGGCC
>CAYVQL010000121.1:24865-29418 GCA_964454135.1 uncultured Enterobacterales bacterium | reverse complement strand
CACCAG
Source organism: uncultured Enterobacterales bacterium (assembly GCA_964454135.1). GTDB lineage: Bacteria > Myxococcota_A > UBA796 > UBA796 > JAFGLY01 > CAYVQL01. The sequence continues at coordinate 29,412 of CAYVQL010000121.1, read as the reverse complement.
CTGGGGGAAGAAGGCCACGAAGACCGAGAACTCCAGCAGGTTGCGCGCCGGCTCGATGCGTCTTCGGTAGAGGTCGATGGTGTAGCTCAGGGTCTGGAAGGTGTAGAAGGAGATCCCGACCGGGAGCGCGGTCTCCAGGCGCGGCAGGCAGGCAGGCAGATCCAGCAGGCCCATGAGCGATTCCGCTGAGGCCAGGGCGAAGTTTCCGTACTTGAAGACCCCCAGCAGCGATAGATCCAGCAGCACGGTGCCCGCCAGCAGCGCCTTGCGCAGCCCCGGGGTCCGCGCGCGCCAGATACCCATGCCGAAGAAGTACGAGTTGAACGCCGACAGCGCGATCAGGACGAGATACCACGGCTTCCAGCAGCCGTAGAAGAAGAGGCTGATGAGCAGCAGCCACAGCAGGCGCGGCCAGCGCCAGCGGTGCAGCAGGCGGTACGCGGCGTAGGTGAGCGCCAGAAACACCACGAAGTCGAAGCTGTTGAAGAGCACGAGCCGCTCCTAGCCTTCGTCTTCGCGGAGCAGGGGGGCCAGCAGGGTCTGGCAGACCTGGTCGCTGAGCAGCCTGCTGCCCCTGGGATTCAAGTGGCCGGGGTCCACGTAGCTCTCCTTGGCCGCGAACGCGCCCGCCGTTGGCGGCAGCAGGACGGTGAGGTCCTGATCCGCGCTGAGCTGCAGCAGGTACTCGCGGTATCGCTGCTGCACCGAGGGTTGGACCACCTCTCTCAGGTAGGGATGCAAGGGCATATCGACCAGCACCACGGCGACGCCTCGCAGCTGCGCCCACGAGAGCAGCGACACGAGCTGCTCGTGGGCGAAGCCCCGTCCGAGCTCGATGCCCTCCATGCGAGCTTCCTGTTGGCGCTGGATCCGCTTCAGGGCTGCCGAACGCCAGCGCTTGGGGAACTGCGCGACGATCTGCCTGTTTCCCTCCTCGCATTCCAGAGATCCGAAGCAGAACTGACCGCCACCGTGGTGCAACATCATCCAGCGGGTGTAGGCGTCGGAGGGGCCGCCGCTGGCGAGCCGAACGGCGATCTCCGCATCCCTCGTCAGCGGGCGCAGGGCTTTCAGAACATCCGCCGGGCTGCGGACCAGGGCGAGCGAAGAGGGAGTCCGCAGCAGGCTGCCGGTCTGCTTCTGGTTGACCAGACGGCGCTTTGCGGAGTTGTCGAAGAACTCATAGCTGGTCGCGAGAACCAGCACGGACGGCAGCTTCTCACCTCTGAGAAGCTGGCGTGCCAGCTGGTTTCCGTCGGCAGCGTCCAGGGCCGTGCGCGCCAGGTTGACGGTCTGGGTGGAATGACCGAGCTCTTGGTGGAGGCACTGGTCGATGGCCGAGGGCGACAGCCCGAAGCTGGCGCGGCTGGTGCCGATGATCGCCACGTCCAGCTCGCCGAAATCACCCATCCTGAAGGCGTAGAGATCGGTGGGCCAGCCCCCGGGGCGCAGGTGCTGCAGCCTGGCCAGGCGAACCGCCCCGTGGATGAGCAGCAGGAAGAAGAGCGCCCAGAGCAGCGCGTACAGGCCATGACGCGTGCTCGGGCCGCGCGGTCGCGCGGTGTCGGGATCGGCAGCGGAGCGAATCAAGGAGGCCCTTCCCTGGTCCGTTGTCGCTGAGGATCGGGTTGAAGCTGGCCTTTTCTGTCGGCGTCTCGTCGATCGCGAGATCGCGCGAGCTTGGGATTGACGGCCCCGGCCTGGGTGGCCAGCTGCGGCGCTGCGGGCGGGGCGGGAAGCCGCGCCTTGCCTTGCTCGCGCGCTTGCTGGAACGCGCGAGCGTCCAGCAGGGACCTGGCGGCGATCAGAATCGATAGAAGAGCGAGCAGGGCCAACAGCATGGGTCCCAGCGAGCGCCGAAATCGCGCCGCACCGCGCATGGGAACCTGCGAGCCACCTGGACAAGAGGTCGATGCGGGCGGCTCCATGGTTCTCCTGGCCATCCGAGGGATTCGCACCTCGCCAGGCTACGCCAGACAGCGCCTGATCGCTCGAAATCGATGGCTAAGTGCCTGTGAAGCGAGCTGGGTCCAGGTCGTCCGCTCTTCGACGGCTCCCATCGCTGCTCCCCAAGGTCCCATGAGCATGTCGCGAGCCCGCTTGGGATCAAACCCGCATTCCGTGCTTCCCTTCGGCATAGTTTGGTGGTATCCTCCTTCACCTTTTCCTTCCCGCCAGGGGGAGGATTCGGGTCCCAAGAAAAGAAGGAGAGGTCCATGGAACGTCGTACGGGGGTCGCATTGGCATTGGGTGGAGGCCTGGTCGTCATCCTGGCCGCGCTGCAGTACACAGGCCACCTGTCGGGGCACAGCAACGTCGGCGCTGCCACTGGCGCGCAGAGCGGTGGCTGCGCAGGCAGCCCCGTGGCCGAGCTGCCCGAAGAGAAGCCGGAAGACGTGCGGGTGGATTCGAAGTCCCTGCCGCGTCCCGCTGAGCCGGCGGACGGGCCCGAAGAGGTCTGGGAAGATGCCATCGAAGGGGAGTTCATCGTGGGTCTGAGCGCGGAGCTCAACGACCAGGTCCGCCTCGACGCGGGGCGCCTGGTGACCGGAGACGGGCCCTTCGATTCCGTCATGGAGACCATCGGGGCCGGCGAAGCCACTGGGGCCTGGTCACGCCTGCCGGGAGACGAGCAGCGCGCCGCCTACCTGGGCATGGACAGGGTCTGGCGCTTCCACTCCGGCGCAGCTCTCGAAGAGGTGCTGGACCAGCTCGAGGCGCTGCCGGCGGTGGAGTGGGTGCAACCCCTGGTCCAGGTGCGGGCGCTCGAGGTGCCGAACGATCCCTACTACTCCTACCAGTGGCACCTCAGCACCCTGGGCATGCCTGCAGCCTGGGACATCAGCGATGGCACGGGCGCCATCGTCGCGGTGATCGACTCGGGCGTGAGCACGGGCAGCGACGGCTTGGGCAAGCTGCTGGATGGCTACGATTTCGTGGACGACGATACGGATCCCGCAGACATGTACGGTCACGGCACCCACGTGGCGGGCACCGTGGCCCAGAAGACCGACAACGGTGTGGGAGTGGCCGGCATGGCTCCCGGTGCCTCCATCCTGCCGGTGCGCGTGCTGGACGCCAACGGAGCGGGCAATAGCGCGGACGTCGCCGAGGGCATCGTCTGGGCCGTCGACAATGGCGCCCACATCATCAACTTGAGCCTGGGAAGCAGCTCGCCCATGGCGGTGGTGGAGCAGGCCCTCACCTACGCCACGGGCGCCGGGGTGCTGGTCGTGGCCGCCGCCGGGAACGACGGCTACCTCAACTTCGCCAGCTACCCGGCAGCCTACAAGGACGCCATGGCCATCGCGGCCACCGACCTGAACACCGAGATCGCCTACTATTCGAACCAGGGCCCGGAGATCGAGCTGGCCGCCCCGGGCGGCGACACCAACATGGACGTGGATCAGGACGGCTTCAAGGATGGCGTGTTGCAGCAGACGCGCTTTCAGGGCACCTGGAGCTACTGGTACTTGCAGGGCACCTCGATGGCCACGCCCCACGCCGCCGGACTGGCCGCGCTGCTCTACGCCAACGGCATCACCAAGGTCGAGGATCTGCGGGGGGCCATGGCCTCCACCGCGGACGACCTGGGCGCCCAGGGCTGGGATCCCAGCTTCGGCCACGGCCTGATCGCTCCCAAGGCGGCCCTGGGCTGGACGCCGCCGCCAAGCGAAGAGGGAACGCTGCCCCTGATTCGCCTGCACGCCCGCGCTGTGGGGCCCGGGCGCACCATGCTCGGCTGGAGCACCGACCGCCCAGCTTTCTCCAGCGTAGAGGGCGATGACGGGTATACCTGGTCGGCCATCGATGCCAGCAAGATCCATCGCCACCTGGTGCGCGGCGCTTCCGGCGCCACCGTCGTCTACGTCGTCTCCTCGAAGACGGAAGACGAGACGGCCCATGGCTCCAAGAGCATCGAGGTGACCTTCGAGTGAGGTCGGGCGTTCGGCACGCCTGTCGGACATGTGCCGGGTCGGGAAGGGCGCCATCCAGCCCTCCTGGCCCTTGCACCTTGGGACGTCCGCCGGAGGCTTGTTGCCGCCGGACCCGCAAGCTACGCTCCCATCGCTCTCTTTCCGCTGACCCTTCAGGAGGTCGGAATGCCGCACTCCCAAGCGCTCTTTATCACCCTCGGCCTGCTCCTGGTCTGCGCCTGCGACGACGGCAAGCAGGCCGGAGACAGCGGCGAGCCGCCCATCACCGATGCCGACGCCGACGGCTACGACGCCATCGCGCATGGCGGTGACGACTGCGATGACAGCGACGGCGCCGTCCACCCGGCAGCCGACGAGCTGTGCAACGGCTACGACGACGACTGCGACGGCGAGACGGACGAGGACGACGCCCTGGACGCCTCCACCTGGTACGCCGATGCGGACGCCGACGGCTTTGGCGACCAGACGCAGACCGCCACGGCCTGCCAGCAGCCCAGCGGCTATGGCACGGACAGCAACGACTGCGACGACGGCGACGCCGCGGTGAATCCCGAAGCCGACGAGCTGTGCAACGGCTACGACGACGACTGCGACGGCGAGACGGACGAG
>CAYVQL010000121.1:0-24765 GCA_964454135.1 uncultured Enterobacterales bacterium | reverse complement strand
ACTGCGACGGCGAGACGGACGAGGACGACGCGCTGGACGCCTCCACCTGGTACGCAGACGCCGATGGCGATGGCTTTGGCGATGCCGACAACAGCGTCCTCTCCTGCGACGCGCCCCCACTCCATGTGGCCACGGGGGACGACTGCGACGACAGCTCGAGCCTCGTCTACCCGGGAGCCGAGGAGATCGCCGACGACGGCATCGACCAGGACTGCGACGGCGCGGATGCCGAGGCCCCGCCCACCATCGCCGAGATCCGCCAGGACGCCAGCAGCTGGATCGGCCTGGAGGTCAGCCTCGAGGGGGTGGTGGCCACCTCGGGCATGGACAGCAACGGCGACGGCTTCTTCGTGCAGGACGCGGGGGGCGGCGACTACAGCGGGATCTACGTCTACGACGCTACGGCCTCCTTGAGCGTCACGACCGGCCAGGTCCTGGACATCACGGGCATCATCGCCGACTACTACGACCTGCTGGAGATCCAGGTGGCCGACGCCGCCGACGTCGTGGACACCGGCAGCACCGACACGCCCGTGGCTTCGGTCCTGTCCAGCGCTCCGGCCGACTGGGAGGTCTACGAGGGCGCCCTGCTGCAGCTCTCCGACGTGCTGGTGACCACGGACGAGGACAGCTACGGCGAGGTGGAGCTGGACATCGGGATCTCCATGGACGATCTGCTCTACGACTTCACCGGGGTCGCCGGGGACGCCTACGACGATCTGACCGGGCCGCTGCACTACAGCTGGGGCGAGTTCAAGATCTGCCCGCGGGACGCCGGGGACATGACGGAAGCCAGCTACGTCACCATCGCCGACATCCGCCAGGACCAGTCGGCCTACGAGGGCACCACCGTCACCCTGGAGAACGTGGTCGCCACCAGCGAAGTGAACAGCGGCGGCTACGGCTTCTTCATCCAGGACATCGGCGGAGGCGAGCACAGCGGCCTGTTCGTCTACGACAGCAGCTCGGCGGTCAGCGTCACGACCGGCCAGGTGTTGGACGTCACCGGCCTCATCTACGACTACTACGACCTGCTGGAGATCCAGGTGGCCGACGCCGCCGACGTGACGGACACCGGCGTCACGCTGGAGCCCGTGGCCAGCCAGCTGTCAAGCGCACCCAGCGACTGGGAGGTCTACGAGGGGGCCTTGCTGGAGCTGTCCGGGGTGACCCTGACCAGCGACGTGGACAGCTACGGAGAGGCCACGCTGGACATCGGCGTCTCCATGGACGACCTGTTCTACGGCTTCAGCGGCTCGGCAGGCGACTACTACAGCACCGTCTACGGGCCCCTGTACTACAGCTACAAGGTCTTCAAGATCTGCCCGCGGGACGCGTCCGACCTGGTGCCCTAGCACCCCGTCCCCCCCTTGAAACAGCGCAGACGGGACTCGAACCCGTAATCTCCGGCTTGAAAGGCCGGTGGCTTGACCTGTTCGCCCACTGCGCCAAGTAGAGCACTCGGAGGGACTCGAACCCCCATCCTCCGGCATCGCGGACCGGCGCTCCTCCGCTTGAGCTACGAGTGCGAATCGATGAGAGAGTGGTCGGAGCGGTGGGGCTCGAACCCACGACCCCCGGCTCCCAAAGCCGGTACCCTACCCACTGGGCTACGCTCCGAAAAAACGAGACGGCGGTCGGATTCGAACCGACGAAGACCGGATTTGCAGGCCGGCGCCTTGAACCGCTTGGCTACACCGTCTTGAGGGAATCGCTACGGGCGGATTCGAACCACCGCAGACCCGGCGTATGAGACCGGCGCTCTTGCCGCTGAGCTACGTAGCGAAGCTGGCGGACCGGGCGGGACTCGAACCCGCAACCTCCTGGGTGCAAACCAGGCGCTCTCCCAGTTGGAGCTACCAGCCCGTGGAAACTGCTCTCTGTCAATTGCGGGGCCTGGAGTCGAACCAGGTTCGCCGATGGGCACTGGGGTATGAACCCAGCGAGCGGCCGTTGCTCGATCCCCGCAGCGTGGATTTTGGCCCACCCGGACTCGAACCGGGAACCTCCCGCTTATCAGACGGACGCTCTGACCAGGTTGAGCTATGGGCCAGCAATACACAGGAATGGATGTGGTTTCTGAGACAGACGTCCCCTTTCACATGTGACGCAGAGTCACATGAGGGAGCCGTCGCGGACGGGTGGAGGATGGGCTGGGGGGGACTCGAACCCCCGCTACTCGGGTTAAAAGCCCGTTGCCTTGCCTGCTTGGCTACCAGCCCAGGCGCTGGCGACCCCGTCGGGACTCGAACCCGAATACTACCGGTGAACAGCCGGGCGCTATTCCATTTCAGCTACAGGGCCGGTGCGCTCCGTGGTGCTGGACCACGGGAGAAAAAGATGCGTCTGAAGGGCGGCCTGGCTGCGCACGCGCTGCGCACGCGCTGCGCGCGAGGGCCGCCCGAGAGCCCCTGCGGTCGACGCGCGCCGCAAGAGCTCGGGACATCCACGAGTATTCAGCTGTCAAAGAACCTGGGCTCTTCGTTCAGGCCGGAACGGCCTGTCGGCTGGCGCCGGAACCTGGAACCAATAAGAAAAAAAGGCCGGGTCACGCTTGGTGGCCCGGCCTTCGGTTTCCTAACTGGAAATAACCAATCAGCCGGGGCCCACCTCCATGGGGATGCAGGCGTTGGCCGGGATCGCGCGCGCGTTGAGCGGCGCTTCTTCGCGCGCACGGCCGCCCTTGCTCGCTGCGGAGCGCGGGGACTCGGCTTTGGCCAACAGGAACGACATGGAAGACGGACTCCGGCAGAGTTGAGCTCTCGGCGAGCGGCTTGGGGTTCGCATTCAGCCTATGGTCACTCTTCGGTCCCGTCAACACTTTTCTTGAGTTTTATTTGGTTTTTCTGAGAAGAGAAGAGGAATGGGTCAAGGTCTCACCTCGGGAGCGGGTCCGCCAGCGGTCTGCTACCCCAGGAACGGCCGCTCCCGCACGAACTCCTCGAGTCCGACGGCCCAGACGCCCCGCCGGATGGGCCAGGATTCCGCCCCCGCATGCACGACCCACCCGGGGATGTCACCCAGGTCTTTCAGGGCCTGGTAGAAGCCGCGGCCAGGCTTCGGCGCCGCGCTGAGCTTGATCTCGACGCCACAGAGCGGATCGACGCCCCGGTGGAGCACCAGGTCCAGCTCGGCTCCCGCATGGGTGCGCCAGAACGACGCCTCGAGGGCCTCCGGCAGCCGGGCGATCACCTGCTCCACTACGTAGCCCTCAAAGGACGCGCCGATGATGGGGTGCCCATACAGCGCATCGTAACTGGGTATGCGGAGCAGCGCGTGAAGCAGTCCGCTGTCGCGGATATACAGCTTGGGCTTCTTCACCAGCCTCTTGCCCACGTTCCGGTGGAAGGGAAGCAGCTCGCGCAGCAAGAAGGCTTGCACGAGCAGGTCCCGGTAGCGGGTGACCGTGGGATTGGACACGCCCAGCCCCGAGGCCAGCCGCTGCCCGTTCCAGACCTGGGCGTGCCTGTGCGCGACCATGGAGAGGAAGCGGGAGAGGATGGCGGGTCTGGCGCCCACGCCCAGGTTGGGTAGGTCGCGCTCCAGATAGGCCCGGAGAAAGGCCTCGTTCCAGCGCCGAGAAGCCGGATCGCCCCTTGCCAGTGCCGCCTCGGGGAAGCCTCCTCGCCACCACAGCTGCTGCCAGGACAGCTGCCTGCGGATTTCCTCGAGGTGGAATGGTGTCAGCTCCTCGAAGACGATGCGTCCCGCAAGGGATTCTGACGAGCGCTGAAGGAGCGAGGGGGATGCGGAGCCCAACAGCAGGAACTTGCCCGGCCTCCTGCGCCTGTCGATCAGGACTCTCAGCACCGGAAAGAGATGCGGCGCCAGCTGGACCTCGTCGATGATGACGAGCTTGTCTGCGTGCAGCTGCAGGTAGAGCTCCGGCTCTTGCAGCTTGGCCAGGTCGGGGGCGTGCTCGAGATCGAGGAGGACCGCGTCGGGCCGCTGCTCCAGCAGCATCCTGGCTAGGGTGGTCTTGCCGACCTGTCTGGCGCCCACCATGGCTACGGCGGGGAACTCATCGAGCAGCAGCAAGAGGCGTGGAGTCAGCAGGCGCGGGATCGGGGAAGAGAGCTGGCTCATCATTGAAATATTAACATGGCATATTAAAAATTCAAGGTTAACGGTTCGTCCATCCCTACGAGGTCCTGGCGGAGATGGTATTCTCCGGATCCCGCGGCGCCCCGTCCAAGCCGTCTTCCGGCCCCTCCCCGAGGTGAACATGCCACCGAAGCTCCGCATCCTGTTGGCGCTCCCCCTCGTCGCGCCCCTGCGGGCCGCGCAGGCCGGCGTCTGCGCCGAGTCCTTCCCGCCGCTGGCCGAGGGCGGGGTCTGCGGGGACTACCTGGAAGCCGGTGTGGAGGTCTGCGCCTGCCCGGTGACCACGGGCGAGCTGGCCTGCGGCAGCCCATCCGAGACCGCGCTGTTGGCGGTGAACCGGAACCAGGGCGACGAGGGCGACTACGGCACCTGGCCGCCGGAGTCGGCGGGCATCACCAGCGAAGCGGCCCTGCGCGAATTCGCCACGCAGGTCGGGGCCTCGGCAGAGCTCGACCTGCACTGCGACGGGCTGGCCGTCGACGCCTCCTCCCTGGAGACCTGGGACGATCTCGATGTCGTCTTCTCGCCCGAGGGCGACATGCTGGCCGTGGGCAGGCGCGCCGAGGCCGGCCTGCTCGACACGGTCAACGACATCTCCCTGGTACGCTGCGACGAAGGTGGCGCGGGCTGGAGCATCGAGAGGATGCTCCCCGCCACGGTGTGGCTGGCGCGCTGGGGAGCGGGCAACAGCGCCGAGCGCACGCTCTACTTCGCCAGCCAGTCCCTGCATCGCCTGGCCCTGGACCGAGAAGCCAGCGAGGTGGAGACAGCTGGTGGCGAGCCCGTGACGGCGCTGGTGGCCAGGCGCCTGGAGCTGCTGGCGCGCAAGCCTGACCACGACGACTCCGGCGCGGAAATGAACACCGCGGACATGGACGTGGCCTTTCCCGAAGGGGAGGACCGCTACATGATGTTCCTGGAGGGCGAGCTGGACGGGGCTGACGTGCTGAGCCGCATCCTGATCTCGGACCTGCGGACATGCGACTTCGAGCAGTGCGCGGCGCAGGACTGGGACTATTGCTGCAAGACGGCCTTGCTGGCCGAGTACGGGCCCCTGACCCCCAACTGGTACACGATCACGGCCATCACCAATCCCGCCATGAACCACGACGGCTCGCTGATCAGCTTCCACTGGGACAGCCTGGCGCTGGCCTACGTCGACGAGAACTACTCCATCCTCTACTTGGCACAAAATCCCATGCTCGACGAGGGCTTCGAGAGCAGCTGCGACGAGCAGGGCGCGGTGCCAGGATTCTCGGATGCGCTGGATTGCAGAGGAATATACGGCGATGATGGCTACGGTCGGCCCGACTGCCCCAACTACCACCACTGCGGCGATGCAGGTGTGGATTGCGGCCTATGTGTCGCCATCGGCGGCAACGATCCCGACGGCCAGGCCGACGACGGCCACGCCGTGCGCAACCTGACCAGCTTCTTCCACCTCGACGGCGCCGAGTACGTGGCCCTGGAGCGCTGGACCTTCGGTCGCGACGGCAGCGGCGGCGAGTCCATGGCCTGGCTCGACGTCTACGCCATCCCGCAGACCGGGCTGCAGCTGCCGGCCGACGACCAGGGCTTCCCCATCGTCTTCGAGACCGCCACCGACGCGGTGGACTGGTCCGCCTGGCATCCCTCCGCCATCCGGCGGCTGGCCGCGGACGAGGGCGGCGACGACAGCGGGTCCGCCGGCGATGACAGCGGATCCGCAGGGGACGACAGCGGATCCGCGGAGGACGATAGCGGATCCGGGGACCAGGACTCGGCCGAGCCGGGAGACTCGGGCCGCGGTGGCGGCGAGGGCTGCGGCGGCGCCCTGGGCTGCGCGCAGGCGGGCCTGGCCGGGTGGTTGCCGCTGATGCTGGTCTCGGTATGGAGGCGCCGGCGCAGGGCTGGCGGAAGCGGTCGGTGATCCCCAAGGATGGGCACCGGGCCGCGCGCTGATTAGAAGGAGGGGCTGAAACAGCACGCTTCAGATCGTCTCGAAGGGGCGGTTTCGCGATTAACGGCAATAGAACAGCTGAATCACGGGAGTCTTCACGTGCCGGCAGCGTACTTCGACGTCGACGGAACACTGATCAGCACCAACCTGGTGCACACCACGGTCATGTACCTCGCGAATCAGTCGTCTCCGCTGAAGAGCGCCAGGCGTCTGGGCACGGCCCTGTTGAGCGGCCCGGTGATGGCCTGGGCCGAGCTCAAGGATCGGCGCCTGTTCAACGAGCTGCTATTCTCCCACTACAAGGGCACCACCGAGGACCGCATGGTCGTCGTGTCCGAGGACGTCTTCGAGTTCGCCATCAGGCCCAACATCTTCGAGGGCACCGTCGATCTGATCGACAAGTGCAAGGCCGCTGGCCAGCGCATCGTGCTGGTGACCGGTTCGCTGGACTGCACCGTGAAGCCCCTGGCCGAGTACCTTGGCGTGGAGCACATCATCGCCAACCGCCTCGAGATGAAGGACGGCAAGGCCACGGGCAAGCTGATGCGGCCCATCGTGGCCGGGCCCGGCAAGGCGCGCATCATCGCTGACGACGCCCGCGCTCACGGCGACGACCTGGCGGACTGCTTCGGCTACTCTGACTCCTACTCCGACGTCCCCATGCTCTCGGTGGTGGGCCATCCCTTCTGCGTGAACCCGGACCGCAAGCTGAAGCGCCTGGCCGAGGCCTACAACTGGCCCGTGCTGGACATCACCTCCCAGTCCCGCACCGCGCAGCGCGACGCGCGCTTCGCCAGGTGAGGGCAGGTTCCGAAATCCCAAGCGTCTCGTGAGAGTGCCATGAGCACCGACCATCCATGCGTCATCACCATCGACCACCGCTCCAAGCCGCGGGTGCTGTTCAGCGGCAACAAGCTGGTGGAGGTGGATCTGCCCGTCGGAACCCGCGTCATCTACGGCAAGCCGCCCCTGGCTCCTCTGCAGGACGTGCCCGCGGCCATCCGCTACGCCATCAACCACCCGGAGAACAGCGAGCCCCTCTACGCCAAGCTGCGTCCGGGCATGAAGGTCACCATCGCCATCGACGACATCTCGATGCCGCTGCCGCAGATGAAGCGCCCGGACGTGCGCGAGCAGATGCTGCAGGTGGTGCTGGCCCTGCTCGACGACTACGCCATCACCGATGTCGAGCTGATCATCGCCACCGCCTTCCATCGCCCCATGACCGCTTCCGAGGTGCGCCGCATGGTGGGCCGCAAGGTCTTCGACCAGTACTGGCCCGACCGGCTCTACAACCACGACGCCGAGCAGCCGGGCGCCCTGAAGGAGATCGGCCGCGCAGCGGACGGGCAGGTGGTGGAGGTCAACCGCCGGGCTGCCGAGAGCGATCTGGTCATCTACCTGAACCTGACCTTCGTGCCGATGAACGGGGGCCACAAGTCCATGGGCACGGGGTTGGTGGGCTACAAGACCCTGCGGGGGCACCACCGCCCGGACGTCATCCGAAAGACCCATACCTATATGGATCCCGACGACTCGGCCTTGAATGACAAGATGACCATGGTGGGCAAGGTCATCGAGGAAGAGCTCGACGTCTTCCACATCGAGTCCACCATCAACAACCGCATGTTCGACCGGCCCCTCGAGTTCTTGGCCAAGAACGAGGACGAGCTGAGCCCCGCCGAGGAGACGGCCAGCAAGGCCATGGTGCGCGCCCTGCAGCTGCTGCCCGCGGCCGCCCGCCAGGCCATCTTCGAGAAGGTGCCGGCCCCCTACGAGGTGATCGGGGTCTGGGCGGGCGAGTGCGAGGCGACCCACCGCAAGTGCGTGGACAAGTGCTACGAGCAGCTGCTGGTGCCGGTGCAGGGCCAGAGCGACATCGTCATCTTCCCCATCCCCTACGTCTGCCCCTACAGCGTCAACGCCGTGCTCAACCCGCTCCTGGTCCAGGTGATGGCCCAAGGCTACCTGTTCAACATGTTCAAGGGCGTGCCCCTGGTCAAGAGGGGCGGCACCCTGATCCTGCTGCACCCCTGCAGCGACAGGTTCGACCGCGAGCAGCACGCGCCCTACGTGGAGTTCTTCCACAAGCTGCTGCCCAAGACCCGCGACGCCCTGGAGCTGCACAAGAAGTACGAGCGCGACTTCATCAGGAACCCGGCCTACATCCAGATGTACAGGACGGGCAAGGGCTACCACCCGGCCCATCCCTTCTTCATGTGGTATTGGGGCGAGAACGGCCGCCAGTGGCTGGGCCGCACCATCGTGGTGGGCGCCGACAACGAGTACATCCCGGGCATCATGGGCTGGGAGACGGCGGCCACCATGTCCGAGGCCCTGCGCATGGCGCGTGAGACCGCGCCCCGGGATCCCTCCATCACCTGCTTCCGCATCTCCCCTGCGGTGATGGCCGAGGTCACGCCCGATCCCGCTGCACGTCCTCAGATCGAAGAGGTGGTCGGAGAGGCCAAGTGAGCGCCGCAACGCAACTGGACCTGGCGGACCTGGTCGCGGGCAGCCGCCTGCTGGTGGTCGGCGGCACGGGCTTTCTGGGCAAGGTCTGGCTGTCCATGCTGCTCTGTCGCTTCCCGGACGTCGGGCATGTGCACCTGGTGGTGCGCCCCAAGGGAGCCGGGGACGATCCCCAGGAGCGCCTGACCAGGTGCCAGGAGCGCTTCTGGGCCGACGTGGCCTCCTCGCCCGTCTTCGACCCGCTGCGGGCCCTGCACCCGGGCCCGGCCTTCGAGGCCTTTCTCAAGGAACGCATCACGCCCATCCCGGGCGAGGTCTCCGAGCCTTTCGCCGGCGTTCCCGATTTCCTGCGCGACCAGCTGCGGGGCCAGACGGACGCCCTGGTCAACGCCGCCGGCGTGGTGGACTTCAACCCGCCCCTGGACGACGCGCTGAAGGTCAACGCCTTCGGCATGCAGAACCTGGTGGCGCTGGCCAGGGACCTGGATCCCCAGGGCCAGGGGATCCCCTTCCTGCACACCAGCACCTGCTACGTGGCCGGCGACCGCACCGGCCAGGTGGACGAGGTGGATCCCAGGGAGTTTCCCTTTCCCAAGGCCGACGTGCCCGCGGCCCGGGCCGCCAAGGAGGCCGGCGAGGCCCGCAACGTGCGCGAGCGCCTGGATCCTGTGCACTGGGATCCCGAGAACGAGATCGCCGAGTGCGTGGACACGGTGGACGACGTGCGCCGACGCGCCGAGGACGCCTTCCGGCAGTCGGCCTTTCTGGACGAGGCCAAGCGCAACCTCACAGGCAAGGGGGAGCCCGCGCGGGGCGCCGCCCTGGACGACGAGCTCAAGAAGGTGCGCCGCCGTTACGAGGAGCGCAAGCTTGTGGCCGCCGGCGTGGAGCGGGCCAGGTTCTGGGGCTGGCACAACATCTACACCTACACCAAGTCCATCGGCGAGCAGATCCTGTGCCACGCGGGGCTGCCCTTCACCATCGTGCGGCCCGCGGTGATCGAGTCCAGCATCGCTTTCCCCTTCCCGGCCTGGAGCGAGGGCATCAACACCTCGGCCCCGCTGGCCTTTCTGGCCTACAAGGGTCCAGTGCTCTACCCGCGCGAGGACGAGACCGTCCTGGACGTGATCCCGGTGGACATGGTGGCGGCCGGCATGCTGGTGGCCCTGGGCGAGCTGCTGGAAGGCGCGCAGCAGGCCGTCTACCAGCTGGGCTCTTCGGACACCAATCCCTTCAAGATGGACCGCTTCATCGAGCTGGTGGGGCTGTGGAAGCGGCGGCATTTCCTGGATGACGCCAAGGGCAACCCCTTCTTCAACTGGCTGATGGCCCATAACGAGCCCTTCTCGGCCACGGCGGCCGACTTCGAACGCTGGGGCCCCGGCTTCGTGGCCGATGTGGCCGATGGCGTGTCCGACGCGCTACGTGTCGTGGGGGTCGGCCCGCTGCGGGCGGTGACGGCTCCCGCGGGCAAGGCGCTGAGCACGGCGGCCAAGCAGGCCCGCATCAGCAAGAAGCTGCTCGACCTCTTCGTGCCCTTCATGGCCACGCACAACTACCGCTTCAGCTGCGCCAACACGCGGGCGGCTTTTTCGCGCCTGCCCGCGGCGCAGCGCGAGCTGGTGCCCTGGGTTCCCGAGAGCATCGAGTGGCGCCACTACATCCTCGATGTGCACATGGTGGCCCTCCAGGAGCACGTCTTCCCGGTGATCGAGGACAAGATCCGCAAGGAGAAGCGCGCCTTCCGCAGGCACGACGACCTGGTGGCCATGCTCGACGAGCTGGTGGAGCGGCACGACCTGGCGCCGGCGCTCCTGCGCACCGAGGAGCAGGGCTTCTCGCGCGTCAGCTACCGACAGCTGCGCGAGCGCGCGCGAGCCACGGCCGCGCGCCTGCTGGCCGCGGGCCTGGCCGAGCGCGGCAGGGTGATCCTGGCCGCCCAGAACCACCCGGACTGGTGCATCGCCTACTTCGGCATTCTGATCGCCGGCGGCATCGTGGTGCCCCTGGATCCGGAGCACGCGGCCGACCAGGTGCCCAACATCGCGCGCAGCTCGGGCGCCCGCCACGCCTTGCTGGACGCCGAGGCGCGGGAGAGCTTCGCCCACGCGCTGCAGATCCCCATCTTCGACCTGCACGAGGCCACGGCCCCGGGTCCGGCCCTGGGCCTGCCCCACGGCCCCATCGACGCCGACGACACGGCCGCCATACTCTTCACCTCCGGCACCACCGGCGCCCCCAAGGGGGTGATGCTCAGCCACCGCAACTTCACCAGCCTGTTGGGCAGCCTGGCGCGGCTCTTCCCGCTCAAGCCCAGCGACCGCGTGCTGAGCGTGCTGCCGCTGCACCACACCTTCGAGTTCACCTGCGGCCTGCTGCTGCCCCTGTCCAGGGGCGCGCGGATCATCTACCTGGACGAGCTCAACGGCGAGCGGCTCTCCCACGGCCTGAAACAGGGCCGCGTGACGGCCATGGTGGGCGTGCCCGCGGTCTGGCAGCTGCTGGAGCGTCGCATCCGCAGCCAGGTCAAGGAGAAGGGCCTGCTGGCCGAGCTGGCCGTGGACGCGGGGCTGGAGCTGAATCGCATCATGGGCCGCAAGACGGGCCTGGACCTGGGGCGGGTCTTCTTCGGCTCGGTCCACCAGCGGCTGGGCGGCAACATCCGGGTGCTCATCTCGGGCGGCGCCGCGCTGCCCAAGGGCACCCAGGAGCTCTTCCAGGGCCTGGGCCTGCACCTGGCCGAGGGCTACGGGCTGACCGAGACGGCGCCCGTGCTCACCGTGGCCGAGGGGCGGCCCGGGGCCAAGCCGGGGCACGTGGGCAAGCCCGTGCCCGGCGTGCGCATCCGCATCCAGGATCCCGATGCCGAGGGGATCGGAGAGGTCTTGGCGCGCGGACCCAACGTCATGCAGGGCTACTACGGCGACGAGGCCGCCACCCGGGCCGTGCTGGACGATGAGGGCTGGCTGCACACCGGCGACCTGGGGCGCATGGACCATCGCGGGCGCTTGATCATCGTGGGGCGGGCCAAGGACGTGGTGGTGACGGCCAGCGGCGAGAACATCTACCTGGAC
Organism: uncultured Enterobacterales bacterium; assembly: GCA_964454135.1. GTDB lineage: Bacteria > Myxococcota_A > UBA796 > UBA796 > JAFGLY01 > CAYVQL01. The sequence goes on along the minus strand of CAYVQL010000121.1, from coordinate 13,176 downwards.
GACGTCGAGGCCTCTCTGGGCGAGGTGGCCCACGTCAAGGAGCTCTCGTTGGTGGGCCTGCCCGCCCCGCGGGGCGGGGAGCGGCTGGCGCTGCTGGCCGTGCCCGAAGAGCCCGCCCAGGGCGAGGGCTGGCACGAGGCCCGCAAGAAAGCCCGCCAGGCCCTGCACGACGCCATCGCCAAGCTGCCCCGCGTGCAGCGCCCGGCCGTGCTGCACCTGGTGGACGCCGATCTGCCGCGCACCGCCACCCGCAAGGTGAAGCGCAACGAGGTCAAGGGCATCCTGGACAAGATCGTGGCCGCGTCCGCGGTCGAGGTGGGTGCGGCGCAGACGGGGGAGAGAACCGCCGGAGCGGCTCTGCGAGCCATCGCCGCGGTGGCCCGCGTGGATCCCGCCGGGATCACCAGCCAGACCGACCTGGCCCAGGACCTCGAGTTCGACTCGCTGATGATGGTGGAGCTGGCCGCGGCCCTTGAGGGGCTGGGGCGGGCCGCGCCCAACAGTGACGACCTGGCCCGCTGTCGAACCGTGGGAGAGGTGGAAACCCTGCTCTCGCTGCCGGCGCCGCGCATAGAAAAAGCGCGCGACGTGGTGGAAGAGACCCTGCCCATCCCCGGCCTGCTGGCCGGACCTGCCAAGTCCGCCTTGAGCGTGTTGCAGCGCGAGTTCTACGGCAAGGGCCTGCGCACGCGCGTCATAGGCCGCAGCTTCGTGCCCGCCAACCGCCAGGTCATCGTGGTCAGCAACCACTGCTCCCACCTGGACATGGGCCTGGTCAAGTTCGGCCTTGGTCGCTACGGCCGCAAGGTCGTGGCCCTGGCCGCCCAGGACTACTTCTTCGAGGGCAATCGCTGGCTGAAGACCTACTTCGAGCAGCTCACCAACCTGCGGCCCATCGACCGGCGGCACGGCCTGCGCAGGGCCCTGGAGCAGGCCAAGGCCGTGGTGCGCGAGGGGCACACCGTGCTGCTGTTCCCCGAGGGCACGCGCTACACCGACGGGACCATCCACGAGTTCAAGCGCCTGGTGGGCAAGCTGGCCCTGCAGACCGGGCTCGACATCCTGCCCGTGTACCTTGACGGCACCTTCCGCATCCTGCCCAAGGGCGCGGTCCTGCCCCGGGGGCGCAGCGTCACGGTGCATATCGGGCCCCCCATCCTCAACCAGGACGTGCTGCGCCTGACCGAGGGCATGAGCCCGGGCGACGCGGCGCGGCACACGGCCAGGCTGGCCCACCGGGCGGTGGAGCAGCTCAAGGCGGGCGGCGTGCTGGATTGCTCGCGCCTGGGCCTGCGGGAGGCGACGCGCGAAGAGGAGAGCCTGGAGGACATGGTGGCGCGGCTGTTCGGCTCCCTGCCGGAGCGCTACTCCGCCGATCGCGTCACCAAGCCGGTCTCCTGGTACTTCTCGCTCGGCGGCAAGGACGGCCCGCGCTGGACCGTGGCGGTGGACGACCAGCGCTGCGTGATCAGCCCGGGCCGGCCTGCCAACGGGCGCGCCGACTGCGTCGTGAAGACCTCCTGCGACATCATCAAGCGCATCGTGGGCGAGGCCTACGTGCCCTCGCCCCCCGAGTTCATGTCCGGCGCCATCAAGACCAGCGACATCCCCCTGCTGATCGAGTTCAGCAAGGTCTTCGACCTGCAGGGGAGGGCCAAGTGAGGGTCTTTCTGACAGGAGGCAGCGGCTACCTGGGCCGGCGCATCGTGGAGCGCCTGGGGCCGCAGCACGAGCTGGTGGCGCTCTGCCTGGACGAGGGAGAGGTCTCGGCCCTGCAGGGCTACCCGGTGGCCGAGACGCTGCAGGGAAACGTGCTCGATCCCGAGTCCCTGCAGCCGCTGGTGGCCGGCTGCGACGCGGGCATCCACGCTGCCGGCGGCGTCAACCACGATCCGGCCGAGGCGCGCTTCACCTGGGAGGTCCACGTGCGTGGCACCGAGCACGTGCTGGACGCCGCCGCCCAGGCCGGGGTCAGGCGCGTGGTGCACGTCTCCTCCTCGGGCACCATCGCCATCTCCGAGGACGCGGACCACATCGCCAACGAGGGCGCCGCCCGCCCCCACGGTCTCGCCAAGGACCTGCCCTACTACCGCGCCAAGCTCTACGCCGAAGATGCGGCGCTGGAGCGCAACGCCGAGGGCTTCGAGGTGGTCATCGTCAACCCCGCGCTGCTGCTCGGTCCCGGCGACACCCTGGGCGTCAGCACGCGGCCGGTCTGGACCTTCCTGGAGTACGGACTGCCCGCCGTGCCCCCGGGGGGGCTGTCCTTCGTGGACGTGCGCGACGCGGCCGAGGGCATCGCCCTGGCGCTGGAGCGGGGCGAGGCCGGGCGGCGCTACCTGCTGGGCGGCGCCAACATGACCTTCGAGGCCTTCTACCAGCGCCTGGCCCGCATCGCGGACCAGGCCGAGCCCGCCCTGCGCATGCCCCGCTTCACCCGGCGGATGCTGGGCTGGTTCCCCGATGTGGGCCGGGAGGGCTTCCCCCTGGCAGCCCACGTGGACCGCTTCGACATCGACCTGGCCTGCCTGTACTGGTACGTGGACTCGCGCCGCGCTCGAGCCGAGCTGGGCTGGTCCTCGCGCGACCCGCTGCAGACGCTGGAAGACACGGTGGCCTTCGCGCAGGGCAGGGGGGACTGGTAGGGAGAGCGTCGGTCCCAGCGGCAGCTCCGCCCGGCATTCCCCGTGCGGACAGCTCTCCGGCTGGGATGCCGCCTAGGTGGTGGCTTCGAGCTGCGAGGCGGACGGCGCCCTCGACGTGGCCTCCCCCTTCTGCCATGCTTCGAGAGGCCCTTTCGTCAGGTAGCCGTCCAGGTCATGAAGCTGCGTGTCTCCCTCACCCTCGTCACTCCGCTGATCGTCCTCGCCTGCGACGGCAACGAGCGCAAGAACAGCCGGATCGAAGATACCAGCCGCGCCTACGACACCGGCCCCAGCACCGATCCCAGCTGCGACACGGGCCACCTCGACGACGACGGCGAGTGCGTGCCTGCCGCCTGCGGCACCGGCACCTGGGGCGAACTCGAGCTGGACGAGGGCACCATCTTCGTGGACATCGCGGTCGGAGAAGGAGGCGACGGCAGCCAGGCCGCGCCTCTGGCTTCCATCCAGGCCGGCCTGGACGCGGCAGCCGACGCAGATGGCGCCATGGTGGCCCTAGCGGCCGGGACCTACCCCGAGACGCTGGCGTTGGGGCGCTCCCATGATGGCGTGCACCTGGCCGGTCGGTGCAGGGAGCTGGTCGTCATCGCCGCCAGCGATGCGGAAGGCGCGGGGATCGAGGTCGACGCGAAGTCTTCGGCGGTGGAAGTCTCGGGTGTGACGGTACGGGGGGCACGCTATGTCGGCGTGTTGGTCGGGTCGGGGACCTTGTCGATGAGGGATTCCACAGTGCTCGAGAGCGAGAACATCGGCGTCGGGGTCTACCAGGCGGGCATTTCGTCGTCGACCTTGACGATGGAGGGCTGCGAGCTCGACGGGAACACGGGAATGGGCTTGCTCGCCTACGATGCCGGCACTTCGATCACACTGCGGGAGACCACTATCAGGAACACCCAGCCCGACCGGAGCGGGGAGCACGGGTACGGCATCGAGGTCTTCGACGGCGCGAGCCTGGATGCCGAGGGCTGCGAGATCGAGGGGAACGCCGCCGTCGGCTTGTACGCGTTCGACTCCGGCACCTCCGTCACCCTGCGGGAGACCGTCATCGAGGACACCGTGCCCGACGAGGATGGGGATCTCGGCTACGGCATCGACGTCTTCGGTGGCGCGAGCCTGGACGCGCATGGCTGCGAGATCAAGGGGAACACCGTCGCTGGCGTGATCGCGCGGGGCTCCCACACCTCGGTCACCCTGCAGGAGACGACCATCCAGGACACCAAGCCCAACGAGAACGGGGCGGGCGGCTACGGCATCTTCGTCTTCGAAGCTGCGAGCCTGGACGGAGAGGGGTGCCAGGTCAGGGGGAACGCTGTGGCAGGTGTGGGCGCGTTCGACTCCGGCACCTCGGTCGCGCTGCGGGAGACGGCCATCGAGGACACCGAGCCCGATGAGACCGGGCAGGGCGGCTACGGGATCTTCGTCTTCGACGGCGCGAGCCTGGATGGGGAGGGCTGCGAGGTCACGGGGAACACCGTCGCGGGCGTGCTCGCGCAGGACGCGGACACCTCGATCACCCTGCGGGAGACGACCATCGAGGACACCAGGCCCGACGAGAACGCGCTGTACGGCTACGGCATCGACGTCTCCGGCGGTGCGAACCTGGAAGCGGAAGCCTGCGAGGTCAGGGGGAACACCTCCGCGGGCGTTCTCGCGTACGACTCGGGCACCTCGGTCACCCTGCGGGAGACGGCCATCGAAGACACCAGGCCCGACGAGAACAAGGGGCTCGGGTTCGGCATCAGCGTCTATGGCGGCGCGAGCCTGGACGCGGAGGGCTGCCAGGTCCTTGGGAACGCCGCCATTGGCGTTGGCGTGGTCGACTCGGGCACCTCGGTCGCGCTGCGGGAGACGGCCATCGAGGACACCGAGCCCGATGAGGGGGGCGATTTCGGGTTCGGCACCCTTGTCTGCGCCGGCGCGAGCCTGGATGCGGAGGGCTGCGAAGTGTCGAGAAACGCGACCGTGGGCGTGTTCGCGCAAGATGCTGGCACCTCGGTCTGCTTGCGGGAGACGGCCATCGAGGACACCGAGCCCCACGAGGACGGGGAGTACGGGTTTGGCATCCTCGTCTTCGGTGGCGCGAGCCTGGACGGGGATGGCTGCGAGGTCGAGGGGAACAACGCCGTGGGCGTGGCCGCGGTCGGCGGCGATACCTGGGTCACCCTGCGAGACACGAGAGTCGCCGCTACGACGCGCGGGGAGATCCAGACCGTTGGCATCGGCATCGTCGCGCAGGAATCCGCGACGGTGGAGACGACGGGTGTCGAGGTGTCCTCCAACGAGGGACCCGGACTCTACAGCCTCGACGAGGGCTCCCTCCTCAGCTGCTCGGGGTGCGTGCTGCGGGACAACCAGTTCGCCGGAGCGGTCGTGGTCAGCGGCGCGGCCCTGCGGATCGAAGATTCCAGCATCGAGGATACCGTCCAGCAAGAGAACATCGGAGGCCGTGTCGGCATCTTCGCGGAGCCCTGGTATGGCGAACCTCCAGCGCTGTCCGTTTCCGGGACCACGATTCAGGACAATCCCGTCGCCGGCATCTGGCTCTCCGGAGAGGGCAGCTACTGGCTGTCGGGCAACACCATCCACGGTGGAGACGGATGGAGCAGAGAGGGCCTGACCAAGTGTGGTGATGCGGTCTACGTGAGAGACGGTGTCGAGGCTTGGGATGGAAGCTCGGGTCTCCTCCTGGAGAACAACGAGCTCTTGGACGGCCAGGGTGCCGGCCTGTTCCTGGACAACGCCTCGGCCACCCTCTCGAGCAACAGCTATGAGACCAACGCCGTGGACCTGGTTGTCCAGGGCTCGGACTGCGACACGCCACCTGATGGCTACGACAGTGAAGCCCTGGGCTACGCGGAGCTCTGTCCGACCTACGACTACGCCACTTGCGGCGACGAGTTCACGCTGTACCTGACGCTGGAGGAGCCGGAGACGGGCCACGGCGCGCCGCTCATGCATCCCGGTCTCTTCGATCCGGATGTCCTGCCCCTTCCGGTCCTACCTGACATCCGCCTGCGTCGGCCTGACATCGCGCCTCTCGTTCCACCTGTGCCGAACGCGGAGCCGCCGAAGCTGCGCCCAGGATGAATTCGGGGGCGGACAGCTCCAGCCGGAGGCTTGCCGCGGGGGCTCATTCCACGGTGAACAGCAGCTCCATCCAGCCCATGCCCCCGCGGCCGTCGGCCGCCACCAGCACCAGGTGGCCTCTGCCTCGGCTGGGGGCCGTCCACTGCGTGCCGGACTCCTCGTCGCCCATGAAGCCGCCGGTGTAGACCTCCTCCAGCTCGCCCGCGTCGGTGTACCAGCGGTACTCCAGCTCCTCCTCCCGCTCTTCGGCCGCGCCCTGGTTGTTGACGTAGGTGTAGGTCTCCACTGCGTCGTAGCGCGGGACGGGGCGCAGGGCGCAGGCCTCGTCGGCTTGCACCAGCAGGGGTTTTTGCGCGTCGTACTGCAGCCCCGCGACCCCCAGGGCCGAGATCTCCGGGTTGGCATTGGGGGTCTCGGCCAGGCTGACCGGCAGGTACTTGAGCGCGTGCTCCACGTCGCCCTGCGGATCGTCCAGGTCCCAGGCCTGCACGTGGATGGGCAGGCTCAGGCCCTCCGCCAGCTCCGGCATCTCCAGCACGTAGAGCAGCTCTTCGGGGATGGTGAGCGCGGGTGGATAGCCGGGATCCCGGCCCAGCACTCCGGCGGCTTCTGCGGCCGATTCCAGCTCCCCGAGCTCATCCTCCGTCAGGGAGTCGGCGTCCAGGGCGCGCAGCTCGGCCGCCAGGTCTTCGTCCAGCTCGCAGTCGGGGTCGAACATCTCCTCGTCGGGGCACATGTACCAGAGCGTGCCCACGTCGCCGCCGGGCGCGAAGCTCAGGGCCTGCAGCTCCACCACGTCCCCTGGCTGCGGCTCGGCGGGATCGGCGCGGATGGCGAGCAGGCGCGTGCGATCCAGCTGCCACTGCTGGGGCATGTCACCCAGGTCGCAGGACGCGAGCAGGGCCAGGCAGAGCGCCGGTGATCTCATGGGGAAGGCGGACACGGCGGGTCTTCAGAAGAGCAGCTCGGCCTCGAGGCCGAAGCAGGGGATGAAAGGGAGGCCCTGGACGTAGGCGGACTCGGTGTAGTCGTAGTTGTAGATGATCATCTCGGGATTGTCTCCGTGGAGCACGTTGAGCAGGTCCACGAAGCCTTCCAGCGTCCAGCGCTTGAAGGCCCACAGCTTGCTGACGCGCAGATCCATGGAGAAATAGGGATCCATGCGGGCCGAGTTGCGCGCAGCGGCCTCGATGGGCTCGTAGTATCCCTCGTCGACGTGGTACACGGCGTCCTCGTAGGGCGTGTAGGGATTGCCGGTGACGTACTGGATGCGGGTGGAGAGATCGATGTTGTTGGTGAAGCTGTAGCCGGCGATGGCGGTCAGGATGTGGGTCTGGTCGTAGTCGTACAGGTACCAGCCGCCGCCGCCGGCTGTGTCAGCCGTGGGGGAGAAGGAGATGCTGACCCCGTCCGTGCTTCCGTCCCCGTCCCCGTCATGGCGCAGTGAGCGTGACAGGGTGTAGCTCACCCAGCCGAAGAGCCGGCCCTGCCGTTCCTTGCGCAGCAGGATCTCCATGCCGTAGACCAGGCCCCTGCCGTCCGGCACGTAGAGCTCGTCCTCCAGAAAATCTTCGATGTCCGGGTTGAACACGCCCAGGCGGTCGATGTCCTTGTAGAAGAAGGTGGCGTCGGCGGAGGCCACCACGCCGAAGCGCTGCAGCCAGCCGATCTCGCTGGACCAGGCCCGCTCCAGGGGCAGCTCCACCGGGTTGCCGAAGGCCATGGTGCGCAGCTCGGGGTGCTGCTGATACAGGCCGGTGCCCAGCTTCAGGATGCCGTCCGGCACCAGCTCCCAGCGCATGGCGAAGCGTGGATCCAGGCCCAGCAGGGGATCCATGTCCGGCACCAGCGAGGTCTCCAGGCGCAGGGCCAGGTCCAGCACCAGGGCGTCGCGCTCGCGCAGCGGTCGCAGCTGCAGGTCCAGGTAGGGATCGGGGGAGTGGCTCCAGCCCGTGTCCTGCGAGGAGTAGGCGTCGGCCTCTTGCAGCGGATCCGTGAACGAGGTCGTGATCTCCCCCAGGCTGACGGAGAGGTCGTACTGGCTGGTGAGGGCGTCCAGGCCCGCCGTGAGCTGCCAGGCGGGCCCAGGTCTCCAGCGCAGCTCGCTGCGCAGGCCCAGCTGCAGGCTGCGCATCAGCAGCTCCATGTCGGTGGACATGTCGAAGCGGGTGTCGTCCCAGCCCAGCAGCGGGCGCACGACCAGGTCCAGCTGCGGCGAGAACTCCCGGCGCCAGGCGCCCACCAGGCGGTGGGTCTGGTAGGAGAGCGACAGCCCCTCCTCGCCCTCTTCGTCGGTGCCCACGGCGTAGCCCTCGGGGTTCTCGATCAGCATCAGGTCGTGGAAGCCGAACAGCAGCAGCGAGAACTCGTCAGGGCCGGAGGTAAGGCTGTGGACCTTGACCTGGTAGTCGAACCAGCGCGGCTTGATGGAGGGCGAGTCGTCCGGCAGAAAGGGCTTGATCAGCCAGTCCAGGTAGGAGCGGCGGACGCCGCCGGCCAGGCCCGCCTGGCGCTTCTTTCCCGCCTTGCCGGTGGTGTAGAGGCTGGAGTCCAGCATGTCGGTGTGCCAGACGGCCTTCCAACGATCGGGGAAGTCCTCGGTGGTGCGCACGTCCACCACGCCGCCGATGCTGCGGCCGTAGCGTACGCCGTAGCCCCCGGGCAGGTAGTCCACCGCGGAGATCATGGAGGGATTGAGCACCGAGCGGTAGCCGCCCAGGTGGTAGATGATGGGGACCTCGACGCCGTCGATGTAGACGTTGGAGTCCTCCGGGTTGGCGCCCCGCAGGATGAGCTGGGACGAGCCGAAGGAGGGGCGCGCTGCGCCGGGCAGGGACTGGATCACCCGCACGGGATCGCCAAAGGTGCCGGGAACCCTGCGCACCTCGGAGATCGTGATGGTACGGCGCGTGACGTCGGGCTCGCGCTCACGGTGGTACAGCCCCACCACCTCGTTTTCCCGGTAGTCGCGGTTGGTCATCCACAGGGGCAGGGTGGTGACCTCGCCGGCCAGGATCTCGACGGTCTTGATCTCGTCTTCGTAGCCGGGCCAGGTGGCCGTGACCGTCACCTCGCCCAGGGGAACGCCGCGAAAGGACCAGGCGCCCTGGGCGTCGCTGCGCACGATCACCCGTTCTCCGTCCAGCTCGATCCATAGGGGAACCCCCTCGAGCGGTGTGCGGCTGCCGCGCTCCACCACCGTGCCTTCCAGGTTCACGGGCAGCAGCTCTTGCGGGAGCTCTTCGGGCGGCGGAGAGGCCAGCTCGAAGCCGTACTCGAACTCGAGCGCCACCGGGACCGGGCCCGTGGCATCCGCTGCAGGGGTGAACACCAGCTGCCAGGCGGCCTCCAGGGCGGCCTCGTCGAAGCCGTGCCCCGCCTCGCGCAGCACCTCCGCGGCGCGCACTTGCCCCTCTTCGTCCACCTCCAGCAGCAGCAGCACGCTGCCCTGCAGGCCCTGGGCCTCGGCCTCTGCCGGATAGCGCGCTTCGACGAATTCCAGCAGCTCCGGCAGGGCCAGCAGCGGCGCTTCGTCTTCGACGGCCGGTGGCTCGGGGGGAGCATCCGCCTGGGACCAGGCCGTGTTCAGGAGCAGGAGCGCGGGGAGGAGCAAGGAGACTCCGGAGAGGCCTCTGCCCTAACATGCCCGCCTGGATGGGCGCCGGGCACGCTGGCGGCGGCTCTTCGGCATGCAAGAGCCACCTTGCTGCCGGGTGTCACCATCGACGAAGACAGTCGCATCTTCAGGGGCCATGCCAGGGAGTGGTACGACGAGTTGCATGTGGGGAGTACGCTACGGATTGCATTTGGCCGAGCCGAACCCAAGCGTCTTCGCGTGCTGGACTCGCGCCTCGCGCGGCTGAATGGAGCCGTGAGGATCGCGGGCCACCACCGCCAGGATCCCGGGAGGCCTGCTCTGCTTCACCTGGTGTCACGGACTCCCGGTGAACGGCCATGGATGAGGCCAGCGCTGGGCCCGCGCGCCACAGGACGCGTCCTGGACGCCCCTTCCGCCGACGGGACCGCGGTCGGGGGCTCTTCGTGCGGCCGCGGGCTGCAGGCCCGGAAAACGCCCTGCGGAAGCGGGAGTCTGGCGGATGAGCGAGGACAGGGGCCGACGCTGAGGTGAGACAATTTGCGACAAAGGTAACACGAACACTGATATTTTCCGATAAGCTACTAGGTCCCCGTATGCCACGACAGGGAGGTGGGGAGAGCCATGGATGTCTTGCTGGTGGTCGATGCGGAGGGGGTTGCGGCCCAGTCGGGAGCGCGGGAACGTCTCGATCTCGGCCGCCTGCGCTTGCGCCGGATCTGTGGCCCTTCGGAGGTCGGGCCGTTGTTGGAGCAGGAGCTCTTCGACCTGGTGCTGATCGATCTGCGGAGCGTGGTGGAGCGGCCGCCTTGGCTGCGGAGCTTGCTGGATCGGTGGGCTTTGTGGATCCCCATCGTGGTGCTCACAGGCGTGCAGGACCTGCGGCAACAGGCGCGCATCCTGCAGCTGGGCGTCCAGGCCTGCCTGCAGGGCCCAGCGCACAATGGCCGCCAGCTCGAGCGAGACCTGTGGGAGGCCACCCAGCGCTTCGCCTTCGTGGCGGCGCTGCGCAACGCCACGGAAGAATCGGAGAACGCGGAGGAACACCTGGCAGCCATCATCGAGGCCAGCAACGAGGGCACCGTGGTGACGGACGACAAGGGCGTCGTGCTCTTCGTCACCCCCGCCACCGAGACGATCATGGAGCGACCCTCAGCCCAGCTTCTTGGCTGGCCTCTTCCCTGGCAGCTGGAGGTCGGCACCATGCAGGAGGTGGAGCTGTCTTCTCCCGGCGAGCCTGCTCGTTGCCTGGAGCTGCGGGCCAAGGAGATCAGCTGGTGGGGCTCCCCTGCCGTGCTGACGTCCCTGCGAGACGTGACGGAGCGCAAGCGTGCCGAGCTGGTGCTGCGGCAGCTGGCTCAACGGCTGGACGAGACGAACCGCGAGCTGGAGCGCCAGGCCATTTGCGACCCCCTGACGGACCTGCTGAACCGGCGCGGTCTGGCCCAGCTGCTGCCCATGATGCAGGCCTCCAGCCGGCGCGCGGGAGGCCTGCTGACAGCCATGCTGGTGGACTGCGACGATCTGAAGCGCATCAACGACCTGCATGGCCACTCGGTGGGCGACCTGGCGGTGAAGCACATCGGCGAGCGGATCATGGACACGATCCGGGCGGAGGACGCGGCCGCCCGCGTCGGGGGCGACGAGTTCATCGTCGCCTTGGCCGCTTCGGGCCTGCCCCAGGCGGCCTTGGCCGCGGAGCGGATCCGCCTGGCCGTGGCGTCCAAGCCCCTGGCCCTGCTGCCCGAGCCGCTGCGCGTCACCGTGAGCATCGGCGTCGCCGCCTTGCCGCCACACGTGGGGTCGCCCGAAGAGATCCTCCCCCTGACGCGCGTGGCGCTGCAGCGCGGCAAGATGGGCGGCAAGAACCGTGTCTGCGTGGAGGGGCCGACACTGGAGAACAACGAAAATCCCAGGGAGGCATTGCTGAACCTGGTCAAGGGCCCGGGCGGGTTGACGGTGGCCAGCCAGCCCATCGTGTCGCTGAGCGACGAGCGGCTGGTGGGCTACGAGCTGCTCTCCCGCGGCCCCCCGGGGCCCTTGCGCATGCCTGATCACCTCTTCGCCCTGGCCAAAGAAGAGGGCATGCTCACCTCGCTGGACCTGCAGTGCTTGAGGACGTGCCTGGCAGCGACGTCGTCGCTCAGCACGGAGCTTCGCGCACACGTCAACCTGCTACCCACCACCCTGATGGAGGTGCCCGCCAGCAACCTGGCCGATATCTTCGCCGCCGCAGGTGGTCAGCCCCTCTGCCTGGAGATCAGCGAGCGCCAGTTCCTGGGTGGCGCCGCCTCGCTTGTGGACAACGTGGCGCGGCTGCGGGAGCAGGGGCTCTGCCTGGCCATCGACGACGTCGGCAGCACGCCGGGCACCCTGGACAACGTGGTCCTGTTGGAGCCCGACCTGGTCAAGTTCGACCGCTCCATGGTCCACGGAACCGCGCGGGATCCTCGCAAGCGCCGCGTGCTGGAGCGCATGACCATGCTGATGAACGCCCTGGGCGCCGAGGTGGTGGCCGAGGGCGTGGAGCGTGAGGAGGATCGCGATCTGCTGCGCGATCTGGGGATCTCGGCTGGCCAGGGCTACCTCTGGGGCCGGCCGGAGCTGGTGGCGGGCGAGGAGTAGCGCGAGAAAGAGTGGTGCAATTGCATCCGAAGTGGTGTGGGCTATCGTATGGGTGGCAAAGGCTCAGGCCCGCCAGGCCTCACCGTGCTGCCCGCGCCACGAATGATATCGAATCCACCACCCAGAGGATCATCGGATGATTGGTCCGGAGATATCCAGCACCAGCGAGAGAGGCGCGGTCAGGCCAGCCAGGATCCTGGTGGCGGACGACGATGAGTGGGTCCGCTACTCTATCGCCAGTGCGCTGCAGCAGGAGGGGCGCGACGTGATCCAGGCCGTGGATGGGCGCGATGCGCTGGAGAAGCTGGATGCCTCGCAGCTCGACGCCGTGATCGCCGATGTCAAGATGCCCAGGATGGACGGGCGCGACCTGCTTCTGATCGCGTCCGCCCGCCATCCGGACCTGCCCATCATCCTCATCACAGGCCATGAGACCTGGCTGAAGGACAAGGCCGAGGTCCGGCTGGCCTTCGCCGTCTTCTACAAGCCCTTCGACCTGGAGCTGCTGAACCAGGCGGTCACACACGCCCTGCAGTGATGGGCCGGGCGCCTGGGCGGGCTGGCAGGGCCGACGCGCCAGTGCCGTGGCGCTCGCCGGTCTCGACGCGGCGAGGCGGGTTCGACGCGCTTCGGGATGCTCTATCTCCGAGGCCGCCCCTAGGAGCCTGCCCGCCTCAGTCCTCTTCGTCCTGCTCGCGCGTGGGCTCGATCTCCACGGGCGGGATTGGCGGCGGCGCCGGCTCGCTCACGGGCGCGGGCATGTCGCCCGCGAGGTGGTGTTCGGGTTGGGGCGGGGGCTGGGGCGCGACCTCGGTCTCAGGCTGCGCCTCGGGCACCACAGGTAGGGGCGGGGCCGGGGCAGGCACTTCGCCCGGCGTGCGGATCGGCTGCACCTCGGGCACCACGGGTGGGGGCGGGGCCGGGGCAGGGACATCGCCCAGGACGTGGACCTGCTGTGCTTCGGGGATGGTGGCGGAATCCGGGATCGTGGCGGTGTTGGCCTCCGGGGCCGGCTGGCCCTCGACCTCGGGCACCGCCATGTCGCCCGGGCAGGCGTGGACGCCTTGGCCTTGGATGGCCGGGGGCGCCGCGCCCCCGCCCCCCGCCCCCGGGGGGCGGGCCCCCCGGGGGGGCCCCCCGGGCCCCCCCCCACGCCTGCCGAGGCCCTGGACGGCCCCCGGCCGAGCCCGCCAGGAGGGGGTACGA
>CAYVQL010000120.1:0-29430 GCA_964454135.1 uncultured Enterobacterales bacterium | reverse complement strand
ATCTCGGTGGACACGTAGAGATCCGGATCCTGCTGCCCCTCCCAGCTGAAGGCGAGAGCCGTGATGGGGACCGTTGCGACTTCGTTGCCATCCAGGGGTGGGCCGGCGATGGGAGTCTTCTCGGGCAGCTCGACGAAACCGACGGACTCGATCAGTCCGGTGTTGCTGCCTTCGAAGGGCTCCAGATCCAGGAGCGCAGAGGGCAGGGTGCTGAACTCGGAGTAGAAGAAGGGCATGTCGGGACCCAGCCAGGGGAGCGTCAGCATGGTGTTGGGGCCGCTGATGACGCTCTGGTCGGCACCGGGATCCCCCAGCTCATCGTAGAACTGCGTGGCCGAGACGACATCCGCCGTGCAGCCGGTGCTGCGCGCGGTCAGGACCTCCATGGCGCTACGGCCCGAGCTGGGAGCGGCCAGCCAGCCCCACCAGGCCAAGCCCCAGGAGCCGCCATCCTTCCAGTAACCACCCACTGCGTCTTTCTGCTGCACCAGGCCCAGGATTCCAGTCGTGCGGGGAAGATCCTCGCCCGTGTCGCCCCCGCCCTTGTAGTCGTCCCAGGTGCCCGGCACGTAGGGCCAGCAACCGGCCAGCGCGGCGCTGACCAGGACCATGAACGCGCGCCCGGTCATTTGCCACCTCCGAACAGCGCCAGGCTGGTGAAGGTCACGGTCAGCGCTCCGCAGCCGATGCTACCGAAGTAGCTGCCGTGGTTGATGATCAGCTTGGTGCGGCTGGGATCGTCGTCGAAGCCCACGCGGGTGACCGCGGCGGTGGTGAACAGGCCTGCGGTGACGACGCCGGAGACCACCGCCGCCACCACCATGCCGCGCCCCTTGCTGCGCTCGGGCGCCGGCTCCACCGGCGGCAGGGCGTCGGCGATGGACTGCTCCACGGCCACGACCTCCGGAGGGGGTGGCTCGGCCATGGGCGCATCCTCAATGGGCTCTTCCTCGGCCACGGGCTCTTCCTCGGCCACGGCCTCTTCTGCAGCCACGGGCTCTTCCGCTTCTGCGGGCTGGGGTTGTTCCGCGGGGGCCTCGACCACGGCTGCCACGGGGATCCCGTCGGGCAGGTGCTCGCCCGGCTGCACGTAGGATGACCAGCCCACCTGGCCCTGGGCGTCGACGTACTGCACCACGGCAGGCACGTTGGCGGGCCGCTGGCTGGACTCGAGGCCATCGACGAAGACGCGCAGATCCTGCGGCGCGGTCAGCGACACCACCAGGGAGGGGGCCTGGGCCTTTGCTGCGGTCCAGATGCCGTGCAGCTTGCCCCCTTGCGGGGCGATGCGCGCCGACAGCTCGTACTCGGGCTCGATGGCCATGGCCGCCCGGAAGGAGAGCGAGGCCAGGTTCGCGTCGTCGTGGAAGAAGTACCACAGGCCCTGCACGCGGTGGAAGGCGGCGGCATTGGGAGGCAAGAAGATCTCGTCCAGACAGGGCAGGGACTGGGTTGCTTGCGCAGCCTTTTCGACGAACGCCTCCTCCTCGAGCATGGCGAACTCGAGCAGAGATTCTTCGACCAGGCTGCTGACCTGTTCGGCGTGCATCGGTGTGCAGTCGTCAGCCTGGGCCAGGCTGGCTGCGATCAAGATCCATGGTGCCAAGACGCACCTCCAGCGTCAGATGGAGAGCTTCGAAGCGCTTCGTATCCCGAAAGGCGCCAGCGGGAGCGGAAAAGAGGCGCTCACTCGCTCAGCGCACGCGACAGAGCCCCATTTTTTCGCTGCAGCGCAGGGTGCTGTTGCCCTCGCGGATGGTCACCTGGCCCGCGGCCGAGGCGGCCTCTCCGGAGAAGCTGACCTCCACGTCGTAGCGCCCCAGCGGCACCGAGCCGGGCAGGCCGTAGCGCTGAGCGCCCTGGATCAGGGTCACCGAACTGGCCCCTTCCACCGTCAGGCTCACACCCGAGGATGGGGCCGCAGCGGGGGTCTCAGCCGTTTTTTCCGCTGGTCGTTCCTCGCTTGTCGGTGGCTGCTCGGCGCCCGGTTCCTGGATGGGATCCTCGATCGCAGGCTGCTCCTCGGCAGCGGGCTCGCTGGCCGGCTCTTCTTTCTCCGGCTCGGGCTGGCCGGCGCCCTGGGCGGGGGAGGCGGTCCCGACCTCGCCGTTGGGTGCAGGCTCTTCGGCGGCGGGCTCCGTCGCGGCGGGATCCATCGCTGCCGGGCCCTGCTCGGCCTCGACCAGGTCCGCCCCGATGTCCAGCCCCGAGAGCTGGCGCAGGAAGACGACGCCACCGGTGAGCGCGCCGGCCGAGAGCAGCAAGCCTCCTCCTCCGCAGATCAGCACCAGCGTGAGGAGGATCACACCCACCCACAGCAGCCAGCGGCTCTTCTTCTTCTCGGGGAGCGGGTCATCGTCAGAGTAGGGCTCGTCAGAGGAGTAGAGGTCGTCGTGCTGGGCGTCGGAATCCGACTCTGGCAGAGGCTCTCCCATGGGTGGGGCTTCCTGCGTCTCGTTGCCGCCCATGGAAGGCGTCAGGATCTTGCCAGGATCGGAGTGCTGGTGGCGCGGGGGCATGGCCGGCTTGCTCTGGCCGGGCTTGGGCAAGAGCAGCTGCATGCCCAGCAGCTTGGCCAGCTCCCCAGCGTCGGCGGGCCTATCCTGCGGGTCGACGGATAGCGCGGCGCTCACGGCCGCGCGCAGGTTCTCGGGGGTGTCCGGCGCCACCTCTTCCAGAGGGGGGATGGGATCCTCGCCCGTGTAGAGGCGGCTGGCCGCCACGTGGTCCTCGGGGTTGATGGGCAGGTCGCCGGTGAGCAGCCGCCAGTACATCATCCCCAGGGCGAAGACATCGGTCTGGGCTCCGATCTCCTTCTTTCCGGAGTACTGCTCGGGCGACATATAGGGCAGGGTGCCCATGCGGGAGCCCACCATGGTGAGGCCGCTCTCGCCGGCCAGCAGCTTGGCCAGGCCGAAGTCGGTCACCTTGGGCTCGCCGGGCCAGCGAGCACCGGCCGAAAGATCCATGATGACGTTGACCGGCTTCAGGTCGCGGTGGATCACCCCCAGGGCGTGGGCGTGGGCCGCGGCCGCCACGATGGGGGCCATGACCCGCTTGGCGTCATCGGCGGGCCAAGGCGCCTTGAGCTGCTCCATGACGTGCTCGAGGGTGGGACCGTCCACGTACTCCATCACGATGGCCAGGATGTCTTCCTGGATCACGAAGTCCCAGATGCCGATGATGCCGGGCGCCTGCAGCTGGGACTGCACACGGGCCTCTTGCACGAAGCGGGTGCGCAGAGTGGTGTTCATCGCCAGGTTGGGCAGCAGCACCTTGATGGCCGCCTCGTGGTCGAGGAACTTGTGGTGCCCCTTGTACACCACCCCCATCGCTCCGGAGGCGACCACGGAGTCGATGACGTAGCTGCCGATCTCTGTTCCCGACGCGAGCACGGGAGATCCTCTGGGCTGATTGGGCAGGCCATCATACGACAGCTGAGGATTCTTGTCATGAGGGAAGTCCCCAAGACGGCGCTGGTGGCGCAGGGGACGACGATGAGAGCGATCCGCTCCCGGTCTTCAGGGCTTGATCAGCAGGCGCATGGTCTGTAGGCCGCCCTCGCCCCAGCGAGCCTTGTAGGCCATGGCGGTGCCCAGGTCGTAGAGCTGAGCGTCGTCGCGCTGGCAGAGAAGCCGGATCATCTCGAACTGGGCCAGGTTACCCACGGACAACGAGGCCACGGTCTGGTCGTAGCTGAACTGCAGACCGCGGAAGATGCCCTGTCGCAGGCCACCCACCAGGTAGCCCACGTCCTGGCCCTGCAGACGGGCGAAGAGGGTTCGCAGGCGGCCACGGGCGGCCAGTCGAGGGATCATGGCCTGGTAGAAGGCCCTCATGTTGCCACGGTCGATGCCTACACCTCGTCCGCCCTTCCAGCTGTTGCCCTCGACGTCCATGATGCGGGCGAAGATGGCCTGCGGGTCGCGCAGGCCAGGATCTTCGAAGCTCAGGCCAGCCTGCTGGGCGCGACGCTGGTCGCGGCGCAGGTTCTTGCGGAACTTGCGGCTGCGGCGCGAGAGGAAGCCCTCCAGGCCCCCGTGCAGGCTGGCCACGTCGCGCCCCGTGGAAGGGGCCACGAAGAAGCGGTACTTGCCGTGGAAGCAGAGCACCAGGCTGCGCAGGATGTTGGAGTCCTCGGTGAAGCCGTCCAGGCGCAGCACGTCCCACTCCCCGGCGCGGCCCAGGGCCTCGGTGGCGAAGCGCATGGCGACCAGGTGGGCCCGCGGCCCCACGAAGGGACAGGCCAGCCCCCAGCTGGCCTCCAGCGCCTCTATCGAGCGCAATCCCTGGTGGTCGCGGCGCAGGCAGAGCGCGGTCCAGTCACCTCGCTCGTGCCGGATCCAGGGCTGGCCGGCGGGCCGCAGGGTGCCTAGCGCTGGCAGGATCCAGTCGCAGGCCGAGCAGTAGCGATCGATGTCGGGCGTGCGATCCACCGCGGCGTCGAAGGCGTCGGCGCGGGCGGCCAGGTCCCGGTAGTCGAGGTGCTCCATGTTGGGCCGGGGCAGCAGGGCAGCGGTCTCATATCCCGTGGGATGCGGGGCCCGGGCGAGGGCGCGTCAGCGCAGCCGCAGCGCCTCTCCGTCCACGGTCAGCGATCCGTCCAGACCGGCGCTGCCCCCTGGCCAGCTGACGATCTCGCCGTCCGCCACGATGGGCTCTTCGCCCTCTGCGGCGGCGCGCAGCACGGCGAGCCAGCGGATGCCCTGGGCGGCGGGCAGGGTGGCGGTGGCCGCCAGCGTCCCGTGCAGATCGGTCTCTCCCTGCGTGTAGCTGTGGGCGTGCTCTTCCTGGCGGGCCTCGAAGGCCAGCTCGGCGCTGGCCAGCACCGCGGCCTGCAGCTGCAGCTCGTCCACGTTCCACTGCGCCAGCGGGGCCTCGATCTCCAGGCTGTCCGTAGCCCCCTGCAGCAGCAGGGTCAGGCTGTGGTCCTGGCCGTCGCTGGCCTCTGTGCGGTCCCAGATCACCAGCGTGGCCTCGTCGGCCAGGGCTATGGTGCGCGTCCAGTCCACGCCGCCGTAGCTCACAGAGGCCCGGGCCAGCAGCAGGTCGCCGTCCTGCCATGCTTCGGGCGTCCCGGCGTCCACGCCGCGCGAGCCGGCTCCGTCCACCAGGATCACGTTGTGGGCTTCGGGGTCGTTCACCTCGTCGTGCACCTCGTAGGAGCCATAGCCCCCGTCGATCAGCAGGTAGGAGCCCCGCGCCGCCCATGACACGTGCAGCGCGTCCGGGTGCTCGTGCCCGCCGCCAGCGCGGGCCACGCCGCTCTCGGCCAGCAGCAGGGCGTAGGCGCCCCGCGCGTCCCAACCGTCGCGCAGCAGGGCCCAGCCCGAGGCCTCCCGCAGCAGGGCGCCGCTGGGCGGCTGCTCGGCGGCGGGAGCCTGGTCCAGCACCAGCAGCGTGTCCGCGGTAACGTCCACCGAGCCCTGGGAGTCACAGCTGGAGGCCTGCCAGTCCCAGGCCCAGCGCTGCACGCCGCTTTGGCAGAGCCCGGCGTAGAGGCCCAGGTGGCCCGAGGCCAGGTTGGCGTCGTCGTAGTCGGGCCCGTAGCCCGAGGGCATCAGCAGCTCGGCGAAGCGCTCGAAGCCCTCGCAGATGCGGGCGTCGGCGCGCAGCGGCGAGGCCTGCTCATAGCGCTCCTCGACGCAGTCCGCGTCGCCGCTGTGGATGCAGCTGCTGCGCACGGTGAGCTGGCCGTCTCCCAGCCACAGGTCCAGGGCTCGCAGCCATGGCAGCACCGACTCGAAGGCGTAGACCTGGTAGGAGGGGCCCTCGGCGTAGCCGCCGTCGTCGGCCAGCAGGCCATCGTGCAGCCGGGGGATCTCGCCGGCGGCGAAATTGACGTAGCGGGCCGCGCGCTCGTCCAGGTTGGCGCCCATGCCCAACAGACCGAAGGAGGCGTCCAGCTTGCTGGTGTGGTTGTTCTGCCAGCCGGCCTGCCAGTACCAGGCGTCCGCCACGTAGTAGTCCCACAAAAAGGCCCCCAGCTCATGCAGGCGCTCACCCGCCGCCTCGGCGTCATAGCCTTCCGGATAGCCGGCGCCCTGCAGCAGGTCCCAAGCGCGCACGGCCTGCAGCAGCCCCTGGCCGCCATAGAGGTCGACCTTGTCCACGTCGTCGAAGCCGATGTCGGCGCTGGTGGAGAGATCCCGCAGGATCTCGGCCGCCTTGGCGCCTGTCTCGGGCTGCCCGGCGGCGTACAGCACGGCGCAGGCCAGGGCTGTGTTGGCGTTGCCGACGTTGTGCACCAGATCGGGCTCCGCAGAGCGGATCTCGGCCTCGCAGGCGCTGTGCAGGCGGGCCTGCAGCGTCTGCCAGGGCTCGCCCTCACGGCCGAGCAGCTCCTGCAGCTGCTCGAGTTCGCTCGCCGCCAGCAGCAGGCGCGGGCGCTCTGTGAGCTCCGGGTGCCAGGCCGAAGCCGAGCCGGGATCGGCCGGATCCGTGCCTTCCTGCAGCTCCTGCAGGTCGGGGATGCCGTCGCCGTCGCTGTCGACCTCGGGATCCATGGGGAAGGGGATGCCGCTGTCGATGGCGGGCTGGCAGGCGAGGAGGCCGAGCAGGACGGGGAGCATGGCGCCTCCTATCCCCATGGCGCGGCCGGGTGAAGACCCATGCCCTGCAGACCACCGAAGGGACGCCCCCTCACCCGACCGGACGAGCCATCCAACCCGGCGCCATGCGCGTCTCATCCCCGATGCGGAAGCTTTGCCAGCCGCGAGGGTAGCGCTCCCGAAGGGACGACGCGCTCCCAGCCGCACCTCCTTCGCTCGTCCCGGCCGATGATTCTCCGTCGCGCACGTGTACCGCGGCGTGCCTGGCATCGCCGACCTGACTGAGTCCCACCGGCGGCTCGATGTCCCCCCAGTACTCCCTGATGCAGCCCCAGCTTCCGGGCGGGCCCTCAAACTCTCGCAGGCTGGCGTGGTCTAGCTCAGCGCTCTCCCCCCAGATGCTGACGATGATCCCCAGCGGCTCTCCGGCGCCGCGTTCCCAATGGAGATCCCCATCCACGCCTCGGCTCACCCGTAGGACGCCGTTGTGGATCATGCCGTGATGAGCTGAACAGACGGTCGCAAGGTTCCGCGGATCGTGGGAGCCTCCCTGGGCCCGCCACTCGATATGATGCAGCTCGAGGTATGTATTGTGTCGACAGCCCGGCACCGTGCAGCAGCCCCGATCGCGGATGAGCACGGCCCGCCTGGTGGCCGGGGGGATGGTCCTGCTCAAGTGCCCGGGCGTGCCGGCGCTGTCGTCTCCGGCGACGACTTCGGCGTCGCACTCGATCAGCGCGCGAGTTCGCTCGTCCAGCTCGATCCTGCCAGCGCGGGTCTCCAGCCAGGCCCGCTCGCAGCTAGGACAGCGATGCTCGATGATCCTGTAGTTGACGGGATAGGCGTTCTCTCCACGGGCAGGGGTGACAGCCGGCTCTTCATGCGTTTCGCCCTCGCCGCAGCAACAGCTGCTGTCTTCGCCGCCGCAGTACACGTGTACAGCCGGTTCGGGTTCTTCGCCCCGGGCGGTCTCGCACACCTCGGCCTCGCCTCCTGAACAGCCGCACTCCTCCTCGTCGCAGTACACGTGTACCGCCTGATCCGGCTCCCCGCCCCGGTCGTCCTCACCGAGATCCTGCGGACTGTCCGCGCACTCGCTATCGCAGGGATCCTGCGGACTGTCCGCGCACTCGCTATCGACTTCAGGCTGAGCGGCCTCGGAACCGGCGGCACCATCCTGCGCACCCTCGAGCCACTGCTCCGCCAGGTAGAGCAGCAGCTGGCTGGAGGACAGGTCCGCATTGCCATCAGCCGATCCTGCGTTCATAGCGCCGGATTCGACTCCTCGCTCCGGCAGCCGACCTGTCGCCAGGCGTCCAGCCTGAGGCTGGCATCCATCGATGGCGCAGAGGCCCAGGGACGGTCAGTCAAACGCAGGGCCCCAGATTTGCCGGCGCTGAAGCCAGGGCTTGGGCCCAGACCCTGCGGACCGCCGAAGGGACGCCCCGTCGCCAGACCGGGCGAGCCCTCACACCGAAGCCCGGCAGACCACTTCCTGGAGCGGATCTGCAAGCAGTCGGGTCGCGCCAGCCTGCGCCTGGCCCCGGCGGTCTACTACATCATCCAGGCCCTCGACTGGCCGGGGAACGTACGCGAGCTGCTCAGCTGCTGCCGCTACGTGACCGCGTTCTCCGAAGGCCCCATCGTGCAGGCCGACGACCTGCCGCCGACGCTGCGTAAGGAGCTGCTCGCGCTCCGCGCTCCCCCTCACCCGCGAATTCCCCCACCGTGGGAGCGCCGGGCCGCCCCAGGTTTCGTAATCCAGGGATAGCCAGGCTGGCCGGTGGGGAACTATCCCCATGGCGCGGGCGGAGAGATAGGTAGCTCTACGGTTCAGCCCTGAGAACGAGCCCCTTGAGCACCTCCCCCACCGACTCCCTACCTCGCAGCTTCGGGCCCTTCGTGCTCGTGGATCTGCTGGGTGTCGGCGGCATGGCCCGGGTGTACCGGGCGCTGCGACCCGGCCCCATGGGCTTCGCCAAGGAGCTGGCGATCAAGCTCATCCTTCCCAGCCTGACGCAGGGCAACCAGGCCCTGGTACGTGCGCTGACCGACGAGGCTCGCCTGGGCGGCCAGCTGCGTCACCCCAATATCGTGGACGTCTACGAGTTCGGTGCCGTGGCGGACGAGCGCTACCTGGCCATGGAGCTGGTGGAGGGCCTGAGCCTGGAGACGCTGATCGAGGGAGCGCAAGCGCGGGGGGTACGCCTGCCTGCGTCGGCGGTGCTGGACCTGGCCCTGCAGGCCTGCGACGGGCTGGCCTATGCCCACGTCGCCCAGGGCGCGGAGGGCCAGGCCCTGGAGCTGGTGCATCGGGACCTCAAGCCCAGCAATATTCTCCTGAGCACCGCCGGTCAGGCCAAGATCATGGACTTCGGCATCGCCAGGGCCACCTCGGCGCTGCACCGCACCACCACCCCGGGAACCAAGGGCACGCCTGAGTTCATGGCCCCCGAGCAGATCGAGGAACCAGGGCGGCTGGATCGGCGAGTCGACCTCTTCGCGCTGGGCAGCGTGCTGTTCACGGCCCTGACCGGGCAGCGGCTGGTGCAGGCCCAGAGCCTGGACGCCCTGCTCTGGCAGATCGTGTCCGGTGAGTACCTGCCGCGCCTGGCCTTGCTGGACGAGATCCTGCCCCAGGCCCATCCCATCCTGCGGCGCTGCGTGGCGCAGCGCCGCGAGGAGCGCTACGCCGATGCGACCAGGCTGAGCAGCGAGCTGGGGGCCTTGCGGGAAGAGCTGGGCGATCGGCTCGGCTGCAAGGAGCTGATGGCTTCGCTGGCGGCGCGCTTCGCCACGCAGGAGGAGGCCCAGGCTGCGGGGGGAGACTGGCCGCGGCAGCGCGCCGAGCTGCTGGCCCGGGCCAGCCAAAGCCCGCGAGAGGACGAGTGGCGGGCCTGGATCCGGGCCCTGGATCCCGAGCCCTGGCCCGATCCCCTGCGCACGAGCTGGCCACGCCCGCTGGACCCGGAGAAGCGACGCGCGGCCCTGGCGCTGGTGGAAGAAGGCCTCGATCGGCCCGATCGATCTCAAGCGAAGAGCGATGAGAGAGCTGATCCGCTCCCGACTCGGAATCGCGCCCGCGGCCTGCTGCTGGCGGCCTACCTGGCGCTGGCGGTCTTTCTGATGCTGGCCTTCTCCATCGCCATGTCCCAAGCCCTGGTGCGGCCCGCCGAGCTGAGCGTCGACGCTGGCGAGACGCGCTCCGCCGCCCCCAGCCTGGCTCTGGAGACCGAGCCGGGCTTGCTGCATCGCCTGGCAGGCCGGCTCTTCGATTTCATGTGGGGCTCCGCCATGGAGGACGCGCTCCAGCCCCAGCAGGCGCCTGCGCCCGAACCCTGATGCGCGGCTGGGGACCCCGACGCGCGCATAACTGGAAGGGGTGAGCGTCAGGGGGAGCACTTGTGCGCGACCGGGGGCCCCGACGCGCGCATATCTGGAAGGGGTGAGCGTCAGGGGAGCCTCTTCAGCGGCGACACAGGAAAGCCTCGCGGTCGTCAACGACCACTGCATCCAACACGAAGAGGCTTCCGCCGTGGATAGCATCTTCGGCAGTCCGCCCAAACCTGGAACTCGATAGACGAAGTCCGCTTCGCGCCGTCGGTAACCAAAGACTACGCTCTCTTCGGTTTCCGCATGAAACGTTGCGATCTGGAGGAGAACCCATCATGGCCAGCTCCGCAATCGAGCAGCTCCGAGCGCAGTACCTCCCGGACGACCATGCCATCGAGGTCCGGCTGCGGCAGCGCTCCGAGGGCGACTGGACCGATTTCTTCTCCGGACTCGACGTCGCCACCGAGGTGGTGATCTCCCTCTCCGCCAAGGTGGTGATGGCGGATGGCGCGACCCTGGCCCGGGCGGTGCGCTGCCACACCCACCCCGGCCTGGAGGACGGCACGGTGGCGCGCAGTCGTGGGTTCAGCTCCAGCCTCGGGGCCGGCTTCGGGGTGGGCTCCGCGCGTCGCGAGCAGGTGCGCGAGCCCGCCTGGAGTCCGGTGCTCGAGCCCAGCCAGGCCCGCGCGCGGGTCCGCACCGCCGTGCTCGCAGGCCTCGGCCCGCAGGAGGTGCTGGCCGTCCGCTTCCTGCTGCATCAGGACCTCGGCCGGAGCGAAGATGTCGTGGCCAAGATCGCCGTACACCTGGAGCGTTCAGGGGCGACCGCCAGGTCGCTACGCACCCCTGTCTTGGAGCGAATCAGGAGTCCGCAGGCCTATCCACGGCTGCGGGCGCGATACCTGGACCACCTGCGCGACAGCAGCTTCCTCACGCGGCTGGACACCGCCATGCTCTCGGTCCAGGAAGACACGAACCGGCGGAACATCGGGATTGCCGAGCTCTACCAGCCATTGAGCGTGGAAGAGGAGGTCAGGCTCGAGCCACCTTCGCGGCTGGCGGCGTGGGGCAAGAAGCCACGCCAGAGCGGAAGAAGGTCCGTCGGGAGATCCACGTGGCGAGCGAGTTCGTGGCCAGCCGCCCAGTGGTCTTGCTCATCGGCCGCCCCGGAAGTGGAAAGACCACGCCGCTCAAGCACCTGCTCCAGCAGGTCGCCGATCCCCTCCATCCTCACCCGAGCCTGCCCGATGGCTGCGTGCCCGTGCTGCTGCGGGCCCGCAGCGATCCCAGCTGGAGCGAAGCCATCCGCTTGGGGGTGGCGGGCCTCGGTCTGGATCCGAAAGACGGATACCGTGAAGCGGCAGCGGTGCTGGAGGCGCTCTGCGAGGCGGGAGAGGTGATCCTGGCCAATTTCTGTCTCGTGGACATGCCTGGCTGGCGCTGGAAGGGGCGCTGGGGGCAGAATCCTGCGCTGGCCATCCTTCGGAGCTTATGGAGCGCAGAGCACTGGAAGCGTGATCTCCTACCGACGCAGGAGAAGAAAAAGCTCGATTCCAGGATTGACTTCTCGAGGGCACGAGCCCTCGCGATGCTGATGCGGGAAGCACCTGCGGCCTGGAGGCAGGCTGCGGCCGAGCTGCAGCCAGGATTGAGCTGGGACAGAGCCCTCAACTTCCGGGAGCGGGAACGCGTCGTCATTCTCTCCGGCCACCTGGGCGTCGCCGGTGCACAGCCCGTCAGGTGCTGCTTCACGATGAAGATGATGAAGTCATGCTGGCTGCTTTCTCCGCCTTATTGGACAGAAGGGAGCTCGACGAGGAAACCTGCCGGGCACTCACGCACCGCGAGATCAGTGCCTGGGCTGGTCTGGGTGTCCAGAAATGTGTCGAGCGTCTTCGAAAGGAAGGCCGCCTCGAGGAGCTTCCTCTCCGCGCCATGATGATGCGCGCTGGGCCCGTCCAGCAGCTTCTTGCAGGTGGAGCGCCGCCTCAAGGTGAGTTTCCAGGAGTGGTCCTCAAGAGCATCGTCCTCAAGGGCGCCCACCTCAAGGAAGCCAACCTCAGGCACGCCAACCTCAGGCACGCCAACCTCAGACACGCCGACCTCTGGGGCGCCGACCTCGAGGGCGCCAACCTCGAGGGCGTCAACCTCAAGGGCGCTGTCCTCATCGATGCGGTTCTCCCAGATGGATACACACCCCCGGACGACGCCATCCTGCAAGAGGACCAGCGGGCCGTCCGCGATCCCGGAGACTGACCAGAAAGCACATCGCGGCACCCAAGAGATGCGACCTGGCGACGGCAGCGTCTTGCCCCCAACGGGGAGTGGACGGCCGTTCCCCGCGTGGCCGGGGCAGGAACCTGTCGAGGAACGCGGAATCGCACGGCCCTGGATCATGGCGCTCGCGCACCATCCTCCCCGCAGCATCGCGATCTCCCCGCGTGTACGGCCGTGGTAGGTTCGTCGCCAACGAGGAGAACGATGCGCCAGGTGCAGGAGGAATTCGACGCGGTCTGCCGGAAGATCCTGGCCACCCACGTGGATCTCGTGGATGACGAGACCACCTTCGAGCTGCTGCTCAACGCCGGCGCCGCCGAACGAGCCATCGCCGGCGACCACCACGACAGGCATCTGCTGGAGCTGCTGCAGAACGCCCGCGATGCCATCTTCCACGATCCGAACGAACGAACCGGACGGGTGCTCATCGCCGTCACCGAGAACGGGATCGCCGTCGCCAACACCGGGGTGCCCTTCGACCTCCTCGATGAGAACATCCGCAAGGCCGTGCAGTACCTGGACCGATCCCAAAAAGGCGGCGAGCGGGGCTTCATCGGCCACAAGGGCATTGGGCTGAAGTCCGTTCTATTGTCGGCCGGAGCCTTCCAGGTGAGGACCTGGTTGTCCGCGACCGAGGCGCTACGGGCCCAGTTCAGCCGAGCCCTCACCGGCGCCGCGATCCGCAGCGAAGATCGAGCCGTGCTGGTCGACTTCCCCCGGATGCCCGTCTTCTTGCAGCCCCATCCCCTGTCCGAGCACGACCGCGGTCGGGACGCGGATCTGCTGGAGGATCTGCTCAAGGACGGCGCCCCGGTGCGGCACGAGCCTGAGGGTCTGGACGCGCAAGGGCAGCCCACCACCCTGCCTCGCTACTCCACCGTGGTGTACCTGCCCTACGCCGACGAGCCCTGGGAGCGGATGCTCGATGCAAAGCGCGAGCAGCTCCCCGCGGAGATGCGCGAGAAGTTCGACGAGGCCCGCCGGGAACGCGCTGGCACGACCACGGTCCGGAGCGCCTGGAAGGAGGCCAGGGCGCTTGATCCGCGCATCGTGCTCCTGCTGGGTGAGATCGATGAGCTGCAGATCGTCCGCTTCGAGAGGAGCGAGATCACCCAGGCCATTCGATACGACATCGACCACCCGATCCTCTTCGGGGAGCGCAAGAATGCCCGGGACCTGAAGCTGACCACCCGGACCTGGCCGCAGAACAGGACCAATGGAAGCACCTTCCGTATGTACTCCCGGCGCATCCCTGGAGAGGACGAGCCCACTCGCATCTTGATCGAGGTCCCTTCCGCGGGTCAGTCGATCCGCCCACCCGAGCTGGCGCCCTGCCTCTACTACCCCATGCCGGCCACAGCGCTGAGGTTGCCCTTCCTGCTGCACGGTCCCTTCCACGTGACCAGCAACCGCAAGGACCTGGTCTACGACGATAGGCACAACGACAAGGTCCTGCGGGCCTGCCTGAAGCTGGTGGAGAGCGCACTGATCGACCTGGCGCGGCTCTACCCGGCACAGATGCCCTGGCTGGTGGCTCCCAGGAGAGACCTGGGTGGCGCAGACAAGCTCGCCTGGTTCGCGGACCGGTTGCAGGACCTGCTCAAGGAAACGCCCTGCGTACCCACGGGCCAGGGGGCGCTGAGGGGCAGGCAGGTGCTCTTCGATCCCAAGAGACCCGACAAGCTGTCCGCGGCCCTTGGCGGACCCCGCCTGGCCCCCGCCAGCTTGCGCACCTACGCCGAGCTCCTCCGGGCGAGTGAGGAAGAGGCCGCCAACGCCGCAGCCGCAGTGGGCCTGGGCGAGATCCTCCTCGATCCAGTTGCCTTCTGCGATGCGGTGCGGGAGGCGTGGCGTGGTGCCGAAGGCGACCTCGCCGTATCCGTGGAGAAGCCCGAGGCGGCGGTTGGCTGGTTCGAGTTCGTGACCGCGGTGATGAACCAGAACCCGGACGTCGCCGAAGCGATCGCGTCGCGCCTGGGTCAGGACGAGGTGCCCCTTGTCCCGGTTCGCACGGCCCGGCGCACCGTGCTGGTTCGAGCCATGACCCGGCCGGGACCGGGCAAGCCCATCCGGCGGGTGTTGTTCTGGCGCCCCAAGGGGCAGAGCAGGAAAGCCATCGGCCGTCTGCCCGACAGCGTGAACGTCTTCATGGCCGACTCCGCCGACCTGGGTACAGGCAAAGGGATCCTCGATAGCTTCGACGAGCAGCTGGGCACGGCGCAGTTTCGCGGCATCCCGGACCTGCTGCTGCAGGTGGCGGACGGGCTGGTGAACAAGCCCGCCGACCAGGTTCTTGCGGTCCTGCCATGGCTGGCAGCCACCCTCGAGCCCGCCCGGGGAGGGGAATCCTCGCCTTTCCGCGGCCATCTGTCACCTCATTGCCGCCCCGCCCAGGTGTGGCATATGCGCAACCACTGGGACGCCGCCACGCGGCGCAACCGTCGTCACCGCATGGCCCTGCTGCAGCGACTGGGTGCGCTGATGCTTTGGACAAAAGGAGGGAGTGCGCGGGCCCGCGATTGCCACTTCGGCGCTGGGTGGGCCGCGCTCTTCGAGCCGGAGCAAGCCGCCGCCGTCGAAGCCTATGGCCGCTTCGCGGAGCTGGCGGACAGCCGGCTCACGGAGCTCGCGCCTCCCGATGACCCACGTTGGAGTGGCTCGGCGAAGGCCCTCCGCCCTCTGCTGGTGGCCCTGGGCGTCGCCGTTGGACCGCCGCTCTGTTTCCGCTGGGTGCGCACAGGCCGGTCGCGCCCCCTGGGCAGCGCCGACGATGAGGCGAGCATTTCACAATCGAAAGCGTTGGAATGGACCCGCGAGGGGCCTGGGCTGCACCCTCCATCCGAGCGCGCACTGGCGGCCTGGAGGATCCGCATGCGCGAGGCGGGCAACCACCCCGCTTTCACGGCGTGGCACAGCCCTAGCTGCCCCATGAGGGAACCAGGCTGGCCCAAGAACGCTGGGGTCTTCGCGGCCTGTTGGACTTGGTTCCCCGACCTGGCTTCGGCAGAAGCCTGGCCTGCCGAAGCCCAGCGGGCCTGGCGTGAGTCGTTGTTGGCGATCTACGACGACATCCGCGAGCGCATCCTGTATACGGGTTTGCTCTGCGTCCACTACCATGATCTGAGACACCTCCACTCGGATGTTCCCTCCCTGGCACGCGTACAGCTGGAAGAGGCCCCTATCTGGGACCTGAGCGCCAAGATCGGCCCCAGGCGCGGCCCCCTGGCGGACGCGGTCCTCTGGCCCGAGAAAATCGATCTGCAGCGCTCGGTCGAGGCCCATCTGCCTGCGGCGCGGGGGCTGCCCAGGAAGCTGCTGTCCGATCTCGGTGTGGTCCGGATCGCCGAGCTGCGACCCAGCCAGGCTTCCCGCCTGCTGGCTGGGCTCCTGGCGGAGCGACGGAGCGGAGAGCCCATTGACGGCGGTTCTTTCCAGCTCAAAAAGGCCCCCTCCGCCCAATGGACGGGTTGCGTGAACCGCTTGACGGCGCAGCTCATGGCCAACCTGAACGATGAACTCGACAGCGGCTCCTCGGAAGAAGAGAGCTGGCGGCGTCACGAGCTGGACCTCTGGCCGCTCCTCCTGCGCGCTTCGCGCGGTGACCAGTCCTGGGCTCTCCAACTCACGAAAACCAGCGCGGAGCTGGCCACGGTCTTCAACGTCAGCCCCACGCGAAACGACCTGGCGAGCGTGGGAGATCGCTTCGTCCTGAGGGGACTCTCTTCCAGCCGAAGCGACCTGGTCGCGTTGGCGAAGATCTACGGCATCAAGTCCCGGGGCCATGATCCGGCCCCGCGGATCGAGAAGACCCGTATGGCGCCGGAGCGTCGTCGTCGTCCGCTCGAGGCTGCCGTGCGCGAACGCCTCGGCCTGATCCTGGGCGTGCTCAGCGCCGATGGGATCGAGGATCTGGACGAGCGGGCCGAGATGATACTCGATGCGCTGCAGCAGCTCGAGGAGATGGTCGACCGCCCGGTCGGACGCGCCCACTCGGGCATCTCGGTTCGTGGCAACCTGGCCTACTGGTCCGATCGCGAACCGGTCCCGATCTGGGTGTTGGCAGAGGGCCTCGCCGAACTCTGCCAACGGCCGGGACTGGCCTTGTTCATGGACCACGCCCTGCAGGCCGATCCGGAGCGGGTCGAGCAGATGTTGGAGAGCCGAGGCGTCTTCGTCGCCGAGCTTCGAGAGCAGGTTGCCTTGCTGGCGGAAGAGCGGGATCGCGATCGCGAGGCCCGTCGCGCCGCGGCTGCGGAGTGGCTGGGAACCGGGGCGCGTCCCGCACTCCTCGAGTTGGCCGCCGACGCTTCCAGCGACGACAAGCGGCTCGCATTCCTCCGGGAAGCGATCTGTGACCGCTGCAGCGAGATACCGTCCAAACTGCTCCCCTCGGACCTGCGTCTCACTCGGATCCTGTCTCCCAAGCTCCACCTGGGAATCGCCCTCTGCGTCGCGGTGGCCGGATCCGATGCGGAAGAGCCCGAGCTGCAGGCCCTGCTCGGCGCCCTTGGTGAGGCAAGAGCGCATATCGATTCTTGCACAGTCGTATCGTCTGTGGGCGATATCCTGGGCTCTCCCCATGCAGAGCTGGCTCTCGAGCTCGATGAAGCACGCTGGCGGGCCTGCATGCCCTCTCTCCCCGCCTGGGCCCAGGCCGAGTGGGACCACGCCGAGAGCCTGACGGACCTCAGCCTGCGCCTGGGTCGACGGACCAGGGTCGCCGGCCGCGAGGTGGACGAGCACCTGGACGAGATCGATTTCCCCGAGAACGCCTTCCTCTGCGAGGCCTCCGCCGCGCCAAAGGCCAGCCCGGTCCCTCCGGGAAGGACTGGATCCGGGGGAGGAGGTGGAATCACCCTGGCCCAGGCACAGCGGGGCCGGGTGGCAGAGCGCTGGGTGCTGGAGGACTGCTGGCGGCGATACCAGAAGCTCGTTTCGAAGGACAAGAAGCTGCTTGCGAAGGTCTGCCTGGCCCGTCGCAAGAGTGGATGGAGCACCCAGGCGGCGGCCACTCGAATCGAGGAGGCGTTGCGGAAGCGGAGTACGGATCTCGAGCGGGACGAGCTCTTCGCCTTGCTCGACATCTCGAACGAGCGGGGGCCGGGCTTCGACGTGATCGATCCATTCGGGATCCGCCCCGTTCCCGACGAGCGCTTCGCTCCGGAGCGACTGCGCAAGGTGGAGGTCAAGGCGATCGACCGGAGAGCCCCCCGCGCCTTCCTCACCAGCAACGAGTACCACAAGGCCCGCTTCGACCCGGAGCGCTACGTCATCCGTCTGATCGCCGTCCCCACGGACTGGAAGGCCGAGCTGGCCAGGGTCGCATTCATCGCCGACATCGAGGACCCCGTCGGGACCCTGGACCTGGAGCAGGCCGTCGTGGAGGCCGTCCGCGGAGGCAAGCTGCCGCTGAAGATCACGTTGTGAGGGCGGGCGAGTCCTGCTCTTCGGCGGGCGCCTGCGCCCGAGCCCTGATGGCCTCCCTGGGCCTCAACCGCGCGGCGTGCCGCGGTGCAAGGTCCAGGCGATGCCACCCAGCACGGCGCAGAGCGCGCTGAGCAGCC
Organism: uncultured Enterobacterales bacterium; assembly: GCA_964454135.1. Lineage (GTDB taxonomy): Bacteria > Myxococcota_A > UBA796 > UBA796 > JAFGLY01 > CAYVQL01. Next base: position 11,705 of record CAYVQL010000120.1, on the reverse strand, counting down.
CGGCCCAGCTCAGGTTGGCGCCGCCGGCAACCAGCGCCCGGTGCTGCAGCAACGCCAGCTCCTCGGCCGCGGCCGCCTCGGCCAGGGCGCTGTGGGCCAGGTACTGGCCCATTCCGTAGCCCCAGATCCCCGCCATCAGCGTGGCCGCGGTGAACGCCGCCGCCAGGCCCCCCAGGTCGCGCTTGCCGCGCCAGAACAGCTGCAGCAGGCTGGTGAGCGCGGACAGCAGCGCGCAAGCGGTGATGATGTGCATCGGCGCGCCGCCGTCGGTGTAGAACATGGGCGCCCCTTCTTCAGCTCTCGCGCTGGTAGGAGCCCCGGCGGATCCCCAGGGCCTTCATCTTGTGGGAGAGGGTGCGCAGCGGCAGGCCCAGGATCTCGGCGGCCGCCTTGCGCTCCCCGCCGCTGCGGCGCAGCGCGCTGGTGATCAGCTGGGCCTCGTAGTCGCGCAGCTCCTGCTTGAGATCCGCACCGCTGGGCGTCTCGGGGAGAGCGCCTTTTCCGGCTTCGGCCAGGCGGCGCAGGTTGCGCGGCAGGTCCTCCACGGCGATCAGCGGCCCCTGGGCGATCACCACCGCGCGCTCGATGACGTTGCGCAGCTCGCGCAGGTTGCCTGGCCAGCTATGCCTGCGCAGCAGCTGAGCGGCGTCTTTCTCGATGCCGGTGAGCTGCCGGTCGTTGGCGCGGTTGGCCAGGGCCATGAAGCGCCGGCAGAGGGGTTCCACCTCCTCGGGGCGGTCGCGCAGCGGGGGGATCTCCAGGGTCATGGCGTTGAGGCGGTAGAACAGGTCCCAGCGAAAGCCGCCTTGCGCGCACATGGCCTCCAGGTCGCGGTGGGTGGCGGCCAGCACGCGCACGTCGGCCTCGATCTCGGCGGTGCTTCCCACGCGGCTGAAGCGCTTGGACTCCAGCACGCGCAGTAAGGCGGCCTGGGCCGCGGCGGGCAGCTCCCCCACCTCGTCCAGCAGGACGGTGCCACCTCTGGCCGCTTCGAAGACGCCTTGCCGTTTCTGCTCGGCGCCGGTGAAGGCCCCGCGCTCATGCCCGAAGAGCGTGCTCTCCACCAGCTGGCCGGGAATACCGCCGCAGTTGACGCAGACCAGGGGCTTGCCAGCGCGCTTTCCGCGGTCGTGGATGGCGTGGGCCAGCACCTCCTTGCCGCTGCCCGTCTCGCCCATCAAGAGCACGGGGATGGTCGACGAGGCCAGCCGGTCCACGATACCGAAGAGGCGGCGCATGGCGGGGCTCTCGATCACGGGCTCCTCGGTCCCTGCCCCGCGTTCACCGCGCGCGGTCGCCGCCTGCAGCGGGCGACGGGCGCTGCTGCGGCGCAGCGCTGCGCGGGCCTGCTGCAGCAGGACCTGGGCCGAGGTGCCGTGCTCGGGAAAGGCGGCCAGGCCGCAGCGGGGCCCCGGACCCGCCTGCTTCAGCCAGTCATCCAGGCGCGCCTGCGCCTGGCCGGCATCGGCCTCGGGAAGCAGGATCTCCACGCAGTCCTGGCTGTACAGGGCAGCGGGCTCGAAGGGACGCAGCCAGGCCGCGAGCTCCGAGGCCCAGCGCGTGAAGGAGGGCCCCCTCAACAGGGCCAGGGCCAGGTGGCGCTGGAAGCTGCGGGCGCGCAGCACCTCGGCTTCCAGCTGGACCATGAAGCTGTCGTGGTCGCCGATGCCAGCTTCGAGGCGTTCGACCTCGCGGGCGTGCAAGGCGGCCAGGACCGAGCCGAAGGCCAGCGCATCCCCGGGGCGCAGCTTGCCCCTCTCCACGCGTTCGCCGCGTAGCCAGGTGCCGTTGGTGGAGCCGAGATCCTCCAGCGAGACCTCGCCCCGCCGCAGGCTGACGCGGGCGTGGCGGCGGGAGACGCTGCTGTCGCGGATGGTGATATCGGCAGGAGGAAAGCGGCCTATCACCAAGGAACGGCCCTCTTGCAGGGGCACGGCCCGCAGTCCGTCGCGGGAGTACAGCAACAACGAGAAGGCGCCTCCGGAAGCCTGCATGCGGGCCCGCAGCCGAGCCAGGGCCTGGTCGTCGATGCGGCCGGTGGCGCGAATCGTCTTGTTCTCTTCGTCGGGCATGCCAGCTCCATAACCTCTGGGCGGGCCGCCTCGATGGCGGTTTCGAGGGCGGCTTCCGTCGGCCTGGCCGTGGAGGTCCGCCCGGCCTCGCGATACTTGCTTGCCATGCTCCCACGCTCGCCGCTCTGCCTGCTGCTGGCGCTGGCCTGTCAGCCTCAGCCCGCGCTCCCCGACCTGGTGCTGATCACCTGGGACACCGTGCGCGCCGATCGCGTGGGCCCGGACGCGGTGGGGGCGCAGGGCGCCTCGCCCACGCCGGTCTTCGACCGGCTGGCAGCCGAGGGCGTACGCTTCGGCGAGGCGCGCACACCCGCGCCCCTGACGCTCCCCGCCCACGCCTCGCTGCTGACGGGCCTGGCTCCCCCGCGCCATGGGGCGCGGCTCAACGGCAGCTACCGCGTGAGCGAGGACACGCCCCTGCTGGCCGAGGCCCTGCAGGCCCAAGGCTACGCCACCGGAGCCTTCGTCTCGGCCTCGGTGCTGCGCGCCCGCTACGGCCTGGCGCGCGGCTTCCAGGTCTACGGTGACGACCTGGACGGCGCCCTGCTCTCGTCGGAGGCGGCCTACCGCAGCGGAGAGCGCACCCTGGCCCAGGCCGAGGGCTGGCTGCGCGCCCAGCCGCGCCGCAGCCCCGTCTTCTTGTGGCTGCATCTGTTCGATCCCCATCGTCCCTGGCAGGCCCCCGAGCCCCACGCCTCGGCCCATGCCGATCCCTACCTGGCGGAGATCGCCTGGACGGACGCCCTGAGCGGGCGCCTGCTGGAGCTGCTGGACGAGCTGGGCCGGCTGCCGCTCAGCGTGGTGGTGCTGACCAGCGACCACGGCGAGGGCCTGGGAGACCACGACGAGAACACCCACGGCTGGTTCGTCTACGAGAGCACGGTGCGCGTGCCGCTGCTCTTCTGGTCCGGCGCGGAGCGGGGCTGGAAGCGTGGCGCCGTGGTCGAGGGGCCGGCCAGCCTATGCGACGTAGCGCCCACCCTGGCGCAGCTGGCGGGACTGAACGGGTTTCAGGCCGACGGCGAAAGCCTGCTGCCCAGCCTGCAGGGCGCTGCCCTGGCTCAGCGCCCGCTGTCGCTGGAGGCCATCATGCCTTCCCACCACCTGGGGGCGGCCCCCGTCTTCGGCCTGCTGGCTGGCCAGGAGCTCTGGGTGGATCTGCCAAGGCGCGAACGCTACGACCTCGACGCCGATCCGCGGCAGCTGAACAACCTCTACGTCCCCCAGGACGCTACGCGCGCCCAGGAGCTGTTCGCAGGCGTGGATCGCGCCTGGCCGCCGCGAGACGATGCCTTGATGCTCGACGAGGACACGCGCACCCAGCTGGCGGCCCTGGGCTATGTCGTGCCCGATCCCGAGCCCATCGCCGAGGGCGGAGATCTGCCGGATCCCAAGGACCTGACGACGCTCTTCGAGCTGAACCTGGACCAGATGATGGCCCTGCGCCAGGTGCCAGCCTCGCAGCGGGCGGAGCTGCACGAGCTGCTGCACGGCGCGGGCGGCGCCCTGCCCGCCCACCTGCGGCTGGAGGCCGTCCGTCGGGCTCGGCAAGACCACCCCCAGGTGGTCGCCCTGCGTGACCTGCAGGCCAAGCTGCTGGAGGAGCTCGGACGATACCAGGAAGCCCTGGCACTGCTGGAGACCAGCGCCATGGAGGGCGAGGACCTGACAGAGCAGCTCGAGACCAGGCGCCACTGGCGGCGCGAGCGCCAGGCCTTGCTGGCCTCCATCCAGGACCACCTCTCACGGCGGCCCCAGGATGCCAATGCGCGCTACGACCTGGCGCTCACGCTGGCTCAGCTGGAGCGCGCAGCCGAGGCCGAAGCGGCCTTCCGGGCCGTCCTTGAGCTGCGTCCGGAGGACGACGAGGCGCGACTGCAGCTGGGCACGCTGCTGTGGCGCAGCGGGCGCTCGCTGGAAACCCTGGCCCTGCTGGACGTCCGGCGCGCCGCCCCTGGGCATGGCCCCCAGCTGGACTGCCTGGCCGGGCGCGTGCTCGCCTGGGGCCTGCAGCGGCCCGCCGAGGCGCGCGCCGCCTTGCTGGTCTGCCGCGAGGGCGGCGTCCAGCTGTCGCTGGCGGAAGAGGGCTTGCTATAGGATGAACCCTGCGCAGTCCTGGAGACCGCACGCATAGCTGGAGAGAGAGAGAATGCTCGAGCTCATAATGGCCGGCGGCCCCTTCATGATGATCGTGCTGCTGCTGGGAACAGCCGCCCTGGCAGCGAACATCATGCTCTTCGTCAAGCGCGATCGCCGCTACGTCGGTCTGGCCCTGGGCCTGACCGCCGCGACTTTCCTGGTGGGCGTCGGCGGCACCAGCGCAGGGTTCTACGCCATGTCCGGGATCTTCCGGGCCAGCCTGCAGGGGAACGAGGAGAGCGCCCAGCGCCTGGTTGCGCAGCTGGGAACGGGCACGGGGGTGGCCCACAGCGCCTGCGCCATGGGCTCGCTGCTGGCCGCCGTCAACGCCATCCTGTGCGGCATCGGCTACAGCTTCCGCGCCAGGTGAGGCGCTGCAGGGCTACTCCGAGTCGCTATGCGACTTTTCGTCGATCTGGCCGTCGCCGTCGGCGTCCCAACCAGCGCTGATGTTGCCGGCCCCGTCGTAGATCTCCCAGTAGTCGGGCCGGGTCTTCTGACCGGTGCCCAGGCCGCTCTCCGAGTCCACGTCGCGGCCCACCTTCTCCAGGGAACCGTCCTGGCGGTAGTAGACCCACAGGTCGATCAGGTCGTTGCCCGTGGAGTCGCGCTCGATGTAGCGCAGGTAGGGCTGGCAAGGTGAGGCGCTGGCATCGACGCAGGCGTAGTACTTGAACATGTCGAAGCTGCCGTTGTTGTCGGTGTCGACCTCGGTCAGCATGCGGACGCCGCCCTGGTAGTGGTCACGCCAGTCGATGCTGCCGTCGAAATCGCCGTCCATGTCCTCGCGGACCAGCTGCCCGTTTTCATACCAGGAGCTGATGTCCATCTTGCCGTCCAGGTTGAGATCCGACTCCCGGCGCACCAGGGGACCTGCGCTGCTCTGGTCGTGGTAGTTGTTCACGTCGGGCCGGCCGTCGCCGTTCAGGTCCACCTCGACCATCACGTCGGCGCTGTTGGAGACCGTGACCACCAGGGACTTGGCGGACTGCGCCGCCAGGGCGGATTCGGTGGCTGCTTTCTTGGCGGAGCAGGCCACCGGGAGACAACAGAGGAGGACAAGGGCGTGCCGCATGGAACGGACCTCTGCGAGAGCATGGACGACGTGGGGCGTGGGATGCCTGGATTGGGGCCCACCGGTCGACACTAGCACGGCAATCGGTCGCCCGCCGCCTCGCTCATGGAATCGGCGCCTGCGAACGAGGCTGTGGGGCATGGCGAGGCGCAGCGGAGCGCCCCGTTGTCAGCCCGCGTCCCCGTCGATCTCGTGCACCTCTTCGTAGTCGTCGATCAACAACATGATGTCGGCGAACACGCTGACGTCGTCACCCATGATCTCGGCCAGGGCCTGGGCGATCTCGGCCTCCAAGGCTGTCAGATCCTGCCCCGGCTGCAGCTCGTAGATCTGGTGGGCGGCCAGCACCTGGTCGCTGGTCTCCAGCGCGGCGTCGGCGTTCTGTGCCAGCCAGTCGGCCGCTGTCCAGTCCTCCACCAGCAGCTGCAGGCGGTACGCGATGCGCCCCCACGGGGCCTCGAAGCGCAGCTCGTGGCTGCCTGCGTCGGGTAGCAGCACGGTGCGGACCTCGCCGGTCTCGGCCATGTCGCCGAGGATGGCGTAGGAGTCGGCCGTGTCGGGCACGGCCATGTCGCCAATGGTGCGGAAGGGGAAGATGCAGCCGCTCGTCCCCACCGCGGTCAGCACGAGCCCGACTCCGGCCCGGCGCTGGTAGCGTCGCACAAAGGCGCGCAGGTCGGGGTAGGCGGCGGACGGGGCGGCTTCGACCTTCATTCGTTCCATGTCTCGGGCCCTCCGAGTCGGGTCTCTCGAGCATATATGCACGAGGCATGCCAGAGGGCATGAAGGGATGGATTTCGGCATACGTGGCCGACTATGGCGACATGGAGCATCCCATGTCGGATCAGCCCCCGCACCAGGCTCCGACATGGGTGTCGCGCCTGCGGAGCGCTTTGGGATAGTTCCCCACCGGCCAGCCTGGTCGTCCCTGGATTATGAAACCAGGGGCGGCCTGGCGCTTTCACGGTGGGGAACATCGCGGGGGAGGGGGAGCGCGGAGCGCGGTATGGGGGAGGGGCCCTCCCCTCCCACATCTATTTCCATGATAGGCCTGAACGAAGAACTCTGCAGGAGGAGAAGACATGAGCGAACTGCATGAACTGGCTGAGAACCTGCGCGGTCGGGGCTTCGAGGTCTGGCTGGCCGCGGACCGGGACGCCGCTCGCGAGCTGGTGCTGGCGGCCATCCCCGCAGGCGCGTCGGTGAGCTGGGGCGGGTCGGTGACCCTGGACGAATGCGGGCTACGGGAAGCCCTGCGCCAGGGGCCCTGGAACAACCTGGAGTACATCAAGGCCGACGCCACGCCGGCCGAGGCGCGCTCCCTGCGCAAGCAGGGCTTCGAGGCCGATCACTACCTCTGCTCGGCCAACGCCATCGCGCTGCAGGGCGCCATCGTCAACGTAGACGGCTACGGCAACCGGGTGGCGGCCACAGCCTTCGGCCCCGGCAAGGTCTGGATCGTGGCCGGGCGCAACAAACTGGCCGCGGACCTGCATGCGGCCATCAGGCGCGTCAAGGAGGTGGCGGCCCCCAAGAACTGCGTGCGCCTGGAGAAGGACACGGGCTGCGCCGCCACGGGCAGCTGCACGGGCTTCGATCCCGAGGTCTGCATCTGCCGCATCACCTCCATCATGGAGGCCCGTCCCTCGGGCACGCAGGTGGCCGTGCTGTTGGTGGATGAGGAGCTGGGCTACTGACCGCGCTCCGTGGGGAGTGATAGGGAGCGCCGATGAACACCTGGCTGCTGCTCTCGCTCCTTTGCTGTCGCTACCACCCGGGCTCGGACAGCACGGAGTCGCCCGAGCCCCGCGACACCGACCAGGATGCGGGCCCTGGCCTGCTGCGCCTGGGGCCGCCGGCGCCCTCGGTGGGGGTCTACGGCATCGCGGCCGATCCCGCTGGCGACGAGATCTTCGTCGGCAACCTGCACGTGCCCTTCATCACCATCGTGGACCCGGCCACGGGCGCCTGGACCGACGCCATCGACGTCCGGCAGGCGGGGGCGAGTCGCTCTTTCTTCCCCCGACTGGCCATCGCAGACGGCGTGCTGCTGGCCACCGACACCAGCCAGAGCACCATCTGGCGCTACGACACCGAGACCCACTGGCCGCTGGAGGCGCTGGTCATCAAGGACCAGTTGGTGTCCCTGACGGTGCACGACGACGCCATCTGGGTGCTGACCGGCTCGCAGGTGCAGCGCTACGAAGGCGTCGAGCAGACCCTGGCCCTGGAGATCATCGGCGAGCCGACCACCAACCTGGCGGTGGACGACGAGCGCATCGCAGTGGTCTCCCAGCCCAGCGGCGCGGTGACCCTCTTCGACCACGAGGGCAACGAGATCTGGCGCACCCTGCTGAAAGACGCCTACCTCAACGACGTGCTGATCTGGGACGACCGGATCTTCGTCACGGAACGCGAGTCCGGCGACGTCATCGCCCTCGAAGGGGGCCAGGTCGCGGACCGCGTCCGCACCGGCTCCGACAGCTTCGCCCTGGCCCGTCACGAAGACCTGCTGCTGGTCACCAATCGCCAGGGGGCGGACCTGCCCAAGTCCGGCGCCTACGAAGGGGCGCCCGGATTGGTCAGCGCCCTGAGCTACGAGCTGGAGCCCATCTGGTCCGCAGAAGTGGGCAAGACCTGCCACTTCCTGACCTGGGACGGCCAGTGGTGGTGGACGGCCAACGAGGACTCCCTGGACCTGTCGGCCATCGATCCCGAGACCGGCCAGGAAGCCCTGCGGGGCCCGGTCCTGGGCCTGACGGCGGACCACCTGGCCCACCAAGACGGATCCCTGCTGGTCCCCAGCCACCTTACCGACGAGGTCTGGCGCGTGGAGCTCGACGCGGGCCAGGCGCAGGTGGTCCAGTCCTGCGGCTGGCCGCTGGTGACCTCCATCCTGGAGGATACGCAGCTCGACGCGGAGGTGGCATGGGCCGTCTGCCAAGAGACGGGAGAGGTGCAAGGGCTGGATCCGGTCACGCTGGACAGCCTGGCCAGCGAGCAGTTGGCGAGCACCTTCCACCCCTCCTGCGGGGATGGCCTGTGTACGGGCCACGACGTGCTGGCCGACGTCACGGTGCATGCCGACGAGCTGGTCGTGGCCGATCCGGCCCTGCCAGGGCTGCGCTGGCGCAACGGCGACACCGCCACCATCTCCATGCAGTCCCAGCGCGTGGATGACCTGCAGCATTTCCAGGTGGAGCCCCTGGACGGCGCATTGCTGCTCTACGAACCGCGCGCGCAGCTGGTCTACCGCATCGTGGACGGTGAGGTTCAGGACGCCGTGAAGGTGTCGGCCCGCGGCATCTCCTTTCCCCTGGTGCCCGACGGCGATCGCATCTGGGTGGGCAGCCAGGCCTTGAGTGCCGACCTGCAGGTGGTGGCCGAGATCGACCAGGAGGACGCGGCCATGGCCGCCGGCGGGCGATGGCTCGTTGCCCAGCGCGAGTGGGAGCTGCTGGTCTACGACCGCGACTCGCTCGAGGTGGTCGAGCGCAAGGACATGAACGGCCTGCAGGGTCCACCCTTCGTCTTCAGCTCCGAGAACCTGGCCAGCCCGCTGCGCTACGTCGTGCTGGATGGCGACGTGCTGGCGGTGGCGAACCTGTTCCGCGCCACCATCGAACGCTGGCAGCTGCCGGACGTGATCCTGGTGGGCGAAGAGGACGTAGTGCAACCCATGGGGCACTGGGCCCACCTGGAGGGGCTGCGCTGAACGAAGGGGCTGCGCTGAACGAGGCGCGGCCTTGGTCATCGTTGCGGCCATTCGGCCGCAACGATGAGTCGGCCTGTTTTTTTTGCGGGGGGAGGCACAGGGCTGCGCCTGCCCTGCGGGCACCGCGGCTGCCGCCGCTGGCTTGCCCCTCAAAGGTCCGCAGGACCTTTGAGCCCCGCGCCTTATGGGCGCGCCGGGGCATCCAAGATGCCCCGGAAATCCAATCGGCTTTCAACCCTGGCAATGCATCGGTTGGCCGCAAGGGTGACCGAGCCCCGAGGCGCCTACCTTCCCGGCTCCGTAGCGCGCGCCGCCTCTTCTGCGCTGAGTCCCAGCTCCTGGCGCAGCCGCTCGTTGTGGGAGGCCACCTGGGACTGGGCGGCGGACAGGTCGACGCTGTAGCTGAAGTTGTCGTTCAGGGCGCGGCCACGGGCGTTGGTCGCCGTCTTGCCCACCACGCCTGCCACCAGGCCGACGAAGCCGCCCATGGAGACCATGCGCCAGTTGTGGCGCTGGACAGAGGGGCGCGTGGTGGCCATGCCAACCGTGCCCCCCAGGGCCACCACGCCACCGGTGACGGCAGTGGCGACCCAGAGTCCGCCCCAGCGCTGCGAGCGCTTCAGCTGCGCCGTCAAGGCATCGTAGCCCGGCTGATCCCCCACTCGTTGCAGGTACTCGGGCACGGTCAGGCGCAGGTTGTTCTGGTAGACGGCCCAATAACGACTTGGAGGCGTGGACACCGGGACCACCGAGGAGATCCCCCAGCGCGCCCGCGGAGGCCCCCCGGCCCAGTGGGTATGGACCAGCACGCGTTGGCCCGGCGCCACCTGGGACCGCAGGACCAGGCTGCGTGCCCGGTAGCTGCGCAGGGCCTGCGCCGGGCTAGGGGCGGCGGCCGGCGCAGCGCTCGTGGCTGGGGGGACAGCCGGTGAAACCGTATCCTGGGGGGCGGTCCCGTCGACGGGGATGGCCAGGGGTTGCTCCTGGGCGGCAGCGCTGGGCTGGGCTTCGGGCGCGCCGACGGGGATGGCGAGAGCGTCCGGGGCGGGCGCGTGTCGGGCGGAATCGCCCTCTTCGTCCTGCCCCCAGGCCGCCAGAGGCGTCATCAGGCAGAACGACAAGGCGAAAAGAATGGACCTGGGGTGCATCCTGCGGCTCCTGGTGCGGTGCTAGGCGTGCTCCTCTGACAATACCGTTTCTAGGAGCGTCTCGCCCGTTGGCGTTGGTACTGGGCCTCGTCACGCGCCGTCGGCACGGCCAGGAGCAGGAGCGCGGCCGCCCAGGCGAGAAAAACACCGAAGACGAGCCACGAGCCGCCGAGCTGAAAGACGACAAACCCGAAGATGGCTACAGCCTCGGCAAAGGACCAGCGCAGCAGGCCATAGACCAGATAGCTCGTGCCGCGGGCGAACAGGGGGGCGAGCACCAAGCCCACCAGCGTGACCATGACCGCCATGCCACCCAGAACGGCCACCATGAGGGGCGGCGCGCTGCCCAGCAGGGCTGTCAGCGCGGCCGGCAGCTCGCTGACGGGTAGCTCGCTGTCCGGCAGCTGCGCGGCGGACTGGGACCGGGTGATGAAGCCCACCACCACGAACATGCAGATGGCCATCAGGTGGGCTCCCCACATCAACAGCTGGAGCTGCCGGGGAGGCGGACGGACAGGCTCCGACATCAGCCGTCTTCGGGTTGCAGGCTGGTCACGCCAGCGGCGCAGTGCTTGGTGATGGAGGAGATCTTCAGCCCGACCTCCTGCAGGTTGGCGCGGATGGCCTCCAGCTCCCGCAGCTCCCGCGCGGCGGGCTCCCGAGCGCCGCGAGCCACGGCCAGCTCGAGGCGCGAGGCGACCCGACGCGCGTTGAACAGCTCCAGAGCCAGCGTGCCCGCGGCGTTGTTCATGTCGTGCACCAGCTTCTCCAGCATGGCGCGCAGCGCGATGGCCTGCGGGGTTACCGGATCGTGGAGGGCGATGGTCTCGTCGATGAATTCGCGCAGCTGCATGGCTCGTATCCCCGGAGGTGCGCCCGTCGTCTTCGGTGGACGCCAAAAATTCGCGGTATATAGGATAACGGTTCATGGTACAGGTTGCCGTCAGGAGGCGCGGGATGTGCAACAACGACAGGGCGGATCCCGCCAGTAGAGCAGAGGAAGACAAAGCCTTGCAGGCCTTGTTCGAGGAGAATGAGCGCTTGAAGAGGGCTCTTCAGCGAGCACGGGTCGAGGCTGTGGCCATGGCGCAGCAGAGGGATGCCCTGGCACAACGGCTGGTCGCGCGGGATGAGGGTCTGGCGCTGTCCGTTCGCGAGCTACGCCACGACCTGCGGACGCCCATCTCCGCTCTGCTGGGGCTGGCCCAGCTGCTCACGGATGGGGTCGATGGCAGCCTGGGCTCCGAGCAGACCAAGCAGGTGCGGCTGATCCAGCGTTGCAGCCGCAGCCTGGCCGGACTCGTGGAACAGCGCCTGCGCAGCGAGCTGCTGCGCGGCGAGTCCGATCGGCAGGCTCCATGAACAAAGCGCAACGAGCCACCATCCTGGTGGTGGATGACGACGAGGCTGGGCGCTACGTCACCAGCCGGCGCTGCAGCGGGAGGGCTTCGAGGTGTTCGAGGCCAGCACCGGGCTCGAAGCCCTGGCCTTGGCGGAACGCCAGCCAGACCTGGTGGTGCTGGATGTCAAGATGCCGGGCATGGATGGCTTCGAGG
>CAYVQL010000119.1:0-29886 GCA_964454135.1 uncultured Enterobacterales bacterium | reverse complement strand
GCCGACGTTGTTGATCAGCTCCATGATGAGCACGGTCTTGCCCACGCCGGCGCCGCCGAACAGGCCCACCTTGCCGCCACGGGCGTAGGGAGCCAGCAGGTCCACCACCTTGATGCCCGTCTCGAACATCTCCACTTCGACCGACTGCTCGGTGAAGCTGGGCGGCGGGCGGTGGATGGGCCGCGTCTGCTTGTAGGGCACGGGCCCCAGCTCGTCCACGGGCTCGCCCACGACGTTGATGATGCGCCCCAGCACCTCGGCCCCCACGGGCATGCTGATGGGCCCGCCGGTGTCGCGCACCTTCTGGCCGCGCACCAAGCCGTCGGTGGTGTCCATGGCGATGCAGCGCAGGGTGTTCTCGCCCAGGTGCAGAGCCACCTCGACGGTGAGGTTCTCAGGCTCGTCGCTGATGAACTTGTTGCTGAGCTTGAGCGCGGAGAGGATCTCGGGCAGCTGGCCGGGCGGGAACTCCACGTCCACCACAGGTCCCATGACCTGCTTGACCACGCCGATGTTGGCTTCGTTCTTGCTCTTCAGCATCCAGATGCTCCTTTTTTTGTTCCGCTATCCTCCCCCACCCGCCCGCCCTGGCTAGAGCGCCTCGGCGCCCGAGACGATCTCGATCAGCTCGGTGGTGATCGCGGCCTGGCGGGCTCGGTTGTAGGCAAGGGTGAGGTTTCCAATGATCTCGGAGGCGTTGCGCGTGGCGCTGTCCATGGCGGTCATGCGGGCGGCGTGCTCGCCGGCCTCGGTCTCGAGCAGGGCTTGCAGCAGCACGGTCTCGACGTAGAGCGGCAGCAGGTTGCCCAGGATGCTCTCGCCATCGGGCTCGTAGAGGTAGTCGACGCTGGCGCCGGCCAACTCCTGCTCCTCTTCGCCGCTGGCATGCAGCTGCACGGGCAGCAGCTGGAAGGCCACGGGGCGCTGGGTCATGACGGAGACGAAGCGGTTGAAGACCACCACCACCTCGTCGCAGGATTCCTGCTCGTAGGCGCTGCGCAGCTGCACGGAGAGCTCTCGGGCCGCAGCCTGAAACTCCGTCGCGTTGAGCTCGATCACACTGTCGATCACGTCGTAGTCGCGCTTGACCAGGTGATCACGGCACTTGCGCCCGAAGCAGCGCAACCGCACCTCCCGCCCCTGTTCGCGGTACTCGGCCACGCGCCGCTCCACGTCGCGCAGCAGGTTCGAGTTGAAGCCGCCGCAGAGGCCGCGGTCGCTGCTGAAGACGACCAGCTCTATCTTTTCCTGGCTGTCGTGACGCTGCAGCAGGGGCTGTTCGCTGTCTTCTGCGCCCTTTGCCAGACGCCCCAGCACGCCCGTGAGGGCTTCCTGGTAGGGGCGGGCGGCCTGGGCGTTCTCGGTGGCACGGCGCAGCTTGGCGCCCGCCACCAGCTTCATGGCCGAGGTGATCTGCCGGGTGCTCTTGACCGACTGGATCCGGCGCCGGATGTCTTGCAGGCTCGCCACGGGTACTCCTGTTCGCTGGGCAGGACCGGCTGCGGACTATGAACTGAACTAGGGCGCGGCGGGGCGCCAGGTTTCCTTGAAGCCCTTGATGGCGGCCATCATGCGCTCCTTGAGGTCGCTCTTCTTGAAGGTGCGCTTCTCCAGGAGCTCGTCCAGCAGTGCCTTGTGGCGGTCCTTGAAGTGCAGCAGCAGGGCGTCGGTGAACTCGGAGATGTTCTCCAGCTCGATGTCGTCGCAGACGCCCTCGGCCGCGGCCAGGATGGTGACGATCTGCAGCTCGACCCCCAGGGGTTGATACTGGTCCTGCTTGAGGATCTCGGTCATGCGGGCGCCGCGGGTCAGCTGGCGCTGGGTGGCCTGGTCCAGGTCGGAGCCGAACTGGGCGAAGGCGGCCAGCTCGCGGTACTGAGCCAGCGACAGGCGCATCATGCCGGCGATCTCCTTCATGGCGGGGACCTGGGCGTTGCCGCCCACGCGCGAGACCGAGATGCCCGCGTTGACCGCCGGCCGCAGTCCGGCGTTGAAGAGATCGCTCTCGAGGAAGATCTGGCCGTCGGTGATGGAGATGACGTTGGTGGGGATGTAGGCCGACACGTCACCGGCCTGGGTCTCGACGATGGGCAGGGCCGTCAAGGAGCCGCCGCCCTCGCGATCGCTCATCTTGGCAGCCCGCTCCAGCAGGCGGCTGTGCAGGTAGAACACGTCGCCGGGGTAGGCCTCGCGACCGGGCGGGCGCCGCAGCAGCAGCGAGAGCTGGCGATAGGCCACGGCCTGCTTGGACAGGTCGTCGTAGACCACCAGGGCGTGCATGCCGTTGTCACGGTAGTACTCGCCGATGGTGGCGCCGGTGTAGGGAGCCAAGAACTGCAGCGGGGCCGGGGAGGAGGCCGGCGCCGAGATGACGCAGGTGTACTCCATGGCGCCCTCTTTCTGCAGCCGGCTGACCACCTGGGCCACGGTGGACTGCTTCTGGCCCACGGCCACGTAGATGCAGTGCACCTTTTGCTTGGGGTCGTCCTTGTACTCCCGCTGGTTGATGATGGTGTCCACGGCGATGGCCGTCTTGCCGGTCTGGCGGTCGCCGATGATCAGCTCGCGCTGGCCGCGCCCCACCGGGGTCATGGCGTCGATGGCCTTGATGCCGGTCTGCAGGGGTTGGTTCACAGAGAGCCGCTTGACGATGCCAGGGGCCTTGAGCTCCACGGGCCGCAGCTTGTCCATGGGCAGGGGATCGCCGCCGTCCAGGGGCTGGCCCAGTGCGTCGAGCACGCGACCCATCACGTCCGCCCCCGTAGGCACGGAGACGATGCGCCCGCTGCGCTTGACGGTGTCGCCCTCTTTGATCTTGCGGTCGTCACCCATGAGGGCGACACCCACGTTGTCTTCCTCGAGGTTGAGGGCCATGCCCATCAACCCGCCGGGAAACTCCAACAGCTCACCGGCCATGGCGTTGGCCAGGCCGTAGACGCGGGCGATGCCGTCGCCGACGGTGAGCACGGTGCCCGTCTCGCTCACCTCGACACGGGACTCGAAGCCCTGGATCTGTTGCTTCAGGATCTGACTGATCTCGTCTGCGCGAAGGTCCATCGCTGCTCCTGGGGACTCGCTCCGCGGCTCGTTGGAGAGCGCGCGGTGGAAAAATTGGGCCTAGGCCTCCGGGTTCGTAGCCGGACTGCTCTGGGAAAGGGCGTTGCGCATGGCCTCGAGCCGCGCGCGCAAGCTGGCGTCGTAGACGGTATCGCCGATCTGGACGACCAGACCGGCCAACAACTGGGGATCCACCTCGGTGCTCAAGCTCACCTTTTGCCCGGTGGACTGGGACAGCCGCCGGCGCACCTGTTCGAGGAGCACGGCGGGGAGCGGGGCGGCGGCGCTGAGGCGCGCGCGCATGCGCCCGGCGCGGGCGTCGGCCAGGCGTCCGAAATCCTGGATCACCGACGCCACGTAGGCGAAGCGGTGCTTCTCGAGCATCAGCAGCAGGAAGCGCTGCAACAGGCCGTGCAGCGCCAGACGCTCCATGACCTCGATCAAGACCGTGCGCCGCTCGGCCACCGAGAAGCCGGGGTTGGACATGAAGCGGTCGAACTGCCGGCCCTCGCCCCGAATGAAGCCCTGCAGCCGATCCAGATCGCGGGCCACGTCGTCAAAGGCGTCGGCCTCGTCGGCCAGCTGGAAGAGCGCCCCGGCATAGCGTCGGGAGATCGAACCCTCAAAGGCCATAGTCGGCCTCCTCTTCGCTGATGTCTCGAGGATCGAGCACGGCGATCAGCTCACGCGCCAAGCGCTCGTGGTCGGAGTCGCCCACCTGCTTGGCGATGGTCGCTTCGGCCAGCTTGACGGCCAGACCCACCACGTCGCCCTGCAGCGAGCGCCGCGCGCGCGCCGCCTCGTCGCGGATGGCCCGCTCGGCCGATGCCTGGATGCTGGCGGCCTCGCGCTGGGTGCGTTCCACGATGGCGGCCCGCTCGCGCTCGGCCTGGTCGGCCAGCTCCTTGCGGATGCGTTCCACCTCGAACTCGAAGGAAGAGAGCTTCTCTTCCAGCTCCTCGATGCGCTCGCCGGCCTGCTCGCGGGCCTGCTGGGCCTCGTCGATGGCGCGTCGCAGGTGCAGGG
This sequence comes from uncultured Enterobacterales bacterium, assembly GCA_964454135.1. GTDB lineage: Bacteria > Myxococcota_A > UBA796 > UBA796 > JAFGLY01 > CAYVQL01. The sequence goes on along the minus strand of CAYVQL010000119.1, from coordinate 25,803 downwards.
AGCGGTTCTTGAGCGCATCGCTCACCGGCCTACGCGCCAGCCAAAAGATGCCGCCCACCAGGATCAGCAGGTTGACGAGGTGCATAATCAGGGCGAAGGCGGGAAATCCCCCGTGATCATCGCCGTGGTCGCCACCCGACGCGAGGGCGACGACCGGCACCAGGAGGGCCAGGATGCTGGCAAGGGCGAGTGCGAAACGGTTCACGAGCTCCCCTTTCAAGCCTGCGCAGGGTGTTCGGAATCGAGGGGGCGTTGCAGGACACGGGCGACGATATCGCCCGAGAGGTCCTCGGCGCTGCGCTCCAGCTCGGCACGGGCCAGGTCGCGGGCTTGGCCGAGCTCGCCAAGTGCCTGCGAGACGAGCGCTTCGGCTTCGCCCCGCGCCGCTTGAAGCGCCTGCTGGCGCTGGGCGTTGGCTTCTTCCCTGATGACGGCCCTGTGCCGCGCCCCCTCGGCGCGAGCTTCGGCCAGGCGCTCGTCCCAGGCCGCCTGGGCCTCGTCGGCCTTCTGCCTGAGCTGCTGCGCCTCGGCCTGGGCGCCCTCGATGGCCTGGTCTCGCTCGTCCAGGTAGGCCAGCAGGGGCTTGAACAGGATGTGGTGCAGCGCGATCAAGGTGACCGCGAAGGGGATCGCCTGCAGAGCCATGAGGCCGATGTCAGGCATGATATTCATCGCGGCCTCCCAAGACGCCAGAACAGCTGGGACCTGTGCACGAAAGAGCTGTCATCGAACCGGCAGCCGACCCGGACGACAGGGGCCGCGTGTATCGGATTGCCGAGGGCGAGGCAAGAGAAATCGCAGAAAACGAAACGCCGAAAAGCAGCTTTGTTTCGTGTTTTTTCAACAGCTTGCCACAAAAGGTCCAAAACATGGGGATCCGCAGCTTGTTCCGGACGCCCCCAGCTGCCGTGACGGCCCCACCAGCAGCGGCAAAAAAAATCCGCTACAAGCGGACCTCGAAGACCAGCGCCGCCTCGGTGTAGAGCGCCGTGGAGATGGACAGCGCGTCTTCGGTGTAGATCTGCCCGCGGTTCAAGATCAGGTGGTAGCGCGCGCCCAGCAGCAGGGCGTCGGTGACCAGATACGAGAACCCGGGGCCCAACCACCCACCCAGGGCGCCGATGGACTTGCGCGTGTAGGCCGCGCCCTCGTCCGCATCGTTCTGTTCCTCGTCGCTGTAGCTGTCAGAGACGTCCCGCGCCGACGGGATGACGCCGTAGAAGCCGAGCTCGGCCGTGAACGCGGCGCGCCCGGCCTCCAGCTCCGAGTCCAGGAAGCGTCGATAGCAGAGCGAGGGCCGCACCGCGCCCACGTGCGTCTGGGTGGAGCTGTTGGCGGACCAGGTGGTGTTGGTCAGGCGAGCCACGGCCAGCCCGGCCAGCAGGGCGTACTTGCCGCGCTGGATTCCACCGTGGAAGGTGGCCGAGGGCTGCAGGATGCCGTCGAGCTCGCCCACGGCCGTTCCCGAGCTGCGGTCTTCGAGCACCCAGCTGAGGTCGCCCCGCGAGAAGGGCACCACCTCGATGCCGAGCATGGGGCGGGCGACGGCCGCGGAGACCAGCAGGGGCCAGATGAGCATGAGCGGTCCTTATCCTCCACGCCTGGTTAGAGCGAAGGAATGTGGATCACCGACATCGAAACGCAGGGATTCCGCGGCAACGACGAGACGCGCCTGAAGGAGCTCGACAGGACCGTCTCCCTGGACGGGCCGGGTCCGGCTCTCGAGCAGCTCGCCATGGCCCTAGAGCTCTTCTTCGCCGCCTTCGATCCCGAAGACCTGCGCCGCGTCCTGACGCAGCTGGGCTTCGTGCGCGAGGCGCAAGAGGTGGAGATCGTCGGGCAGCCCCTGCCCGACCACGCCAGCTGGCCCGCTCCCCATGCGGCCCGCGCGCTGCTGCAGCCCGGCGACCAGCGCAGGCTGCGCATCCAGCTGTCTCTGGTCCTCGACCCGCCCCAGTTCCGCCTGCTGCGACGGCAGGCCCTGCGGGATCCCTCCCTGGTGAGCGCCTTGTCCGAGGGCGCCACCGCCACCATCGCGGTGGGCTACCTGTTCAACCAGGCGCTCACCACGCTGACCGTGGCGCCGCTCTCCGTACGCCTGGGCGGCGAGAAGATCCCGGTGGCAGGCAAGGACAGCCCCGCCTGGCTGCCGGCCTTCCTGCGCGGGCTGGCCGGGCGCTTGCACGTGCCTTGCGGCCGCAGGGGCGCCCAGGCCTGGCTCGACGCCGCCCTGTCCCCCGACCCGCAGCGTCGGGCGGCCCACGACGCCGTGCTGGCGGCCCTGCAGGCGGAGCCATTTCAGCTCGACGCCCCGCGCCCCGTTCGCTGGCAGGGAGAGACGGCGCGGGTCGTGCTCGGCGCCCAGGGCATGCCCCTGGACTGGGCGGGCGCCACCGCGCAAGAGGCGCTGGCCCTGGTCAGCGCGGCCCACCTCTCGGGGGCCGAGATCCTGCTGCTGCGCCACCCGGGCGCCACGCGCGAAGACCCGGCCCCCCTGCTCGCCTGGCTCGACGAGCAAGCCCTGGGTGCGGGCTCCCCCCTGGAACAGGTCTTCATGTTGGGCGTCCGGCGGCCCGCCACCCGCCAGCTGCCGCCCCCGCCCCGCGAGCCGGAACCGCGGACCGCCCTGTGGGTCGAAGCTGCTGGACCTCGCCCGCCTCGGGAGCCCGAGGGCTAGCCCCGAGGGCTAGCAAGCCGAAGGAACATGAAAGCCGTCTGTCAACGCTGTGGCGCCACCAAGACCGGTCCGCTGATCCCCTGCCGCAGCTGCGGCCACGTCCCCGTAGGCGACGAGCGCCCTATGGCCTGGCTGCTGTCCCACCACCACCTCAGCCCGGCCGAGCTCGACGCCGCCGCAAGACGCATCCGAGCCGGCGAGCGGCTCTCTCCGCCCCCCGAGCTGCTGGCACGTGCCCGCACCGGCTTGATCCTGGCGGTCCCCGGCCGGCGGCGGCGCCCCCCTCCGCAGGAGACCGAAGAGCCAGCCCCGGCAGCGCCAGGAGCGGCTCCGGAGCCCAGCGCCACGGAGCCCAGGGACTGGGCCGCGGAACCCAGCCTGCGCGACCTGCAGGCCCTGGACACATCAGGCCCCCCCGGCGGCACGCTCTCCTCCAACGCGCTCTGGCTGCTGCTATTGGTGGAGCTGCTGCTGACCCCCTTGACGGGCTGGGTGACCTGGCTGCTCTGGCGCCGCAAGGCGCCCCTGGCAGCCAGGCAGGTGCTGCGCATCACGCTGCCCGTGTCGGTCCTCTTCTTCGTGGCCTGGGTGGCGGCCATGGGCCTGACCTGGGGGGAGCGCTGGGGATGGTTCTCTGCTCCGGAGGCTGTGGAACAGGGACCCTAAGCCCGAACCACGCCCTCAAGCCACATCCAACCTCCGGAACCGCAGCAACGCCAGCCCCAGCGCCAAGGCGATCAGCACGCCCAGCCCCGCGAAAGACACCCAGTTCCAGGCATCGCCGTAGCCCTCCCAGGCTGCCAAGGCCTCGCCGGGCATGAACTTGCGGATGGTGCCCGCGGCCGTGTAGCCCAGGAAGGCCTCGGCCCCCTGCAGCACCAGGCGGGCGCCCAGATCCACTACCAGGAACAGGATCACGCCCACCACCACGCCCGCCACGCTCCTGACCAGCAGGGCCACCAGGATGCCCATGGCCAGCAGCCCGATGTCGGACAGCCAGCTGGCGGCGTAGCCCAGCAGGACCACGCCCCACTCCCCCTCGGCGCCGAAGAGCGCGGCGCCCACCGCACCGGACAGCGCGGCAGTGGCCGCCAGGGTCAGCGCGGAGAGCACGGAGAGGGCGCAGAGCTTGGCCAGCAGCACGCTCCAGCGGGGCACCGGGCGCACCAGCTGGGCGCGCAGGGTGTGGTCGCGGATCTCGCCCGTGAAGCTGGCGCCCACCGCCCACAACAGCAGCAGGGGCAGCAGGAAGAAATTGCGCGCCTTCAGCGACCAGGACAGGGCCATCACGCCGCTGGGCTGGAAGAGATCCGCTGCGGACTGGCCGTTGATCACCGCGTCGCCCCCCAGGTGCCCGGGCAGCCAGAGCACCAGCAGCGTCAGCGCGGCCACCAGGCCCGCCACGCAGATGGCAGCCACGCCGCTGCCACGCTGCAGGGTCTTGGAGCACTCGGCCAGGAAGAACTTGTGGAAATGAGCGGGGAAGTTCATGACTGCTCGCTCCGTGTGCTGGCCAGGTAGAGCTCTTCCAGGTTGCGACCGCGTGGCACCAGCGCCGAGACCTCGTGGCCATCCTCCACCAGCCGACGCGTCAGCTCGGACACGGAGACGCCGCGCAGCATGACGTGCAGCCGCCCGGCGTCGCCCTCGCCGCCCACCTCGATCCCCTCCTGACTCGCCAGGAAGGAGCGCGCGCGCGCCGGATCGCCCACACCCACCTCGATGGCCTCGTCGCCAGCCAGCTCGCGCACCAGCTCAGCCACCTCGCCCTCGGCCGTCAGCCGACCCTGGTCAAGGATGCCGACGCGGTTGCAGAGCAGCTCCACCTCGGACAGCAGGTGGCTGGACAAAAAGACGGTCAGCCCGTCGCGCCGCGAGAGCTCGCGCAGCAGGTCGCGCACCTCGCGCATGCCCCGGGGATCCAGCCCGTTGGTGGGCTCGTCCAGCATCAGCAGGCGCGGCCGCCCCACCAGCGCGCGGGCGATGCCCAGTCGCTGGCGCATGCCGTGGGAGTATGTGCGCACGCGGTCGTCCGCCCGATCCCGCAAGCCCACCCGCTGCAGGGCCAGCTCGATGTCCTCGGGACCGCCCTGGCCCGCGTAGGCGCAGGCCAGGCGCAGGTTGGCGCGGCCGGTCATCCACTCGTGGAAGCGCGGTGTCTCCACCATGGCGCCCACGAAGCGCCGCTGCCCCACCGGATGGGCGTCGCCGAAGATGAAGACCTCACCGGCGTCGCGCTTGATCAGGTTCAGCGCGCAGCGCATGGTGGTGGTCTTGCCGGCCCCGTTTGGACCGAGGAAACCGTACAGGTCCCCCTGCTCCACACGGAGGCTCAAGCCCTCCACTGCGATGCGGGCCCCGAAGCGCCGCGTCAAGCCGCGCACCTCCAGGGCCGGGGCGCTGCCGGCGGACTGCTGCGGAAAAGGACTTGGCATGGAACGCGACTCCGAGTAAGAACCGCCCGCAGGCTCCCTGACAAAAGGAATGGAGACGGCGATGAAGCTCTACATCCTGATTCTCAGCTCTCTGGCGGTGGGATGCGGCACCGACCCGGGCGAGCAAGACAGTGACAACACCAACGGCGGCGGCACGGGTGGATGCGAAAGTGCTATCACCATCGCCGACATCCAGCAGGCCGAAGAGATGGAGAAAGAAGAGGTGCAGATCGACTGCGCTATCGTCACCAGCGAGCTGACCGCCGAAGGTGACGGCTTCTTCGTGCAGGATCCCGGGGGCGGCCCCTGGAGCGGCATGTACATCTACCTCTACTCCACGGTCGAGGATCTCGAGGTGGAGATCGGCGACGAGGTGACCATCGTGGGCACGGTCACCGAGTACTACGACTTCACGGAGATCTCCGTCGCCACGGCCTACGACGTGCAGATCACCGGCAGCGGCGAGGTCACCACCGACGAGCTCGCCTGCGACGAGACCGACATGGAGCAGTGGGAGAGCTGCCTGGTCTCGGTACCCGGCATCGAGATGGTGGGCTACCCCGACAGCTACGGCGAGACCGAGACCACCTGCAACGTGGACCTGAACGACATGTTCTACGACTACGGCGGCGCCGATGGCTCGGCCTGCGACGCCATCACCGGCCTGGTGGAGTACAACTACAAGGAGTGGAAGCTCAACCCGCGCGACGACGACGACAAGGACAACTGCAGCGCGGGCAACCCGCCCCAGGACCGCACCATCGCCGACATCCGGCAGAATGGCTTCGAGGAAGGCGACTACGTCACCCTCTCGGGCGTGGTGGCGACCAGCGGCCTGACCTACGACGAGGCCCTCTTCTTCGTGCAGGACGAGGGCGGCGGCCCCAACAGCGGCCTGGCCGTCTACATCGGCAGCGACTCGTTCGACGTGGAGCCGGGCGCCATGCTCGACATCACGGGTTCGCTGACCGACTACTACGGCTTGCTGGAGATCACGCCCACTGCCATCGACGACCTGGGCACCACCACCGCTGCGGTGGCCACCAGCCTGGACTCCGCCCCCAAGGACTGGGAGGTCTACGAGAGCGCGCTGATCACACTGCAGGACGTGGAGATCACCAGCAAACCGGACGGCTACAACGAGGTCGAGACCAACTACGACATCAACATCGACGACCTGTTCTACGATCACGACCTGCAGCCGGGCCAGTCCTTCAGCAGCGTCACCGGCCCGCTGTACTACGGCTACGAGGCCTACAAGATCTGTCCGCGCGAGGCAGCCGACCTGGTTCCCTGAGCTAGCGCAGCCGGGTCCGCAGCGCCTGCAGCGCGCCCGGCGCCAACTGGGAGGCCAGGTAGAGCAGCCTGGCCCGCGGCGTCAGGATGCGCTGACGCTGGCCGCGGGCCACGGCATCCACGATGTCGCGGGCCACCTGATCGGGGCTCATGGGGTTGATGCGCGGAAAGTCCTTCTCGAAGTCGGGCCACCCAGCCGTCTCGAAGAAGGGCGTGCGCACCGCCGGCGGGCAGATGACGCAGATCCGAACGCCGCTGTCCCCCAGATCCTGGCGCAGGGCCTCGCTGTAGCCGATCAGGGCGTGCTTGCTGGCGCAATAGGCGGTCTGGCGCTCGTATCCGCGCTTGCCGGCCACGCTGGCCACCATCACGACGCTGCCGCGACCGCGCTTGACCATGGCCGGCAGCAGGGCCTGAGTGACGCGCGCCACGCCCAGCAGGTTGACCTCCAGGACGCGCCGCATGTCTCGTACGGAGGTCTCGTCCCAGGATCGGAACAGGCCGATACCCGCGTTGTTCACCAGCACGTCCAGCTGGCCGAAGCGATCCTCGATCAGCGCCTGCAGCAGCTCGACGTCCCGCGGCTCGGTCACATCCAGGGTCAGCGCCACATCGACCTCGCGCCCCAGCTGCGCCAGCCGGCCCTGGTCGCGCCCCGTCCCCACCACGTGGGCGCCGAGCGCCGCGAAGAGGCGGGCCGTGGCCAGCCCGATCCCGCTGGTGGCCCCGGTGACCAACACGATCTCGCCATCGAAGGAAGCGCCCATGGTTCTTCTCCGCGTGATATGGACTTTTCTCTCCAGGCAGGTTCATGGAGAGGCGACAGGTGCAAGGAGAGCCAGATGCGAAGACATGACGAGAGGTGCCATGGCGGTCACGATCTGGTGAAAAGAGCCAGTCAGGTGCGCGGGCCGGGATTGGCGGTGCTGCTGTCCGCCGCGACCCTGGTCGCAGGGTGCATGTACCAGCCTTGCGATGAATATGTCGACTACCTCTGCGCGTGCCACGAAGACGATCCGGAGTACGACTGCGAGACGATGCAGAACTCCTACGCCGATGCCAGCGCCGACATGCAGGATCAATGCTCCATCGCGCTGTCGGATCAAAAGGCGGAGGACGAAGAGGAAGGCCTGGAGTGCGACTTCTGAGGGGGCTCGACTGAGGAGCAGGCCCGGCCTGTCTTCGAACCGGTCTGTCTCAACCCAGCAGCGCATCCGCCAGGAAACGGACGCAGAGCACGCGCCCGTCGTTCCGCTGGGCGCGCAGGCTGCTCAACGCCACCGCAGAGGCCTGGGCGATGTCCGCGCCCACCACCACGAACTCCTTCTCCTCGTCCCCGCAGGCCACCGTGACGACGTAGCCCTGCGCCACGGCCACGGGGCCGCCAGCGCCAGCCGGGAGCGCCGGGTCGCTGACGCGCGGCAGGCTCTTCTTACGCTTGCCTGGCACCGTCGACACTCCGGCAGCCTGCGCCGCCGCCAGGATCTCCTCCTCGTTGGCCAGGGGCTCCCCCTCTCCACGCCAGCGGGCAGGAATGCCGCGACGGTTGCGGAAGGCGCGCACGTTCTCGGAGGTCACCCCGGCCAGCTCCGCGATCTGCCGATCGGGCAGGATCCCGACCCGGTCGATGTAGGGATCGAGCTTCGACTTGCGACGGTATTTCCTCTTTGCCATGTCAACCTCCGAGATGGCGCGTTCAGGGCTTATCTCCAACGCCCATCGGCAACTCATCACTTCCTTTGCAGGATATTTGCCTCATCGGGCCTTCTCCGGCTTGCAGATCGGCGCGCTGTTCCCAAGCGAGAGGCGGGAGGATCGGCGAAGAGCAAAGAAAATAGCTCGAAACCACCACTTGGGACTGACGACCCCAGCGTGCGGCTCTGCCAATCTCCCACGCAATCCGGAGGCTCTCTCGATTGGCTCCGTTCGCTCGATCCATATCCCTCAGGCTCCTCATCGCAGCTCCCTCCGATTTCAATTCTACCCAAGGGCTATTTCCGCAGCAAGGCGGGCAATCAGACGACGACCAGAAAAGACTGCTGGACGGTCTTGTCGGAAAACGGGGTTCAAGCGTCGCCCCAGGCTCGGATGGCGTCTTCGAAGGCCTTGCCGTAGCGCTTGTAGCGCTTGTCCCCCATCCCGTGGACCTGCAGCATGGCCTCTCGGCTCACCGGTCGCTTGGCAGCCAGCTCCTCCAGCGTACGATTGGGCGCCACCACGTAGGCAGGGACGTCGGCCGCGCGCGCCACCTGGCGCCGCACATCCTTGAGATAGCTCATCAAGTCCTTGGAGAATCGCGAGTTCTCCAGCGGCGCGGCCGCTGGCTTGGCGACAGCGCATGGATTGTCAGGAACTGCCATTTGGAAATCAGGAGCCTTCTGCCACATGACGCGCCGGCCGAGATCGGTCAGCTGCACCACGCCGTAGCTGCGCTCCCGCCCGCCCACCGCGCGGGTGACGTAGCGGCGCTCCAGGGCTCCGGCACGGACCAGCTCCTTGATGATCGCCTCGACCCGAGCCACGGACCAGCTGGAGAGCAGGCCATAGGTGCTCAAGCGATGGAAACGCATGCCCAGGACGACCCGTTCCTGGCTGCCGGTGAGCACGCGAGCCACCATGTTCGGCGCGTAGTCGCCGCGCATGCGGCCCACGCATGACAGCACCATGCGCACGGTCGTCTCCTCTTCGGCGGACAGACTGCGCGCCGCCTGCGGACCGAGCTTGCCGGAACGACAGGCGTCGCAGGTGCCGCAGCGCGTGTAAGGGGGGCGCTCTCCGAAGTAGGACAGCAGGTAGTGCCGCCTGCAGGCCGCGCGGACGTAGTCCTCCATGCGGTCGAGCTTGACGAGCTCGTGCTGACGTTGCCGGTTCAGGGCCTCTGCGTCGAGCTCGAACTCGGCGTCCGGACGCAGCAGCTCCACACCGCCGCAGCGCCGCGGGGCCACGTAGCGCAGCAGGCCCTTGCCGTGCAGGCTGCGCAGGGCGGCCGCCACCTGTTGGCGCTCGAGGCCCAGCCGGCGACCGAAGTGCTCGGGATCCATCGCCTGGGTGACCGCGGGTCGCCCCCCCAGGCTGGTCCGCAGCGCCTGGAAGACCTGGGCGGCCACGCCCCGCAACCTGGACGCCTCGACGCCGGTCAAGGTGACCTGCCCGGCATTGTCGCGGGGCGACAGGCGCCGCAGCCAGCCCTGGCGCGCCAGCACGCGCAAGCAGGCCGCCGCTGCGCGCTCGCCCCCGGCGTCGGAGGGCAGGACGCGGGCCAGCTCCTCTACCGGGAACTGCAACCTCGTCTCACCGCTGGCGTGCATCCAGCGCTGCAGCTCGGCCCGCACCGCCTCGACCTGCTCGGCGGGCGGGTTGGACATCAGGATGAAGAACTCCTGGATCCGGCGATCCGAGCTGTGGTGCAGCAGCACCGCGCGCGAGGGCTTGCCGTCGCGCCCGGCACGCCCGATCTCCTGGTAGTAGGCCTCCACCGTGCCCGGCATGTCGTGGTGCACGATGCAGCGGATATCCGCCTTGTCCACCCCCATGCCAAAGGCGTTGGTGGCCACGGCCACCGGAATGCGCCCCTCCATGAAGGCATCCTGGACCCGCACCCGGTCTTCGTGGTCCATTCCGCCGTGGTACATGCCCGCGGCGACGCCTCGATCGCGCAGCGCCCGCACCACGCGCTCCACGTTCTTTCGCGTGGCGCAATACACCAGGGAGGGACCGGGCACCACCAGGTCCGCCAGGCGCAGCGCCTTGCCCGACACGTAGGGGCAGGAGATCACCTCCAGGGCGATGTTCTTGCGGTCGAAGCCGCGAATGAACCTGCGGCAGTCCTGCAGCCCGAGCACCTGGGCGATGTCGTCTTGCACGCGCGGGGTGGCCGTGGCGGTGCAGGCGATGGTGGGCAGCTCGCCCAGCGCGCGACGCACGGCGCCCAGGCGCAGGTAGTCGGGACGAAAATCATGCCCCCACTGGGACACGCAGTGGGCCTCGTCCACGGCCAGCATGCTGAGCTCCACGCCCTCGAGAGAGGCCAAGAAGCCCGGCGAGAAGCGCTCGGGCGCGACGTAGACGATGCGCCAACGACCTGCGCGGAGGCCCTGCATGCGCTCCCGCCGTTCTGCGGCATCCAACGAGGAGTTGATGCAGGTGGCCTGGATGCCCTTGCGCTGCAGCGCGTCCACCTGGTCCTTCATCAGCGCGATCAGCGGAGACACCACCAGCGTGGTGCCCTCTCGCGCCAGGGCGGGCAGCTGGTAGCAGAGCGATTTGCCCGCCCCGGTGGGCATCACCACCAGGCAGCTCTCTCCGGCCGTGGCCGTGCGAACGACCTCCTCCTGCCCGTCCCTGAAGCCGGGATAGCCGAAGCGCGCTTTGAGCAGGTGCAGCAGGTCAGGCATGAGGTGGAGCCAGGAGGGGGGCCGCGCGAGGGCGACGGATGGGGCGGCCCGGCCAATGTAGGCGCCAAGGCGCCCTCGGCAACACCCTTATCCGGTCAAATTCCGTCCACTTCTCGATGACGACGCCAACGCCGTGCTTCTCGCCGACGATGGCTCTCGAACTTGGGAGGCTCGTCCATGCTCACGCGCAGCCTGCGCGGCTGCCCCCCCTCTTGCAGCGGGTGGTCGAAGGCCACCTCCACCGCCCACAGGAAGATGCCCGCCCGGCGCAGGATCCACCCCTCGATGCCGTAGAGCTCATCTCCCAGCACGGGATGCCCCAGGGCCAGGGCGTGCTGCCGCAACTGGTGCGTGCGACCTGTGACCGGCCAGAGATCCGTGGTGGTCAGCCAGTCGCTGCGCAGGCTGCGCGTCCAATCCACGGCGCGATAGCGCGTCAGCGCCGTTTTTTCGCCCACGGGCAGGGCCACCTCGCCCTCTCCCTCCAGGCGCCCCAGCAGCAGCGCGCGATAGCGCTTGCGCATGGTGCGAGCCTCCAGCTGCCTGCCCAGGGCCACGCGCGCCTGCGCCGTCTTGGCGACCAGCAGCAGGCCCCCCACGCGCGCGTCCAGCCGATGAACGGGGCGTGGCCAGGGCAGCGCGTCCACGGCCGAGCAGGGGCGCAGGTTGGGGGGCAGGGCGTGCTCCAGGGTCCGGTGCCGATTCCCGCTGGATGGAATGCCGGCGGGCTTGCAGACCACCGCCAGCTGCTCGTCCTCGTAGGCCACCTCGAGCTCGAGCGGGAAGATCGGCGGCGGGCGCCGGCCGCCGGCGTGCAGGACCAAGCGGTCTCCGGCGCGCACCCGGCGGCAAGGCTCCACACAGGCGCCGTTGAGGGTCAGCTCCCCGCGCTTGACGGCCTTGTAGGCGTGGCTGACCGAAGCGATGCGCGCCAGCACGCGGGCGGCGTAGTGGTTCAAGCGCTCGGGCTCGGCGCCCTCGGGCACCACGTGGGTATCGCGCCCCTCCACAGGTGCGCCGGCAGCCGGTTCGGTCTCGCTGAGGGGCTTCGCCATGGCGGCCCTCTATCCAGGGGTCGTGCATGGCACCCGTTCTCGCCCCCTGGCAGGGGCGCACCTGGCCACCGACGGGATAGAACCCGCAGCCATGAGCAAGCTGCGCACCGCCCTCCGCCTGCTGGCGGACGCCATCTTCCTGACCGCGCTGGCAGGTGCGGCCTGGTGGCTCTGGATCACCTTCCGCGCCCGGGTGGGCTACGGCTTCGATCTGGAGTGGATGGAAGGGGGAATGCTGGTCCATGCGCTGCGCGTGAGCCAGGGCCAATCCATCTACGTGGAGCCCACGCCGCAGTTCATCCCGTACATCTACCCACCCCTCTACGCCTGGGTGGTGGGCTGGCTGGGACGCCTGCTGGAGGTCAGCTACGCCCTGGGTCGTTCCGTGAGCTTCGCCGGCACCTGCCTGGGGGCCGGGCTGCTGGTGCTGGTCGTGCGCCAGGAGGGGTATCGCTGGTCCCTCGGCCTGGGCGCCGCCGCCCTCTTCCTGAGCTGCTACGAGGACAGCGGCGCCTTCTTCGACCTGGTGCGCTCGGATGGCTTGCTGATCGCGCTCTTGGCTGGCAGCCTGCTGCTCTGCCGGCGCGCCACGCCCGCTGGGCTCTGCGCCGGGGGGCTGCTGCTGGTGCTGGCCTTCCTCACCAAGCACAGCTTCGCCATCCTGGGCCTGCCCATCGCCCTGACCCTGTGGCGAGCCCACGGCTGGCGCAGGGCGGCCTTCTTCGTAGCCTGGTCGGCAGTCCCGGCCCTGCTGGCGGTCATCGCGCTGCAGCTCGCCACCGACGGCTTCTTCCTCACCTACCTGCTGGGCGTCCCCGCCAGCCATCCCATCGTGGCCGAGCGCGCCTTTCCGGGCTGCGAGAAAGAGCTGGCGCTGGCCTTCCCCTGGGCGCTCTCCGCCGCATCCCTGGCCGTCCTGCTGCTGCTGCGGCACCACAGGCCCCCCGCCCTCTACTGGTCGGCCAGCCTGCTGACAGGGATGGTGGCGACAGCCGTTCTCTTCGTGTTCTTCAAGGTCCGCGCGGACGATCAGCTGCCACTGGCGGTCAGCTGGACCTCAGGCGGTGCCGCGTTGGCCGCCCTGCTGCTGGCCCGGCAGCGCAGCTTCCCGCTGCTCTACTGGAGCGCCACCGGCGGCACGGGCCTGGCCCTGGTGATCTTGATGCGCGGCCACCACGGCGGCTTCCTGAATGTGCTGATCCCCGGCTTCTGGCTGCTGGCCCTGGCCACGGCCCTGGCCCTGGGCCAGGCCACGCGCCGCTGGAAGAGCCCCTGGCTGCTGCTGGCCTGCGCTGCGCTGCTGGCGGGCCAGACCTGGCTGGAGCGCTGGTCACCCCAGAAATACCAGCCCACGGCGGCTGATGTGGCGGCGGGGGAGCGCACCCTGGAGACCATCGCCGCCTACGATGGCCCGGTGCTGATGCCCCACAGCCCCTACTACCCCGTGCTGGTGGGCAAGGAACCCAGCTTCTCCTTGATCGCGCTCTGGGACATCACCCACAAGTTCAGCCCGCTGAAAGACGAGGCGCGCTGCGTCAATCGCGCCCTGGCCGCCGAACGCTACGACGCCGTCATCCTGGCCAGCGCCAAGTTCAAGTACGGACTCGAAAAGAACTACAGAAACGTACGCACCCTGCGCTACAAGGGCCGGACCTTCTTCCCCAAGACCGGTTGGCGCGCGCGACCGCGCTACGTGTTCGAGCCGAAGAAGAAACGGGCGCCCGCCCCCGCCGAAGAGAACGAGCCCACTCCGGAAGAGCCGGAAGAGACCGAGCCGCAACCCGCGCCAGAGGGCTCGGAACACTAGCCTAGAGGGTCGAGTCCCCCGTCTCGCCGTAGAAGTCCGCCGCCGGATAGCCGATCAGCGGGATCTCCACGGTGAGGGCGTCGGGGTCGTTGGTCTTGACCCGCAGGCTGCCCTCCACGGCCTTGGCCCAGTCGCTCATGGAGGCGGTGACCGGGAACTCGGCCTCGGTGTCCGGCGCCAGGGAGAGGTCCTCCTTCTCCTCGACGTAGAAGACGCCCTCACCGCTGTTGAGGATGCGCACCTCGTAGACCATCAGGGCGTTTTCGCCCTTGCTGTAGATCGTGAGGTTGACGCTCCTGGTGATCCCCTGTTCCAGGTCCTTGAACTCGATCTGCTCCGGCGAGAACTCCATCAAGCCGTTCCCGACCTGCTGATCTCCGCCGTCGTCGGTGTTGCTTAGCTCGGTTTCCTGCGCGCACCCCAGCACGCCGAGAAAAACCGCGGCAATCGCTGCACTATGCTCCAAGGCACTTCCTCCTTGCGATGTCCTGCACCTGCCGTCTCATATGATGGCACGCGAATGTCACCGGGTCGACAGACTTGTCACCAGATATGCCTTTCGGAAGTGCCGAAGGTACTTCCGAAAGGCATAGATAGGGCCCGCGAAGCGGGTTCGGCCGCGCGAGCGGCCGGGGGGATGCGACGAAGACGGACGTAGTGCGCATGTTGGGGGGCAAAGCCCCCCAAGAAAAAGAACGAGATGGCCTCGGGCCACGCGAAGCGTGGCGTGCGGAGCGCCAGAAATGGCTTGCCATTTCTGCCGAGGTCATCTAGCTATCCTTGTCGAGCAAGTTTTTCAGCCCAGCACTCCATGACCCATCGAGCCAGCCCCTCCCCGCCCCAACCCCCCGCGCCGTCCGCCAGGGCGGCCGCCCGGGTCGCGGCGTGGCTGCGCAACCACAAACACCCGCTGGTGGTGAGCGCCGGGCTGCTGCTGTGGACGCTGGCCCTGTACGCGCCGGCGGTCTTCTCTCCAGTCACGGAGCTGCCCGGGCCGGCGGAGTCGGATGTCATCCGGGGCGCCTGGGGTCTCAACCACGTGGCACGGGCGCTTCCCGATCCCATTCACACCGCCCGGGTCTACTTCCCGGCCGGCGTGCGTGTGCTTCCCCTGCCCTTCGCCTCGGCCGTACTGCTGGCGCCGGTCAACTGGCTGCTGGGCCCGTTTCTCGGATACACCGCCTCCACCTGCCTGTTGCTGACCGCCACCGGTCTGGCCCTGGCCTTCCTGACGCGCGAGGTCACGGGCTCCTGGCCCATCGGATCCCTGGCGGGGGCCACGCTGATGGCGCAACCCATGCTGCAGCACGCGGTCAGCGACGGCACGCCGGAGCACCTCGCCCTGTGGGGCCTTCCTCTGGCCCTGGCCTGCGCTTGGCGGGCGGCCCGCAGCGGGCGCTGGAGCTACGCCATCCTGACCGGTCTGATCACCGCCACCGTGGCCCTGGATTCCCCCTACGCCGCGGTATACGGCATGGTGCTGGCACCATTCTTCCTGCTGGCCCTGCTGTTCGCTACGCCTCTGAGCATCTCGCGGCGCGCCGCGCTGGGCCGCCTGTTGGTGAGCGCGCTGGTGGCGCTCCCCGGCCTGCTGGGCGTCGCCCTGCTCTACAGCAAGTTCTCCCTGGCGCCCCAGGACTACACGCCCCAGGCCGCCGCCGTGGAGCTGGCGGGCAACAGCGTGGACCTCAAGGCCTGGTGGAACCTGGAGAACAGACCCGAAGGAGACATCTACGGCAACCTGACGCCGGCGCTGCTGCCCACGCTCTACCTGCTGCCGATGCTGCTGCTGGCCCTGGCCGGTCTGCCCCGCAGCCTGCCTTGGCTGCTGGCCGGCACGTTGATGTTGGTCCTGGCCCTGGGCACAAACCGCGAGAATCCCGGCGTGCTGGGTTGGTGGCTGCAGGCCGCCCTGGGGCAGCCAGGAGCCGCGCTGGGCCAGCACCTGGGGACGATGTTCCACGCACTGAACCAGCAGCTATCCGAGCTGCAGCCCTTCTCGGGCATCCGCTTTCCCCGCAGGTGGCTGGTTCCGACCGCCATGAGCTTCTCGATCGCGGGGAGCATCGGGCTGGCGCGCCTGGCCGGCTGGGGCCTGGGGCAGCTGCGGCGACGCCTGAGCGCCCAATCCAGGGGCGGCGAGCCCCTGACCCTGGTGGGCGTCGGCGCTTCGCTGCTGGTCGCCAGTGCGCTGGTGGCCACGCAGCCCTACCTGGACTCCGCCACGACGACGAGCTTCCCCCAGGTCAGCTTCGCACGCTGGATCGCTGAACGGCCGACCGAGGGCGCCGCCATCATCTTCCCCACCATTCGTCCTGGCCCCCCCAACACCCACCGCATGGAGCTGCCCGTCTTCGCCAACATCAGCGACGCCCTGCGCTCCGTGGACTGCCTCTACTTCCAGCTGGTCCACCAGAGGCCCATCCACTGCTGCCCATCGCTGTTCACGCTGAGCAAACGAGAGGGGATGGCGAAAGACGCGGCGCGCCTGATACGCGACACCAACGATCTGGCGCTGCCGGGCATGGCGGACAAGGACCCGCCTCCCAGCGCCACCGACGAAGCCGGCGAAGCGGACCGGGCCATGGGCCGCAAGTGGCTGTACAAGAAGGGCCTGCGCTGGGTGGCCCTGGACATGGGCGTCTACGGCGAGCAGTGGACCGAGAAAGCCGCCTCCTTCTACGAGCCCCTGGCCGAGCGACGCGTCTTCGATGACGGCGACGGCGTGCTGGTCCTGGAGCTGGCCCCGGAGCCCTGAGGCCCCACCGGGCCCGTGCGCCTGCGCGCCGCGCTCCCCAGCCAGGCCAGCCCCAGCGCGGCAGCCCCCAGGGCGCCACCAGGCCCGCCCCGGCAGCCGCAGGCGCGGGCCTGTTCTTGCCCCTCGGCGTCTTCCGGCTCGGCCTCGTCCCCCACCCGCAGCCAGTAGCGATAGTCGAAGCTCTCCCCATCCACGACGAGGTCTGATCCGCTACCCGCCACCAGGTGCACGGCGTGCTCGGCACCCGTCAACTCGAGGATCGCCTGCCCGACGCCCTCGTCGAGCTCCATGGGGTGGTAGGCGGGCCCCTCCCCGCCCTCCACCACCAGGCCCACCTGCCAGCTGGCGGCGCTGCCCTCGCTGCCCAGGGCGTCGCCCTCGAAATCGAGCCTGAGCTCTCCGGCGTCGGGACTCAGCAGCTGCACGTAGTTGGCGCCAAAGGCCTGGGGTGGGTGCTCGCCCGCTGCGAGCCAGTCCGCCGAGCCCGCGCCCCACAGGGTCCGCGCCAGGCCCAGATCCTCGTACCAGTCGGCGTAGTAGTCGAGATACCAGAGGTAGAGCGCCTGGTCCTGGTAGTCCCAGGTGGCATTGTGGGCCAGGAACTCCCCCCAGACCCTCAGCAGCTCGCCCTCCAGGCCCTGGTCCAGCGTCTCCAGGGGATCCCCCTCGGGATTGCCCATGATCCAGGCATCGCGCACCAGGGTCCAGTCCGCGGCTATCTCGCTCAGGTAGCGCGGAAAGATGAAAGCGCCGTACTGGTGGTACTCCTGCAGCTCTCCGGCATCGGGGTAGTCGAAGAAGGAGAGCGGCAGGTGGGGCAGGAAGGCGAAGCCCATCAGGAAAGCCGCGTAGTAGGGGTTCTCCGGGTAGATCTCCCCCTCGACCCACATGGCGCAGGCTTCCCAGAACCAGTCCCCGGCCGCGCCCTGGTAGTTCCCCGTGGCGTCCTGGACGGCGTGGAAGAACTCGTGGACCACGGTGGAGGCGGCCCATTCCTCGTCATCCAGGCTGTCCAGCCCCACCACCACCATGGGGTAGCCTTCGCTGTCGGTCCAGTAGTAGCCCGAGGCGCCATGGGCGCTGGGCGCGCCCGAACCCGTGTCGCCGATATAGACGTTGAACTTGTAGCTATCGCTGCCGTAGGGAACGGGAAGCTCCATCACGTCGATGTCGTGGATCCAGGCCGCGTCCGCAGCCTCGAGCAGGAGGGCGGCGTCCTGTTCGCCCACCCCGCCCTCGTCCCCCCAGCGGACGACGAAGTCATCGTTCTGCAGCTCGTGGGGTAGCTCGTAGAGGTCACGGGTCGCCTTGTCGGGCATGGGCGCGGGTGGCGGCGGCCGCTGAGCGGGCCATGGCCAGCTGGGCAAGCCACGCGCCCGCAGGGCCGTGGCCAGGGCCCGCTCGTTCCCGCTGGCCTGGGCCTGGCGCCAGGCCCTGCGCAGCAGGACCGTGGCGCAGGTCGGGCCGCGGTCCAGGGCCTCCAGCGCCGGCAAGGGCCCTGCTGATTCGGCCAACGCGCTCTCGGCGAGCAGCAGCGCCAGCAGAGGGGAGAACACGAGCTCAACCTTCCCAGCGCCAGAGCAGGTCGTCCACCATGCGCAGGGTGAGGCCCCAGATGAGCTCCCCCTGGATGCGCACGCAGGGCAGCGGCAGCTCGCGCCCCTTCCAGCGCCAGGTCATGGTGCCGCGCCCCACGCGGTCCGCCAGGTCTTGCAGGGGCACCCAGAAGACGGCGGCCACCTCTCGGTTCAAGGCCAGCCCGGGCTCCTGCCGCAACGCGAAGACGAAGGGCCGCACGCCGGTGACGCGCCCCTTGATGGGTAGCGTGAGGTGCATGGGCAGCATGCCGAGCAGGCGCCCGCAGGCCTCCAGCTCCAGGCCCACCTCTTCGCGGCTCTCGCGCATGGCCGCAGCGAGCGGGCCCGCGTCCGTGGGTTCTACGCGTCCCCCGGGGAAGGCCACGTGGCCGCTCCAGGGATCGCCCTGCTTGACGGCCCGTCGGATGAAGAGCAGCTCGGGCCCGTGGCGCTCGCCCGAGCGGAAGACGGCAGCCACCGCGGCGCGCAGGGGGGCCTCCTGCAGCGCCGCGTCCTGTTCGGGCACGGCCAGCAGTCGGCGGCCGAGGCGTTCCTGGAATGCCTGGTAGTGCATGAGCCCCAACTAACCCGCACCGGAATCCCAGTGGAGGCCCAGGGGTTCCAACAAGCCGCCCGCCTGGGCCCTAGGAGTGTTACAACTCGCGGGCGCGAAAAATCCGCGCCGCGTCAGAGGAGGAAGAGGACTTGGCTGCCGAACGAGACCCGCTCGAGGACCTCGTCAAGGGCGAGCACGACCACTCCATGGGGGAGCGCGTCGGTTTCTGGTTCTGGGACCTGCTCAAGACCTGGGGTCCCGCACTGCTCACGGTGCTGGTGATCCGCTCCGTGGTGGCGGAGCCCTTTCGCATCCCCTCGGGCTCCATGGTGCCCACGCTGGCCATCGGCGACTACATCATCGTCAACAAGTTCAGCTACGGCATCCGGGTCCCCTTCACCAAGTACAAGCTGATCCCCATGGACGATCCTCAGCGCGGAGAGATCATCGTCTTCAAGTACCCCGAGGATCCCTCGCTGGACTACATCAAGCGCGTGGTGGCCATCCCCGGCGACGAGGTGATGGTGCGCGACAACGTGCTGTACGTCAACGGCGAGAAACAGCCCAAGCGCTTCGTGGACAGCTACGAGTTCATCGACGACCACTGCCGCCACGAGGGCGCCAAGCTCTTCATCGAGACCCTGGACGGCCGCGAGCACGAGGTGCTGAACTCGGTGGGCTTCGGCATGCCCTTCTCAGACTACGGCCCCGAGACCGTCCCGCCCAGCCAGGTCTTCGTGATGGGCGACAACCGGGACAACTCCTCCGACAGCCGCCGCTGGGGCGGCGTGCCCTTCGACTACATCAAGGGCAAGGCGCTGGTGGTCTGGCTCTCCTACGATCGTTGCAGCGGGGGCCCGCTGCACCTGGGCAGCCTGCGCTTCGATCGCTTCGGCACGATGCTGCACTAAGCCCCACGCCTCAGACCGTCCAGTCCGTGTCCTCCCAGTCCACGTCCTCCAGGTCGCCGGTGCCGACCAGACGCGCCATCATGGCCGTGGTGGCTCGCAGGTTCCCTGAGACCCGCAGCAGCATGTTCCACAGGATCTTCACGGCCAGGGCCGGATCGCCCTTCAGCAGCCCGAAGAAGGCGTCGCGGGGGATCACCAGCAGGTCTGATGCCCGCAGCACCTCCACCGTAGCGGAGCGCCGCGGATCGTCCAGCATGCACATCTCGCCGAAGCTGCTGCCCGGACCCAGGCGCGCCACGCCGATGCCGTCCTTGACCACGGACACCTCGCCGGCCACCAACAGGTAGAGCTCCTGCCCCGCGTCGCCCTCCGAGAAGATGCGCCAACCCGCAGGCAGGCGCTGCGGTCGCGCCACGGCCGCCACATCGAGCAGCTCGGCCTGGCTGCAGTAGGCCAGCAGCGAGATCTCTCGCAGTACAGGCAGCAGCCGCAGCACGCGCGGCCGCAAGCCCGGAGCGTCGCCCGGCACGCGCAGCGCCATGGAACCCAGGGCGCAATGGGCACCCTTCTCCCGTCCCAGGGCCACCAGGGCACGGGCGCATTTCTCGATGGACAGACCCGCCATGAAGCTGCGGGCCTCGTTGTCCTCCACCAGGTCCGCCAGCGCCGATGAGACCAGCACGAGCCGATCCCCGGGCCAGGAATCCAGGCAGAGGCTGTCGATCTGCAGCTCCCCGCCCTCCCCCATCAAGGGCGCGTGCAAGGTCGAGCGCTCTTCTCCCTCGACCGGATGGCTCCTGCCGGCCCTATGCTGCGCCAGCCGATGCAGCAGGTCGCGCCTCAAGAGGAATATCTGACCGCGCCCGACGTGGGCGACGACCGCCTCGCGGCCGACGTGCACGAACAAGCCGATCCCCACGCCCAGCGGCTTCTTTCTGCGCTGCGAGAACGCGAACAGCTCGCGGGAGGCCCGCAGCAGGGCCTCTTCCACGGCGCGTAGCAGCTCGGCGCGCAGCTCGTCATCGGGCTCCGCGCGCAAGCGCTCGATCAGGTCCACGTGCAAGCCCAGGTGGCGTTGCACGGCATTCCAGGCCAGCTCCACCGCGGCCTGCCCATCGTCGCCCTCGTCCTCGCACTCCCCCAGCCCGAACAGGCCCAGCTCACGCACTTGGCGCAGCGCCACGGGGGAAGCGCCGGAGAGGGGTTCCGCAACTCCGAAGACAGAGAATTTCATCGTGGGCGGCCTTCCTGGGCTGCTTCTAGGCAGCCCAGGTCATGTTATCCCAAAGACCCCCTGCGGACAGCTGCCCCCCAGGGTGATTGGAGCGCCTCTGTCCAGCCCTCGTCTCGCCTCGTCTCGTCGCCTGCTGGCGCTGGAAGTGGCGGCCGTGGTCTGCTGGCTGGCCCTCTTCGCCTGGGTCCTGCTGAAGAACGAACCCACCGGAGCGCTGGTACCCATCGACGCCGACGCGCTCATCAGCGGCCCTGCCAACGAGCAGTGGATGGGCATCTTCTTCGAGGAGCAGCCCGTGGGCTACGCCACCAACAGCCGCGCTGCCACCCACGATGGCGGCCAGCTGCTGCGGGGGCGCAGCGTGTTCCGCGTCATCTCCATGGGCGAGATCCGCCAGGTGATGACCGCAGGCACGGCCCAGGCGGACGCCGACGGGCGCCTGCTGCGCTTCGACTTCTTCATGTCCTCCGAGGCCGTACGCCTTGCCGTGCGGGGCGAGGTGCGCGAGACCGAGCTGGTGATGGAGGTGATGCAGGCTGGGGAGGTGCAGTCCCTCACGCTGCCCATCGAGGCGCCACCCCAGCTCTCCCTCTCCCTGCCCACAGCCCTGACCCGCGACGAGCTGGCCGTGGGCAAGCGCTTCCAGGTGCCCTACTTCGACCCGGTCACCCTGTCCCAGGAGCCCATGGACGTGGAGGTCACCGGCGTGGAGCTGATCCCGGGCACGGCCGAGGAAGCCTACTGGCTGACCACGCGCTTCGCCGGGGTGGAGAGCCGGCGCCTGATCACGCCGGCGGGCGACACCCTGCGGGAAGAGGGCGGCCTGGGCATGTCCATGGTGCGCATGACCCGCGCCGAGGCCGAGGGCCTGTTGGAGGGCACCGAGCCGGCCGACCTGATCGCCATGGCTTCGGTAGAGCTGAACAGGCCCATCCGGCAGGCTCGCAAGACCAGCTTCCTGGAGGTGGCGCTCAGTGGCGCCGATCCCGAGCGCATCCCCCACGATCCCCCTGTCCAACAGGTGGAGGGGGCCAGGATCACGATCCGCACGCCGCTGGTCGAGGAGCTTCCTCGCCATCCTCGCTTTCTCAAGGGCACCATCTGGCAGGAACAGGGGCGAACAGCCCTGCCCGGGCTGGCCGAGCTGGAAGCCGACGAGCTCGACCCGGCCATGGGCGAGGCGCTGCAGCCCACCCTGCTGGCGCCGGCCGACCACGAGGAGATCCGTCGCCAGGCGTTGGAGATCGTGGGCCAGCTGCCGGACCGCAAGTCCGCCGCGCAGGCCATCAACGACTGGGTCTTCCAAGCCGTGGAGAAACGCCCCGTGCTCTCGGTGCCCAACGGCCTGGACGTGCTGCGCCAGCGCCAGGGCGACTGCAATGAGCACACAGCGCTCTACGTGTCCCTGGCCCGCGCCGCCGGGCTGCCGGCACGCATCGCGGCCGGGCTGGTCTACTCGGATCGCATCACGACGGAACCTTCCTTCTACTACCACGCATGGCCCGAGGTCCACATCGGGGGGGAATACGGCTGGGTGCCCCTGGACCCGACCTTCGGACAGTTCCCGGCGGACGCGACGCACATCAAGCTGGTGCAGGGGGACCTGGATCGGCAGGTGGAGATCATCGGCCTGATGGGGAAGCTCACGCTGGAAGTGATCGAGTCGCGTTAAGAGCCCCGACGCGCCCCAACGTGCTACCTTCGCTCTCCCTCAGGAGTCGCCGTGATCGAGGTCAAAGGGCTCGAAAAACGCTACGGGCGCTTCCAGGCCCTGCACCCCCTCGATCTCGAGGTGCGCAAGGGCGAGGTCTTCGGCTTCCTCGGTCCCAACGGCGCTGGCAAGACCACCACCATCCGCCTGCTGGCCGGCGTGCTGCCCCCCACGGCTGGCTCGATCCGCATCGACGGCATCGACCTGCTGGCCGAGCCCGAGCGAGCCAAGCGGCGCGTGGGCTTCATCCCGGACAGGCCCTACCTGCACGAGAAGCTCACGGGTACGGAGTTCTTGGATTTCATTGCCGGCATATACGGCCTGGAACGGGCCGGGGCGCGGCGAGAGGGGCGCGTCCTGCTCGAGCGCTTCGGGCTGGCACCGTTCGCCGATCGCCTCGTGGAGGGCTACTCCCACGGCATGAAGCAGCGCCTGGTGCTCTGCGCCACCCTGCTGCACGAGCCGCGCCTGCTGATCGTGGACGAGCCCATGGTGGGCCTGGATCCCCACGGCGCCCGCCAGATCAAAGATGTCTTCCGCAGCATCGCCGCCAGCGGGCGTACGGTCTTCTTGTCCACCCACACCCTGGTGGTGGCCCAGGAGGTCTGCCACCGCATCGGCATCATCAACCAGGGCCAGCTGGTGGCTCTGGGCACGGTGCAGGAGCTGCGCGCCAGCGCCGCGGCCGGCGACGACGACCTGGAGTCCGTCTTCATGCGCATCGTGGAAGAGGCCGCGGACAACGGCCACGCCATCTCCGGAGGCGTCCCCTCGGAGGGGGCACGGGCATGAGCAGCGGCGGGCTGCGCGCATGTATGCTCCTGGTGATGCTGGCGGCCTGCACATCGCGCCACCTGCGCAGGTCGCAGCGCGCCGAGGGGCGCTACAACACCGGCCTGCCCAACCCGGCCGAGTGGACCCGCGTCAAGCCGGGGGGCGCTGATCGCGCCTGGTGGAACCCGCAGCTGGCTGCCACCATCTACACCGACAGCAACTGCGGCAAGCGCTACCACGACGCCCCGCTGCCCAACATGATGACCCACCTGCTGCACGGCCTGACGCACGTCGAAGACCTGGAAGAGCGCCAGCTCAGCCTGGCCGGACGCGACGCCCTGCTGGCTGTGCGCCGCGGCGAGCTGGACGGCGCTGGCGTGCAGGTGGCAGCGGTGGTGCTCAAGAAGGGCGACTGCAGCTACGACCTGGTCTACATCGCGCCACCCGCGAACTTCCCGGCTGGCTGGGACTCCTACTGGGCGGTGGTGAGCGCCTTCCACACCCTGGGAGAACCCAGTTGAGCGGCCAGACGTCCTCGCTGACCGACAACGCGCTCATGCGCTTCGTGGGCCACCTGGGCGCCATCAGCTTGCTGAGCCTGCGCACCCTGCGGGCCCTGTTCAAGCGCCCCTTCGAGCTCAGCGCGCTGACGGACCAGCTGGACAAGGCAGGCATCGGCAGCCTCTCGGTCACCTTCTTGACCGCCATCTTCACCGGTATGGTCATGGCGCTGCAGTTCTCGGTGGGCCTGGAGGCCTACGGCGCCAGCCTCTACACGGGCAAGCTCGTCAGCCTGGGCATCGTACGCGAGCTGGGTCCGGTGCTCACCGCCCTGCTGGTGGGCGGACGCGTGGCCTCGGGCATCACGGCCGAGCTGGGTTCCATGGCCGTCACCGAGCAGATCGACGCCATCCACTGTCTCGGCGCCGACCCGGTCAAGAAGCTGGTGCTGCCCCGGGTGCTGGCCTGCACCATCGCCCTGCCCCTGCTGACCATGGTGGCCGACATCGTGGGCTGTGTGGGCGGCATGATCGTGGTGATGCAAGAGGTGGGGATCACCGTGCGCTTCTTCTGGGAGCAGGTGATCGACACCATCCGCATCTCGGACCTGATGCACGGGCTGGGCAAATCGGTCTTCTTCGGCTACGCCATCGCCATCATCGGCTGCTACATGGGCACCCACACCAAGGGGGGCACCGCGGGCGTGGGGCGCGCCACCACCGAGACCGTGGTCTACGTGTCCGTGACCGTGCTGGTGTCCGACTGGCTGCTCACCAACCTCTTCATGGCGATCTATGGCTAGCTCGACGCCGCAGCAGGTGACGGTCGCGCAGGATCCGGTGATCCGCTTCCGCGGCGTCTGCAAGGCCTTCGGCCCCAAGGTGATCTACGCCGGGCTGGACCTGGACGTGCTGCCGGGCGAGACCCTGACCATCATCGGCGGCTCGGGCGTGGGCAAGAGCGTCATGCTCAAGCTGCTGCTGGGCCTGCTGAACATCGACCAGGGCAGCATCACGGCCTTTGGCGAAGAGGTGACCGCCATGAACGCGGCCGCGCTGGCCAGGCTGCGACAGCGCATCGCCATGCTCTTCCAGGGAGGCGCGCTCTTCGACTCCATGACCGTGGCCGACAACATCAAGTACCCCTTGCTGGAGCAGAGCTGGGGTGACGCGGCGAAGATCGAGGCGCGAGTCGGCGAGGTGCTGGAGATGGTGGGTCTGCCTGGCGTGGAGCACCTCTACCCGGCGGAGATCTCCGGCGGCATGCGCAAGCGGGTCGGGCTGGCGCGCGCCATCGCCGTGGGCCCGGAGGTGATCCTGTACGACGAGCCCACCACGGGTTTGGACCCCATCAACATCCGCCGCATCAACGGCCTGATCCGCCACCTGCAGGCCCGCATGGGGGTCACCAGCATCGTCGTGACCCACGACATGGACTCGGCCTTCACCGTGGCTGACCGCTTCGCCATGGTCCGCGACCAGGGCATCGCCTACATGGGCACGCTGAAGGAAACCGAGCGCTGCGAAATACCCTGGGTGCGCGACTTCGTAGTAGGGGGAAGAGGTATGCTGGACGAGTGAAGTCCGGAGGTGACATGGCACCGGAAGACAAGAGCAGCTGGTACAAGAACCTGCGCGTGGAGCTGGACCCCGAGCGACTCGACGAAGAGCTCCGCAAGCTGCGCGAGAAGCTGGGCAAGGCCCTGGAGCAGGGCCGCTACACCCGCGTGCGCTTCAAGTACAAGGGCAAGCCCATCCTGCCCGACATCCCCCTGGCGGCCCTGGTGGCCACCGAGGTGGTCTCCTTCTGGTGGGCCGGCCCCCTGCGAGCCCTGGTGCTCAACCTGGGGGTCAAGACCCTGGTGGAGGTGGAGTTCATCCACGCCGCCGGCGAGAAGGTGGGCGAGGCCCAGCAGCGCTTCCTGAACGGCGACGTGGAAGAGGCCGAGGCCCTGTACCGCGAAGCTCTGCGCATCAAGCCTGGCGACCCCTCCGCGCTCTACCACCTGGGGGTGCTGCTGAAGGTGACGGGCAAGAAGCCCGAGGCGCGGCAATGCTTCGAGCGGGCGGTGGAGGGCGGGGATCATCCGGATGCGGAGCGGGCGAAGGAGGCGTTGG
>CAYVQL010000118.1:17632-29931 GCA_964454135.1 uncultured Enterobacterales bacterium | reverse complement strand
CCTGCGGTGCTTCGCGTCGACGTGCATCAGGGCCGTCGTGTAGTTCTCGCCCGTGAGTGTGACACGCTTTCGCGCAGCTTTGGTGCGCCTCTTGTTTCTTGCCATGGTCGGAACCTCCGCACCGCTCTGCGAAGTCCGCCTCCTTCCTCGAGAGGTGCTGGTTCAACCGAGGTTGACGACCTTGGACTGAGTCCAGTTTGCCCCGGAATGGGCCTCAGGCGGGAGTGCCCTTGGGGTTCGGCGTGGTCGGCGCCTTGTCCAGGGTAACCGGCTTGCTGGACGTGTCCAGGTCGCCACCGAGTCCGCATGTTGCAGGAGGGGAGTGGGCCGGCGCGGCTGCTCGGCGGCCCATGGCGGTTGGGGGAAGCTCAAGGCGTCGCAGCGTAGATGGTGCTGCCGGTTGTCAGGTGGTCGAAGGACCAGGTCTGGTGGAGGTAGTACTCGTACTCGATGCAACCTTTGCCATCATCTTCGCTTTCGTCCGTGACGGTCGAGCGTCGCATCCATCCCGGGCCGCGCAGCCAGACGGCGCCGGAAGCGGTGTGGGCCGTCCCCGTGCCGATCTCCAGCTTGCTTGGCAGGAACCAAGAGGAGTCGACGTCGCAGCCCGTGTCGACACGGAAGCCTCTGCGGCTGTAGTCGGCGCTGGACCAGGTGCCGCCCACCCATGGGCTACGAATGATGTCCACATGGCGCCGAAGCTGTCCATCCCAATAGGACCAATTGCAGGTCTGCCAGGTCGTTGCGCCACTGGGCGCCGCCCAGACGGTGCCGGCCACCCACTGCATTTCGCAGGTCGAATCGATGTCCATGGCGCCGTAGTAGGGGGTGTTCTTGCCTAGGCATTCTTTCCAGAGATGCCCGAAGGACATGACCTCCAGCGCGCCATACCCCTCCCTGACCCGCGCGAAGACGCCGTCGGGGTGACAGGTCTCGCTCCAACAGTCGGGATCTTGACAGTCGGCGTAGCTGTCTTCGTCGTTGTCGTCGCCATCGCCGCAATCGGTCTCGCCGGTGCAGATCTGGTCCAGGGCGCAGTCACCGTCCTCGCAGTCCAGCAGACCATCGCAGTCCTCGTCCCTGCCGTCGTTGCAGTCCTCGCTGGCCCCCGGATGGATGGCGGCGTCGCCGTCGTCGCAGTCCTCCTCACCCACTGGGATGTAGCCCGAGGGTTGGTTGCAGGCGCTCCGCACGTCGCTGGCATAGCCGTACCCGTCGCCGTCGGCATCGCGTTGCCACTCGGTGGTGGTGCTGGCGTCCAGATCATCGTCCTCGTCATCGATGGCACCGTCGCAGTCGTCGTCCAGCTCGTTGCAGATCTCGGTGGCCTCGGGATGGATCGCCGCGTCGCTGTCGTCGCAGTCGCCAGCGGCTGAGACGTGGCCGCTGGGCGCGTCGCAGGCCGTGGTGGCGCTTTCGTCGTCGCCGAAGCCGTCACCGTCACTGTCGGCGTACCAGGTCTGGCCATCGATGGGATCCTCGTCGACCTCACCGTCGCAGTCGTTGTCCAAGCCGTCGCAGAGCTCGTCTGCGCCTGGGTGTGTGGTCGCATCCTGGTCGTCGCAGTCCTCGCCACCTTGATCCTGGGCCGCGTAGCCGTCGCCGTCGCCATCGGCCGGGGGCGCGGAGTCTTCGGGAGCCGAGTCCTTGCTCTTGGGCGGGCAGGCCAGCAGGGTCAGCAGCAGGGCGATGGCGCAGGGCATGGGGAGATCCCGAGGAAGAAGGTGGGAGGCTTTCATGGGGCGTTACCGCCGATGAGCACCGCGCCACCGATGGAGCCGATGGCGTCGCGCAGGGCCTCGGCGTCGCTGGTGGCCAGGGAGCTGTTGTTCGTGATGATCAGGTCCTGGCCCAGCTGCTGCAGGCTGTGCAGCGCGCTGACGTCGTTCAGAGTAGCGTTGGTGTCGATGGTCAGGTCGGTCGAGATCTCGTTGAGGTTCTCCAGGCCGCTGAGGTCTTGTAGCGTGGCGTTGTCGTAGATCTCAACGCTGCCGACCACCCGTGCGAGGCCCTCCAACCCCGCCAGGTTCGTCAGGGCGTCGTTTGCCACGACGTCGAGATCGCCGCCGACGTACTCAAGGCTCTCCAGGCCCGTCAGGTCGACAAGCGATGCGTTTTTCTCGATGTCCAGGTCGACGATGATGGTGGAGAGATTCTCCAGGCCCGCGAGGTCTTGGAGGATGCCGTTGTTATCGATGACGATGGAGCCGACCTCCGTGAGGCTCTGCAGGCTGGTGATGTCGGAGAGTGAGGCGTTGTTCTCGATCTCGAGGGCTTCGCCGACGTAGAAGAGACTCTCGAGACCGGTGAGATCCAGGAGAGCGCCGTTGTCACGCACGACCAGCGAGCTTCCAAGGGATGAAATCCCCTCCAGTCCCGCGAGGTCCGTCAGCGTGTCGTTGCGGTACAGCCAAAGGGAGCCTCCGACCGAGCTGAGGTTGGCCAGGCCTGTCAGGTCTGCCAGTACCCTGTTGTCGGCCACGTCGAGATACCCCCCAATGGAGCGCAGCCCCTCCAATCCCGCCAGACTGACGAGCGCTGGGTTGTCGTGGATGTAGATGCCGGTCTCGCCAACATGGCCGAGGTTCTCCAAGCCGCTCAGGTCTGCCAGATTGCCGTTTTCTGAAATCCTGAACCAGTCGCCGACGTACTCGAGGCTCTCCAAACCCGTCATGTCGACCAAGGCGGCGTTGTTTCTTATCTCCAGGTCTTCGCTGACTGAAAACAGGCTTTCCAGTCCTGTCAAGTGGACCAGGGCGTCGTTGCTTTCGATGCTCAGATCTCCGGAGACGGTGGTGAGGTTCTCCAGGCCGCTCAGGTTTTCCAGGGCGCTGTTTCCAGAAATATGGGAGCTGGCATAGGCGCTGTTTCCGATCGTGGCGAGGCTCTCCAGCCCACCCAGGTTCTGAAGCGTGTCGTTGTAAACAACGGTGAGGTCGACGACGACAGAGGTGAGGCTCTCCAGGCCGCCCAGGTCGATCAGGGCGTCGTTGTCGTAGATTCTGAGAACCCAGACTGTCTCGATGCTCCCCAGACCGGTCAGGGCTGTCAGTGAAGCGTTGCAGCTGATCGTCAGGTACACGATTGAAGTGAGGCCCTCCAGTCCACTCAGATCGAACAGGCCATCGTTGTTCTCGACGTAGACGCCGCTGCCGACCGAGCCGAGGCTCTCCAGCCCAGTCAGATCCGCCAGCCCATCGTTGTCGTCGATGTTCAGATACTCGCCGATACTCTCCACGCAGCGCAGATCCTCCAGGCTCTCCAGCTCGCTGCTCTCGATGGAGACGTAGCCCTCCACATCGCGCACGCAGTAGCCATCGCAGAAGCCGACGATGTTGTCCAGGGTGACATCGCCCTTGTAGCTGCCCACCTGCCAGGCCTCCGGGTCCTCGTCGTCGCAGTCCTCGTCCTGGTCGTAGCCGTCGCCGTCCAGATCGTCGTCGGGGGTGCTCTCGTCGCAGTCGTTGTCGATGCCGTCGTAGGGGATCTCTTCGTCGTCGCAGTCCTCGTCCGTGGGCTCGCCCTCGCTGTCGTGGTCGACGATGGGGGCGCCGGTGTCCACGAACTCGATGACGTCCTCGCGGCAGCCGATGGCCAGCGTCAGGGCGCTGGCGAGGATCCAGGGCTTCATGGTCGCTCCTCTGCTGGGTACAGCTTGCCATCGGCGCGCGTCGGGGGGAGGGATTCATCCATCACCTGTAGAAGAGGCGCGGGGCGGAGCGGGGGTTCGGTTTTTCTTTGGGGGGCTGGTCGGAGGGCTGCGGTGAAGCGCCTCAGAAGCGATCCCAGGGCAGCGCGGTCACGCGCTTCGTCAGGGCCTGCTTGCGCGCGCAGCGGCAGACCACATAGCCCCTGTGGGCGAGCTCGGGGTGCAGATCCAGGAAGCGCTCCACGTGCCTGGCGTCGGATGGCGCCGGGCGCTGCGTCCACTTGATCCCTACGGGGATCACCTCGTCTGGCGTCTCCAGGATCGCATCCACTTCCGCTCCGGTCGATGTCCTCCAGGCAGACAGCCGGTAGCCCCTGCCGTGGGCCAGGCAGCGCTGGTGGAGCTCGGCCAGGACCCATTGCTCGAACACGTGGCCCGGATCGAGCTGTAGGATGGCGTCGTTCAGCGGCAGCCCCGCCAGCAGGTGACGCACGCCCAGGTCGAAGATCAGGAACCGGGGCGCCTGAAGGATGCGCTTCCGGCTGCGGCCGAAGGGTGGGATGCGCAGGCCCACGTGGGTGTCCTCGAGCACCTGGTAGAAGTTGCGCAGGGTGTTGGGCGCCACCATCACGGCGCGGGCCAGCTTGGTGAAGTTCGCGCTCCGTCCGGACTCCAGCGCCGCCAGGCGCAGGAAGCGCACGAAAGCTCCCATATCGCCGACGATGTTCTCCTGGCGGATCTCGTTCTCGATGTAGAGCTCCACGTAGCCGGCCAGGGTCTCGGCCCATGACTCGGGGCTCTCGTGGCAGAGCCCGGGCAGGCTGCCGAAGAGCAGCAAGCTGGAAAGGTCCCTGGAGGGAAATCTGCTGCCCGCCGGCATGGGCAGGGAGAGGAGCTCGCACTCCCGCTGCTCCGCCTGGAGGACCGGAGGCAGAAAGGAGGTGTGGACGCGGCCTGGGAGGAGGTTCGCGGATTTCTGACGCAGCTGGCGGGCCGAGCTCCCGGTGAGGATGAACTGGAAGCGGTCGGGATCCTGATCGTACAGGTACTGGACGTCGTCGAGCAGGCCGGGCACTTTCTGGAGCTCGTCGATGAAGACGGTCCGCACGCCGTCTGCGGCCTCCAACTCGCGTAGCAGCAGGCCATCATCGGCCTCGTATCGCCGCCTCAACCGCCGGTCCTGCAGGTTGACGACGAAGGCCTGTCCGGACTCGCCGATGACGTGGCGCAGCAGGGTCGATTTTCCCGTCTGCCTGGCTCCCAGGATCAAGTGCACCTTTCGCCGCTGCCCCTGGCCATCTTGAGCTGACAGGGCGGAGAGGCGTTGTTGGAGATGGCGCTGGTAGTATTCCGTTGAGATCGATCACCTCGCTGCATATCTGCCCGTTAATCATGCAGCGAGGGTGGTGATCTGTCAAGCTCGTCGGAGCATGTCCGGCGTAGTGGGTTGGGCGCACCTGTTGTTCTGTGGGAGTGTCGCCCCGTTCCGCTGGTGCCCAGGGCAGGCGGCCCTACTCGGTGCGGGCCAGGCGGAAGCCGATGCTGGTGCTCCCGTACGTGGTCGTGAAGTGCTCGCGCGACGCAGAGCGAATCCACTCCGGCCTGTCTGCCCAGGAGCCGCTTCGGACTATGCCTCCGTCGCCGTAGTACGTCAACGGTTCCCAGGGATCTTCGGCATCTTCCTCGTAGTCGCCCGCCATGGCATCCTGGGTCATCTCCCATACGTTGCCGTGCACATCGTACAGGCCCCAGGGATTGGCGTCTTTGCTGCCCACCTCGGCCGGCCCGCCGGTGTCATTGCCGCAGTAGACCGCGATGTCGTCGAGGTAGAGACCGTTGTCGAGGCGCACGTCGCCGCCACAGTAGTGATTGTCGTGTACGAGGAGGTTGCCTTCATTGGAGAAGGCGGCAGAGGTCCCGGCTCGGGCGGCGTTCTCCCACTCCGCCTCGGTGGGCAGCCGGTAGCCCTCGCAGTCGTAGGGGGTGCCATAGGCTTTTTCCAACTCGCAGCTGACTGCACTCTCTTTGCCCTGGCAGGCGTAACAGGGGGCAAACCCGGCCGCGTCCGACACCGCGTTGGCGAAGGCCGTCGCCTCGTGCCAGTTCATGCTCTCCGCAGCGCAGGCATCGCAGCCTTTGAAGTAGCTGGGCTGGTAGTCCATGAAGCTCTTGAACTCGTCCTGGGTCACCTCGTAGACCCCGATGTAGTAGCCGCGCGTCAACGTCACCTCGTGCTGGTCCTCGTCCCAGTCGCGACCGGATTCGTCATCGGGGCTGCCCATGGTGAAGGTTCCCGGACAGATGAGCGCCATGGCGATGCCCTGGTGGTCGGAGATCTCGCCCGACTCGCAGTCGGTGTCGGTGTCCGCATCCGTGTCCGCGTCCGTGTCGGCATCGCTGTCGGCGTCCGCATCCGCATCGGTGTCGGCGTCGCTGTCCGCATCCGTATCACTGTCGGCGTCTGTGTCGCTGTCGGCCTCCTGGTCGATCTCGGTGACGCCGCTGTCCACGAACTCGATGATGTCTTTCCGGCAGGAACATACGAAGACCAGAGCGATGCACAGGGTCCAGCTGATCATGGCCCTTCCTCTTCTCGGCGTGTGGCGGCGTACGCGTCTGCGCCTCAATACTGCCAGCCCCAGTAGCGCCAGCCAGCCGAAGCCCGTCTGCGTGCCCTGCGCGGAGCAGCCATCGCAATCCTGCTTGCCGCCGTCGGCGCTATCCCCAGGTGCGTTCGTGTCGCCGGGCTCGCTGCCGTCTTCGGGCTGCGAGTTTTCATCGTTGGGATCGCTGCCCGCCTCCACCTCGTCGCCGTCGTCGAACCCGTCGCCGTCGCTGTCGGCGTTACAGTCGTCGGTGCCCAGCTTCTGCTCTTGCGCGTAGCTCAGGCCGTCGCCGTCCTCGTCGTCGGTGGGGCCGCCGCTGCCGTCGCAATCCGAGTCGATGCCGTCGCCGCAGGTATCGCTGGCGCCGGGGTGGATGGTGGCGTCGTCGTCGTCGCAATCGCTGGCGTCGGCGACGTAGCCTGAGGGCTGTCCGCAGGCCTTGGCGGTGTCGGTGGTGTCGCCATAACCGTCACCGTCCATGTCGGCGTACCAGGTGCTGGCCGTGCAGGTGCCCAGGAAGATGTAGGCTGATCCGGAAGCGTCAGGCGCGCTCTTGTCCTCGTCAGCGTAGGCACCGATGATCACGTCGTCGATGCCATCACCGTTCACATCGCCGGCGCTTGAGAGGTATCTGCCGAAATAGTCTTTCTCCGCACCGTCCGAGGCGAGCAGCTTGTTCTCGCTGGCCTGATCGATTCCGCTACTGCTGCCGAGGTAGATGTAGGCCGAACCGGACTCGGCGCCGTTGTCGTCATCGCCATAGCTACCCACCATGACATCGTCGTAGCCATCGCCGTCCACGTCTCCCGCACCCGTGACGTCGAAGCCGAACAGATCGTCGAGCTCGATGTCCGAGGCGACAATCTTGCACTCGCTGCTGATGTCAATGCCGCTGGCGCTTCCCCTGTACACGTAGGCTGCGCCTTGGTGGTCTGCGTGGTGTGAGGAGTTGTCATCGTCCTCTCCGTAGCTGCCCACGATCACATCGCCGTAACCGTCTGCGTCCACGTCCCCCGCGGACGCCACCGAGTAGCCGTAGCTGTCGTAGTAATAGCCATCCGAGGCGTTTAGCTTGCTCTCGCTGTCCGGTTCGATCCCCTCAGCGCTGCCCAGGTAGACGTAGGCCGAACCCGAGTCGTTGCCCAGGTCGTGGTCTTCAGGCGCCCCTATGATCACGTCGTCGTAGCCATCGCCGTTCACATCACCGGCGCCAGCAACCTGCATTCCGAAGCGGTCATCTTCATAGCCGTCGGAGGCCGTCAGCTTGATCTCGTCTCGGGGCTCGAGGCCTTCGCCGCTGCTCAGGTACACGTAGGCGGATCCGGACGCGCTGCCGTTGTCGTCGTCGCCCTTGGCTCCGACGATCAGATCGACGAGTCCGTCGCCGTCCACGTCTCCCGCACCGGAGACCGAATTGCCGAACTTGTCTCCTGCCGCGCCATCCGTGGCGGTCAGCTTGAAGACGGCTCGGCTGTCGATGCCGGTGCCGCTGCCTGGGTACAGGTATGCCGCACCTGCGTCTTCGCCACAGTCGTCGTCTTGCTTGGTCCCCACGATCACGTCATGGAAGCCGTCGCCGTTCACGTCCCCCACGCCGGAGACCGCGGTGCCGTAGTAGTCCGAAGGGTAGGGATCTGGGGCGCACAGTTTGGTCTCGTTGTCGGGATCGATGCCGCTGACGCTTCCCAGGTAGAGGTAGGCCGAACCGGCCCAGCTCACGTCATAGGCCCCCACGATCACGTCGTCGAAGCCGTCGCCGTTCACGTCACCAGCGCCTGAGACCGCCACGCCGAAACAGTGCCCCTCCCCGCCGTCCGAAGCCGTCAGCTTGATCTCCTCCGAGAGCACCGGATCCACGCCGATCGGATAGACCGCCCCCCCATCCTCGACCAACAGCCGCAAGCCCTCAGTGCTGGCCTCTATCCAGGCCTCGAGCTGCTCCCCCCCCGCATCCCAGGCATGCAGCCCGGCGTAGCGCCAGCTACGGCCTCCGATACCCACGATCCTCGCCCCAAGCCCGTCACCCTCGATCTCCCAGTGGCTGGCCTGGCCGAGCTCCAGCTCGAGAACCAGCGGCCCCAGTCCCTGCGGGCGCCCCTCGATCTCCCAGCCCTGCGCCACCCCGCCGGCCTCGACGTGCCAGTGCTCCAACACCCCCGGATGGAGCAGCTCCACGCGCGGCGTGCAGCTCTCTTGGTGATCCGCGGCGGCGCAGCCTCCCCACCCGGGCTCCACCGCCTGCACAAGCTGCTCCGCAGCTTCTCGCCCCCAACCCACGAAGCGCAGCAGCAGCGCATCGCCCCCGCGGCTGGCCCGCAAGCCCTGCGCGCTCAGCTCGGCACGCAGGCCGCCTTGGTCTACTACGAAGAGACCAGGGCTCCGCTCCTGGAAACCCGAGGTGTCGAGGATCGCGGGTCCGCTGTCCCGCGCCTGAAAACCAGGCTGCCCACAGGCCTGCAAGGCCAGGATGCACAGAATTCGCTTGCTCATGGTCCCTCCTCTTCCGTGTCTTGGGGCTCGAGCCGTGCCTGCAGCGCCTCCTGCAGCAGGCGCACGTCCTCGGCCCGCGCCTGGTGCCCCTCGTCCAGGTAGGTGCGGAGCCCTGCCAGGGCCTGGTGGTAGCGCCGCTGGCCGAAGAGCAGCTCCACCTGCAGCACCAGCAGCTCGCCCCGGATGGGGTCGGCACCCGAGGTGGAGGCGAGGCCGGCCTGAACGGCGGTCAGGGCCGCGGCCCGCTCCCCCGCGTCTTGCAGGGCCCGCGCGCGGCCCAACAGGCCCGAGGGGCTGGTGGGCGGGCAGGTGGTGGCGTCGCCAGCGCCCAGCAGGGCGTGACGCGTGCGCTCGCCGCGGCTGTCCAGGCAGCTGACCGCCACCGAGCCCTGGGCCACCTGCACCTGAGTGCCCAGGGTATCGCGGATCACCTCGAAGCTGGTTCCGCGCACCCGCGCCCGCGCCTCGCGGGTGCGGACCACCAGGTCCACGCCCCGGTCCTCCTCGACCTCGACGCGCAGCTGGCCCAGGTTCCAGTCGATATGAGGTGCGTCCAGGGGTCCGCTGGCGTGACCCGAGCCGGTGTAGGCCAGCTGCACATCCGCCGTGAGCTCGCTGGTGGTGGGCGAGCTGGCCAAGAGCTGCTCGTCGAGCCAGGCCTGGTGGCGATACCAGATGGAGAGCGCCAGCAGGACCAGCGACAGGACAGTGGCGACGGCCAGGGGCCACTGGTTCCTCGGCCGCCTGGGAGCGCGCTGCGGCAGGGTGGCCTCGACGCGCCGCTGCACGCGCTGCAGGCCGCCCTCTCGCTCGCTGGGGAGCAGCTGGAGCAGCTTTGGCAAGGGGAGGGGGTGCAGCGTCCCCGCGACCCGGCTGTCCAGCTGCCGCAGATCCTGCGCCGATGGCTCGGTGGACCGGCCGAAGAGGCGCAGCAGGGCTGTGAAGCGCTTGCCCATCAGCCCTCCTCGCCCTGCTGGAGCACGACCTGGACCAGCTCCGGCTGCAACGCCATGCGGCGTCGCACCTGGCGCTCGAAGCCGGCCCGGGCTGCGTGCAGGCGGCTCTTGACCGTACCTGCGGGGATGCCCAGCAGCGTGGCCGCGGCCTGCATGGCGCGCCCCTCCAGGTCGCAGAGCACCAACACCTCGCGCTGTTGGGCGGGCAGCGCTTCGATGGCGTCCTGCACCAGGCGCACCGCCTCGGCCTGCTCGACGATGTGTTGGGGCGAGCGGGGTTGGGGCGGTCGGATCGCCAGCACGCTGCGCAACCGGGCCGGCAGGGCCGCGGCCAGCCAGGCCCGGCGCCGGTGGCGGCCCACCTCGCGTCGCGTGATGGAGAAGAGCCAGGCGGGAAAGGCCTCGGGTCGTCGCAGCTGGTGCAGGTTGGTGAGCGCGCTGACCAGCACGTCGTGGGCCACGTCCTCGGGTTCCACGGTCGGACCGCCCAGGCGGGCGCACCAGCGCAGCACCGCAGGACCCCAGCCGGCCATCAGCCGATCGCGGGCGCGGGGATCGCCCCTGGCCGCAGCCAGGATCTGGTTCTTCGTGGGGAGCCGCTCTTCCATCACCTGTAGAAGAGGCGGGGCGCGGCCCACGGGTTCAGTTTTTCCGCAGAGAGGTGACCACCAGCGAGAGACCCGCCTCCAGCTGCCAGGGAGAAAGGCTCTCTTCCTCGGTCGTCAGCCCGATCTCGACCAGAGAGGTGTCCACCAGGTCGCGCTCGGCGCGCAGCGAGGGCAGGATGCCCACGGCGTCGCTCTCGAAGCAGGCGCCCAGCTCCAGGGCGACCACCGGGATCGTCTTCTCGGCCACGATGCGGGTGGGGCCGCGGTAGCTGCGCGAGGACAGGCCCAGCTGCAGGCCCGCCAGGGGGTGGAGCCGCCACGGCCCGCCAGCCCAGCGCAGCAAGCCGCGCAGCTCCGTGTCCGTGAAGCGCTTGTCGCCGTCCAGCATGGCCAGGGCGTGCTCGCCGCGGGACACGAAGAGGCCCAGCGAGAGATGATCGTCGGTGCGGATGCCCAGGGACAGCTGGGGACCGGGGGAGACGGGCGTGTCGGGCCGCCACGAGGCGTCCAGGCCCAGCGCGGCCCAAGGACTCCAGTGGCGCGGGACCTGGGCGTTGTCTTCGAGGATGGCGGGGGTCTCCGTGGGCGCTGGGTCTCCCTCGGCATCCGTCGTCGCGCTGTCCGGCGGCGGGGGGGCGGTCTCCAGCGCTGCGCCAGGCCCGCTCGCGGGAGCTCGGGCCACGGACTCGACGAGCGGGGGCGGGGCGGGGTCGGTGGTCGTCTGGGGGAGGGGAGGCGGCACAGGGGGAGCGACGGCCACGTCGGCGCCGCGCTCCTCGGCGATGGCGCTCTCTTCGGGGAGGGGCGGGGGTTGGGCGCCGAGCGGCTCCTCCTCCTGGATGGGCGGATCCGGCGAGTCCAGCGCTTCGATGGACGGGGCGGCGGCGACCATGGCGGCCAGGGCGGCCAGGGAGGGCCGGGCGCGCGGGGCGGGGAGCTCGACCTCCAGGCTCTCCAGCAGGCTGGAGGCCAGCAGGGTCAGCGCCGCGCGGCCCGCGGGGCTGGCGGGGACGGCGAGCCAGGCCCTGCGCAGCGCGCCCTCCGGACCGTGGACGAGCATCTCCCAGCCATCAGAGGCTGCTCGCAGCTCGACATCGGCCGCGCTCCCCGGCTCGGTCAGCTCCAGTCCGGCCAGCCCGGCGG
This sequence comes from uncultured Enterobacterales bacterium, assembly GCA_964454135.1. GTDB lineage: Bacteria > Myxococcota_A > UBA796 > UBA796 > JAFGLY01 > CAYVQL01. Next base: position 18,479 of record CAYVQL010000118.1, on the reverse strand, counting down.
GGCCGTTCCATGGAGCCGTCGACATGCCCTCTGGCAGGGAGAGCGTGGGCAGCCCCTCGGCGCCAGCGGCTGCCAGCGACCATGCCAGAAGCGTCGGGATCGAGGTCGTCATCGCAGGTTCTGGCCCCCGTTCTTGTCCGGCCTGGGCGCCGTCGCCAGCGCTGGTCCCCCGGTGGGTGGTGGGTTCGACAGGTCCATGGAGCCGAGCCTACCACAGGGTTCGGCAGGGTAGCTGGGCGCAATAAGGAGTGTGCGGGTTGGTGGAGAGTGCTCCTCGGGGGCGCGTGGCGGTGCGGAGCTCAGGGGCGTGACAGCTTCTGTCCGGAGTGCGAGGCTGGGTGAGCTTGTGGGGGAGGGGGGCTGGGCTGACCGCCGTCCGGTAAACCGGACGCGAGTCGCCTGGATCGGGCTGTTGGGACCGCTCGTTGCCGGGTATGGCTGGGCAGCACTGCGAACCTCCCTCCACGTCGACGAGATAGAGGCCCTCCCCATGCTCGTCCTGCCGCTCCTCTTGCCCCTCTTCATCTCGGCCTCCCTCACCCAGGAGTTACCCTGCGCCGAGCCCTGCCGCGTCGACGGTCGCTGCCATCAGCAGGGCCAGGCCTGCGTGGCCCTGGGCGACGCCGACTGCCAGCAGGCCGAGATCTGCGGCAGCTCTGGTGCCTGCTTCGAGAGCGAGGGGCGCTGCGTGGCCACGGCCGACAGCTGCCCCTCTTCGAGGGCCTGCCTGGAGCGCGGCCGCTGCGTCCTGGACGGCGAGCTCTGCGCAACGCCCGAAGAGCGCGCATCCTCGGTAGAACGCGAGGCGGGAATGCAGGCGGAGGTCGGGGGCTTGTTGGGCATGCGC